>NZ_JBQFLX010000022.1:0-86341 GCF_056531525.1 Ruegeria sp. N11
GCCGGGCCGCGATGTCTATGCGCTGGAGGCGGACTGGCTGGCCTATTGGGCCGCGTCAGGGCGCCCGCAGATCAGAAATCCGCAGCGGGCCTTTCTGGGATATGTGGCCAAGCGGGTCGCGGGGCGGGACTAGAAGATCACCTGCGGACCATTTGCGGCTTTGCCCCTTGAACTTGATTGGACCTGAGAACGGAGATAACTAAAATCATCTGGTTAAGGAATATGTGTGAGTAATGTGTCTAAAGGTTTTTACAGACCGGACATAGATGGGCTTCGTGCCGTTGCCGTTGTTCCTGTGGTTCTGCATCATGCCGGAGTTGCGGGTGTTCCCGGCGGGTTTGTAGGCGTAGATATTTTCTTTGTGATTTCGGGTTTTTTGATCACCAGTATTCTGGCGAGTGAAATTCAAGAAGGCCGGTTTTCAATCCTGTCATTTTATGAACGCAGAGCCCGCCGTATTCTTCCGGCGCTTTTCGCGGTTCTTGTGGTCTGTCTGGTGGTGGGTTGGTTCCTTTTGTTGCCGGACCAGTATGACGATCTAGCCAAGTCCACAGGTGCGACACTGCTGTTTGTGTCGAATGTCTGGTTCTGGCTGGATGCGGGCGACTATTTCGGACGCGGGGTCGAACTGGCCCCGCTGCTGCATACTTGGTCTCTGGCGGTCGAAGAGCAATTCTATCTGTTCTTTCCGCTTTTGCTGTGGGGGCTGGCAAGATTCTCACGCCAGTACTGGATTGGTGCCATTGCGCTAATTTCCTTTTTGTCACTGGGTCTTTCGACTTGGGCCACCACGGCGCACCCTGTTGGGAATTTCTATCTTTCACCCACGCGGGTGTGGGAGCTGGGGATCGGGGCCTTGCTGGCAATCGGTGCGTTCCCGGTATTGCGCCGCCCGGTCGCGATCGAAGCGGTTGCCTTGTTCGGGCTGATCATGATTGCAGGCAGTATCCTGATAATCTCGGACCACACGCCCTTTCCCGGCTTGATGGCGGTACCGCCTTGTCTGGGGGCCGCGTTCCTGATCTGGGCAGGGATGCACGGCGGATCCATGGCCACCAGAGTTCTGAGCCTGCGCCCGATGGTCTGGGTCGGGTTGATCTCCTACTCGCTCTATCTGTGGCATTGGCCTGTTCTGGTTGCCGCACGGGTGCAATACGGCCGGGTTGACCTGTCAACCGGAACGGCACTGATATGTGTGGTCCTATCGGTCCTGCTGGCAACGGCAAGCCTTTTTCTGATCGAGCGGCCCTTTCGGGTGTCCGCGATCAAAGGCGGATATTCGAGGTGTGCCATATTCGTGGGGGCCGGAACCGGGGTCGCGCTCATACTGGCAGCTGCGGGAACGCTCGTTCTGAAAGAAGGGTTTCCCGATAGAATACCGCCCGATTTGGCGCAGGAGTTGAACAGGTTTAAAACCCCGCATGACTTGATGTATGGGTGCATAGGATGGTCCGAAGACCAAGACCCCTGCCCGATAGGCACCGCCCCCGGGGAACAGAGTGTGGGCCATATTGTCGTATGGGGGGATTCCCATGCCGGCGCTTTGCTGTCCGGCATCGATTTATGGCTTACAGACCACAACATCTCGGGGCAGGCCTTTGTCAAGCTGGGTTGCCCGCCTTTGATGGGTATACGCCGCGCCGACATGCCAGCCGAACACGCATGTGACGTCCACAATGAAAACGTGATGAGCTATATCGAACAACGGCCCGATGTTGATGCGGTTGTCGTTGTGGCGCGTTGGGCGTTGGTGACCGAAGGGGTCCGGGCGCCAGGCGAGTCTGGCAGGTCCGCCCATCTTGCGGCTGCCGGGAAACCGCCGACGGGTATCAAGAACAACCCAATCCATGTCGCACAGGGGTTTGAGCGCCTGCTTCAGCGGTTGAAAGATCATGATATCGATGTTGTGGTCGTTGGAACCATACCAGAGATCGGGTTCAACGTCCCCAATGCTTTTGCGGCCAGCATCGCCTTTGGAACAGAATTGCGCACGCCGCCGACACGGGAAGAGTTTGATCGCCGCAACGCCCGCGCTTATGCGATCCTGTCCGAGGGTAGCCGGAAATTCGATGCAATCCTGGCAAGACCGGCGGATGTTCTGTGTGACGCATCCTGCCGCATCCTGATGGAGGGTGAGCCGATTTACATGGACGATGATCATCTCAACCAGGCGGGCGCGAACTGGCTTGTGGCCGCGCTGCTGGAGCCGCATCTTTCGCACATCTTTTCTGACAAGCAGGAACCCTGATCCCGTGTCTGAGTTTCAGGAAAAACAGAGGATACAAGTGTCTAGCAAGCTCTGGATCGGGGTGATCGCATGTGCTGCGCTGGCCATCGGCCTATTTGCTTTTGCCGCAATCGGGACACCTGTGGGGCATTCCTTTGGTTTCAACTTGAGCTGGACAGTGGCCTTTTCAGAAGCTCTCGATACCGGTGCTCTCTATCCTCGGGTATTGCCGGCGCTGTGGGATGGGGTCGGCGGGCTCGATTTCTTCTTTTACGCACCCTTTCCTTTTTATGTAGCCGCGGGTCCGGCGCAGTGGCTGTGCCCCGGTTGCAGCCCACAAGTTCTGTTCGGCCTGACCGGAGGGCTGTTGTGCTGGCTGTCAGGTGTGTCGTTCTGGGTTCTGGCACGGCAATTCCTGCCCCCAGTGGCTGCCCTGATCGCGGCTTTCATCTGGGCGCTGGCCCCCTACCACCTGGGTATTGACTGGGTGGTCCGTCAGGCGGCCGGAGAATTTGCGGCATACGTCTTTGTTCCTCTTGTCTGTCATGGGGTGCTTGTGGCTCTGTGTGATCACCGGCCCGCATGGTCCTTGCCGGTCGGGCTTGCTGGGCTGGGCGTCAGCCATCTTCCGACTCTGTTGCTGGTTGTGCATGTTCTGGGGATCGTCGTTGCCGCATGGCTTCTGGTCCATCGCACCCCTTTTATCCGCGCGCTTGTGATCCTCGTGATGATGGGTGGGGCTGGTGTTGCGGCCTCTGCGGTTTATTGGATGCCAGCGCTGGTTTTGCTGGGTGATGTGTCGCCAGAGGGGCTCTACACGCCAGTGCTTGTGCCCGAAAACTGGTTTCTGATCGGGTTCGATACATTGCCGGACAGCAAATACAGAATTGCCCTACTACTCTGTCAGGTGACGGCCTGCGCGGTTGCGGGGCTGGCTGTTGCAGTCACGGAAGGCGAGGCCAGAAAACAGCTAGCTATCTGGGCTCTGCTGCCAGCGGTGCTGGTTCTTGCGCTCAATAGCTCGTTGTCGCGGGTGCTTTGGGAAAACTGGGTGATTGCAAAGATTCAGTTCCCATACCGGCTGACCGTCATGTCCGATCTGGCGCTGGCCCTTGGGGCGGGGGCGGTCGGCAATGCCTTTCTGTCCGGGCGCTGCACTCGGTGGCAGTGCCTGCTCGGGGCGGGATGCCTTTTGATACCTTTCGCAATGGTGGGCCTGTTGATACCCGACCGTATTGCCCGGGGTATTGCCGCACGGGGGCAACCCGTGGCCATGATTGGTGCTCCGGAATATCTGCCGCCAGCGGTCTTCGATCCGCTGGCAGAGCGAACCGGGGCTGTGGGTGACCCGATCTGGGCGTTGCCGCAGCATCTGCTGGATTTCGTGGAAAGGATCGAGGACCCGGCATCCGGGTTCGCCAAACCCCTGCCGGATGGGCCACGCCGGTGGCAGGTGCCTGCCACTTCATCCGGGCAAGGACAGCCTGTACAGGTTGCGCTGATATATTGGTCTCATATGCAGGCCATGACTGCGGATGATGCACCTTTGACGCTGTCCTGGGACCCTGAAAGCGGGTTCGTGACATTCGATGCGGTTGGGATGGATGTTAGAATTCTGCTGCCTTGGCATTGGAGTGAAAAAGGCGGTGCTGCTCTTACCGCGCTTGGCCTGATAGTCGCGTTGGTCTTTGGCCTTGGCGTGCGCAGGGTGCCGATGCGGGAGGAGCTTTAACCAGGTCTGCGAAAGACCCAGAGGGTTGAGATCACATAATTGGCGATAAAAGATGCGCCAATCGCCACCAGCAGGATGAACCAGAAGGGCAGGGGAGTGGTATAGGCCAGTCCCTCCACCACGGCGAGACGTATCGCTAGCGAAGATAGCACCGCCAGAAAATACTTGCCATATCCCCTGATAGAGATCGTGCTTTGGCTGGTGTGTTCATAGCTGACAATATTGTGGCCGCAGTAATTGATGACCGAACCCAAGATAAAGCCCAGGGTTGAGGCAAGAGTGTAAGTTGCGGACAAGGCGGAAGCCAGAAGCAGCGCCAGCAGGTAGTCAGCGACCGTTCCCAGAGCGCTGATACTGAGAAACCGCAAAAGCAGGCGTTTGTCCTTAAGGTCCGAAATCACGACGGTGCGGTTTCCAAAATATCATCCATTCAGCGGCGGGTCGGGTAGTTTTTGACAAGCGTAGAACCAGCGCCAAGGCGATCGATCTCGCTGCCGGGGCGGACACCGTATTCATGGAAGCCGTTGGCCGCACCGGTCGCGTAGACGATGAACTCACGATCATAGAACCCGCGTGCGGAAGGGGACAGATCCTGAATGACGGCGTTGTTCAGCACGGTCCAGTCGCGTTGGTTTTGGTAGCCGGTGATTTCACTGACGGCGTTTTGTTCGATCACGACCGAGGTCGACGCCGATACGTTGATGCGTGGGATCGTAACCTTGCCACCATTGAGCAGAGGGACCCTGATGATGGAATTCTTGCGAATGGACAGATCATCTACGCCATGAACCGAAATGCCGTGAAGATGGGCGTTATAGATGACATTGTTTTCAATCAGGATGTTGCGATGGCGCAAAAGCGGGTCGCTTGTATTTTTCCCGCTTCGGCCCATGAAGATGGTCTGCGTGTAATCGCCGGCCCCCATGTCGAAGATATTGTCCCGGATCACGATATTGCTGCTGCCGGTGTTCGTGGTCCGCATGAGCTGGATCATGTCGCGGTGATCCCGGCCGCTGCTGGCGCGAAAATTATGCAGCCTATTACCTTCGATCACCACATCATCAATGCCACTGAAGGCCATCCCGTCGGCGCGGATTTCATAGATCTGGTTCTGCCGGATGGTGAGATAAGTGCTGTGCACCGCGGTGATGGCCCGCATCCATTTGCTGAACACGCTATCCGAAATGGTGATTTTGGAACTGTCGCGTACGAACAGTCCGCGCCCGTGCCCGATCCCGGCGCTGTAATCCCCGTCGAAAACCGAATTCGAGATTGTAATGCCGTGGCTGTTTCTGATCTCGAAGCGGATGACGTGGTTCTTGTCGCCTGGTGTGAACGTATAGTCGAATACGATTCCGTCGAATGTGATGTTGCTGGCGCGGGATAGGCGCAACTCGGTCAGGCAGGCGGGTGACAGCGGGTTAGCAGACCGGACGGTCACCGGCTTTTTGAACGTCTTCTGGAGTCTTAGGGCACCATAATTCCCACCCGCCAAAAGGAATGTTTCGCCGCCACGGGCACTTTTGATTGCGGCAGACAACGCTCCGGCATTGTCGATCATCTGGCCGCCTTTTGCGCCCTGCAGGTTCGCAGTGATCTGTATGCCCCCACAAGCCGGGGCCGCTCGCAGCGATGTTGTCAGGGCAAGCAGAAGAAGACAGGCGCAAGGTAACAGGCCAACGGGGGAGTGTGTGCTTCGCATAGGCAACCGCTCTTCGTGATGCTGGTAACAGAAGAATCCTACGGGCAAGCAAAAGCCTTGTCCATAACACGATCTGGCTCGCTATTCAGGGGATACTTTGCAACTTGACGTAGCGGTATAGGGCAATTCACCGCCGATATTTGTTCGGGATACGCGGGCACATGCCTGAATAGTGGCAATTTTATGTCCATTGTTGCAGCAGGGGAATCAATTCGCCAAACCCTGAGTTACCGCTAAGGGAAGGGGAACAATTCCCGGTAACGAGTATCAGCTTCACTCGGAAATGAAGGCGCAAGGACGTTATTGTCCCGATGCAGGCAACAATTTCCAAACATAGCCATATTTCGGCCCCTCTGTCGCCTTCGTGCGACTGTTCCTTCTGTCCTGGGTGAGCGGGATTCTTGTGCGCTGCCACTCACAGCGCCTATGCAAAAAGGTGAAAAGATGTCGAAGACAATCGTTGTAACCTCGGCGGCGGAGCTGAACCAGGCTCTGTCTCAGGCACAAGGTGGGGAAACAATCCTGTTGGAGGCGGGCAACTATGGCCGCCTGAACATAAACACGCAATATGCGTCAAACGTTACAATTAAATCTGCGGACCCGAATGCGCAGGCTGAAATCTCTGAGCTGCGGGTGAACGGTGCCTCGAATATCTCATTCGACGATGTGAAGTTCGACTACACTTTCAACGGAGAGTCAGCGAGCCACAGACCGTTCCAGATTCAGAACAGCTCGAATATTACGATCACAAACTCGACGTTCGATGGGGATGTCGCGTCGGGTGTATCTACGACGGCTGATGGCTATGGCACAGCGTATGGCCTTTATATCCGTAGCAGCTCAAGCGTTACCGTTGACAACAACGAGTTCTTCGAGTGGCGGGTCGGCGTGCATGCCGGTGCCAACCAGGATGTTGCGATCACGGGCAACAACATCCATTCGATCCGCGCCGATGGCATGTATCTGGATGGCAATCAGGGCATTCTTGTCGAAGGCAACTATCTGCACGACTTCAAGCGCTCGCTGAATTCCGGAGATCATGGTGATTTTATCCAGTTCTCCAAGATCCTTGGCCCAAGCAGCGACATCATCATCCGCGAGAATGTCATCGACATGGGTTCCGGTGATTATGCTCAGGCCATCTTTATGGGGAATGCGGGTAAGGATCCCAATGACCCGGCCCTGTTCTACACCAACGTTCTGATCGAAGATAACATGATCTACAATGCGCATACGCACGGGATTTCCTTGAGCAGCGCGCAGGATGTGACAATCAGCAATAACACGGTTCTGGCAGTGCCTGGCCTGTTGAACGGCGGTGTGTCGATCCCGGCGATCAGAGTTGGCAGCACGTCACAGAACGTCACGATCGATCATAACGTGACATCTGACATCATTGGTTATAACGGTCAGTCCAGCTGGAATATCAACAGCAACGTGCTCGTTCAGAATACGGATCCGAACGCGGCGAATTACTATGATGATGTGTTCACGGTTTACGCCACAGGGGCGCAAGACGGGTACAATCAGTTTGGTGTGAAATCGGGCAGCATCATCGATACGATGGGCGCAGGTTCGGATCTGGCACATCAGTTTCCACTGTCATACGACAATTGGGTTGGCACCAGCACAACCGGATCGACGGGCGCGAATACTGGTGCAAACAGCCCTGGTACAGGCGCGACCAACCCGGATTCTGGATCGACGAACCCCGATAGCGGAGCCAGCAGCCCGACCACTCCGGATGTAGGGTCGACCAATCCGGACACAGGCGCAACGCAGCCCGATGCCGGAACTGGCGGTTCAGGGACGACCAGCCCGGACGTGGGCACAACGACTCCCGATACCGGTACCACTGCACCAAGCACGGATATCGGTGCGACCAATCCGGACAGCAGCACATCCAGCTCAGATTCGGGTCCGGCTTCCGCGATGGTCTTCGATGACTTCGTCCTCGATATCGCGAACTTGCCCGGAAGTGGCCAGGCCGCTCTGAAAGGGGACACATATATTGCCGATACCGGATCGGGACCGGCGCTTCAGTTCGATGGCAGAGACGACTACGTAAAAATCGGTCGCGTTACCGAGGTCGAGGATTCGGCGCAAGTCGCCTTTTCGATCGATTATGCTCGGGATGAGGCGGATGGCAGCAAACAGCGCCTTGTCTGGAATCACACGAAAATCGGCCTGACCTTGTCGGGTGACGGGGTGATCGCCCATGTCGCCAATAAGGACGCCGAGTTCAATAAGGGCTTCTGGAGCGGTGATATCGGGTTGAACGACACCGAAACGCACACGATCACCCTTTTGGTAGATGAGAACGCAGACCGTCTGCAGGTGATTGTAGATGACAAGATTGTTATTGATGAAACTGGTGTTGATTTCGACTTTACCGGTGGCCGTGATCGCGGCTGGACGCTCGGAACCGCATGGGGCCGTGATGTTGATGGTGAAATCAGTGCCTTCGCCATTGATAACGAGGTTCAGTTTGTCGACACATGGGTTCCGGATGATGTGTTCATTGCCTAATGGCATCCTTGAACAATGAGCAGTTTCCCAACGGAATGTTGTGACGGGGCGTACAATATGCGCCCCGTCTTTTATTTCTTCACTGAGGCCACATAGGGTGTTTGCGGCGCGGCCTTTTGGAATACGATGGGCACGGTGTATGCGGACAATTAGTGCCAAGGCCGGTATTGGCAGGACACATCAGCCTTCAGTGCCAGAGATATTAGATGAAAACCTTTTTGGGTGAGTTAGAATAAAACGCGATTTGTGTACCGGGTGTCGGATTGAGCAGTACCCGGATTCCATGATTTGAAACCAAAGGCAGACGAAGTGCAGTGGTAGCATCGGCAGAAACAACAAGAACAGTGCACGCCTCGGAGGGACGGGCCAGGGCGAAACGTACACCGTTTGTCATTCCCCTACTGTTTCTCGGGTTTGTTCTACCGTTCTATTTCGATGTTGCGGGTTTGCAGATCGGGACGTACCGCCTTGTTCTGCTGATCTTCATCATCCCGGCCCTGATCCGCTGGCTTGATGGCTCGGGTGGGTATTATGCGCCTGACTACATGATGCTTATTTATGCGGTTTGGGCCAGTCTTGCGCTGTTGCATAATCACGGTTTTGTGCGATGGGAATTCATCGGTATTGCCTTTGCAGAAACGATCGGCCCCTATTTCATTGCGCGCTGGATGATCCGGGATGCAAATGCATTTCGCACTTTTGCTCTTTGGATGTTCATCCTGATTTTGTTCATGTTGCCATTCAGCGTCTATCAGACCCTGATGGACAGGTCTCTGATCCTTGAATACTTCGCCAAGATCGGGAACGTCGCCAAAGTTGTATATGACGAGCCCCGCCTGGGCTTGTACCGGGCACAGGGATCCATGCCGCACCCGATCCTGTTCGGCATTTTCTGCAGTGTTGGATTTTCGCTGACCTGGTATGTGTTGGGGTACGACAAGGGGCTGGCCTACAAGGCACCTCGTATCAGTGTTGTTCTTGCGGCAACGTTCACCTCTTTGTCGTCCGGTGCATGGCTGTCGGTCGCGGTGCAGATGGCGTTGATATCCTGGAAGGTTGTCTTTTCCGCGTTTAAGAAAAAGTGGAACCTGCTGCTGTATCTGTTTGCCGGGTTTTATGTCCTAGTCGACATTGTGGCGAACCGACCGCCGGTGCAGTTGTTTGCAGCCTATATGACGCTGAACAGCAAATCCGCCTGGTACAGGATTCATATTTTCAACAACGCCTCGGATGACGTTCTCAACAACCCCATTTTCGGGATCGGGCTGAACCCGTTCAGCAGGCCAGCCTGGATGGTGGGCAGCCTCGATAACTTCTGGATGGTGGTGGCATTGCGCTATGGCTTGCCAGCGCTTTTTCTTCTGATTGCCGTCCTGATCGTGGTTCAAGTGAAAGTCGGTCGGGCCAAACTTTCCGACCGACTGGCAAGTTATCGGCTGGGATACCTCTTTGCGTTGACAGGGTTTTGCATCGCGGCCATTTCGGTGCACCTGTGGGAGGCGACATTTTGCCTTTTGATGTTCATGCTGGGCGCCGGCCTATGGATGCTCGATGCCGAAGAAGACACGGACCAGCCCGACGCAGAAGCGCAAGGCACACGTCCACGGCGGGTCAGATATACACGGTTCGAGTCCACAGAAACGCCATCAGACGAGAAGGCGTGACTGCGGGTGTGCAGTCCGCAGGAAGTTGTACAAAGGGAAATTGACGAGTGTCAACTCAGCCAGAAAAGATCATGACGGACGCCGGGATCGGGCGCAAACCAAAGCGATCAATCTTTCGCAAGGCTGTGACCCAGCTTCCCATCTCGTTCCGCAAGAATTACGGCCTTTTTAAAAACCCCGAGCTATGGCGGATAATGCCACTGTTTCTGGCTTGCCGAAAAAGCGCAAAGGGGGCGGGGAAACTTCAGCACAAGATTTTCGTCGGAACGCACCACAAGGCGATGACGACCTATTTCAAAGCTGTGCTCAAGCTGCTGGCTTTTGGTCTGGGGGAACGGTTCGAAGATATCTCGCGGCAGGGGCCGAAGCCGAAGACAAAGGTCTTTCTGTCCATACACAGCCAGACGCCTTTGTCCGGTATCGGGCCTTACAAGGGTATTCATATCATGCGCGATCCACGCGACATGATCGTGTCGTCCTATCACTACCATCTATGGACGAACGAGCGTTGGGCGCATGTGCCCGACGAAAACGGGCGGACGTATCAGGAAAAGCTGCAGGCGGTAGACAAGACCGAAGGCCTGTTCATGACAATCCGACATTTCATCTTCTTCAGCCGCGAAACTCTTGAAAACTGGAATTTGGATGACCCGGACATTCTTGAGGTTTCCTATGATGACCTGATGGGCGATCAGCGCGATGCGCTTTATGCCGAAATGTTCACCTTCCTGGGGCTGACCGGCAAGACGCATGAGTTGGGCGTTCGCCTGATGCGTCTGTTTGAAGCCGGAAAACGCACCAAGGTCTCGGCCACCAAAACCAACGAACGTGCGCATATCCGCAGCGGGCGCAGCGGGCAGTGGAAGAATGAGCTAGAGCCCGAGCATCTGGCCTATATCGAACAGGAGCTTGGGCATATTCTGGACAAGTTCGGATATGCCCGTTCGTCCGTTGAAGGATCGAAAGACGCTGTTTAGGCAGTGGTCAGCGCAGCGGAAATATCCGTTTCTTGATCATGCCTGCCGCGCGGCGCAAAAGTCGGGCAGGGGGCATCTGCGCTGCGAATATCGCGTCAATCTCGGCCTCGGTCATATCCCCGCGAAACGAGGTGCGGGGACGCAGAAAAGCGGTGTCGTTCATATAGCCTGTGTCGCTCGAAAATGCCGTGCCATAGCCGTTCCGGCGCAGGGCGCGCAGAACACGGGCATTGTATTTGCCAAACGGTATTCCGGCCTCGGTCACCGGGTGACCGCATAACACCTGCAGGTCGTCACGCGACTGGACGATTTCCCGTTCAAGTGCCGTTGTATCCATCTCGCTCCAGGCAACGTGGGCGATCCCATGACTGCCTACACGCATCCCGGCCCGCAGAAGGGCTGTGACATGCGCGCGCGCCAGTGATCCGGGCGTGTCCAGCCGCCCCGTCAGAACAAAGAAACGTGCGCTCAGGCCCCGCTGTACCAAGGCGGGCAGGGCGATCTCGTAATCCGACTGATTGCCGTCATCAAAAGTCAGAACGAATGCTGACGGATCGGGGTTGGCCACCACCCGGTCCAGGATGTCCGTGAATTGTGTCTCTGATAGCCAATAGGGCGCCTCGCCATCCTCCAACATGCGTGCCGGAGTGCCTATTCCGTGAAAATTGAGACCAATTCGCCGGGCCATATCAGGGTTTCAGCCTTTTGTGCAGCGTTTCAGCCAGATTGACCAGGCCCGCACCGGGCCCGTTTGGCCAAGCCTCATACGGACCGGATGCGGTGGTCTCCGAACCGCCAGTGCGCAGTTTGAACCGGGTGACGCTTGGATTTGCCTCAGCATCGATTCCGCCCAGATCAAAGCATTTCGCGCCCCGTTCACGGCAATACAGTATGGCCTGCCACATCAGGTAGTGCCCGGCATTGAGCTTTCGCCCGGCTTCGGATGTGGCCCCGAACAGGTAGGTCGCGGTTGGACCGGACATACCGATGGTCATTGCACCGATATCCTCGCCATCCCTGCGCGCAATCAGCACGTTATGGTCGAAATCCGGCCCCGCCAGCCCATAGTAGAATTCCGGAGGAATGTCGGGCTGAAACCCCTTGGTGGCGCGGACCTGTTCATACAGGCATGAAAAGCGATCTGACAGGTCCTGGAGCGGACCCGTTTCAAGCTCTAACCCCGCTTTCAGCGCATTCCGCAGTGGATTGCGCCACTTGCCATGTAGGGCGCCCATCAGACTGTCATCGTCCTGATCCGGGTTGATCAGCACTGTCTGATATGGGGCCGCCCGCTGGGTCGGCGCAAATCCAGCACCTGTGACGGCGTCTTCTGACGGTGAGGCTTGTACCGGAAACCGCAAACGCAAGGCATGGCCCGCGGCATGCGTGTGATCGCGAAGTTTGGAGAGAATGAATCGGATCACGGCGGGCTCGGGGTCCGGCTGCCCTGCCATCCGTGTCAACGGTCCGGCCGCAATCCAGGCGAAGCCCCGGTTCAGGACCGGCACTTTCTTGATCCTCAGGCAAGCAGCGGCCACCGGCCTGCCCTGCGCATCGTACACGGCCACAAACTCGGCTGTTGCACGGATACGGCGGGCGGCGGCCTGCGCATAGGTCAGGCTTTGCTCATAGGTCAGATCATCGAACAGACCACTCAGTTTGGGCCAATCCTCGGGCGCGACCGGTCGCAGGGAAAGTGTTTCATCCGCCATCAGACCACCGCCCCGGTTTCCGGGCGATCAAGAAAAGCACCCATGACGGCCTCATCTTCCGCAGACAGAGCCTTGGATGGGTGCAGGGTGAAGGTCGCGGGCACAGGGTCTTGGTTCAGGGGCTGGGCGGGGATTTTGTGATCGGTCAGAAATCGGGCGACGTCGCTCAAGACGCTTAGAGGGCTGGCACAGAGGGTGGCGTAGTTGACCCTGAACAGTCGGCCCGATCCGACATGGTTGCAGTCGCGCTCAATGTCCTGGGCCACGCCTGTGACCTGGCGGCAGGCGCGTTCGATATCCGTATCGCCCGCGGCATTTGACGGGCGCACAGACCACCATTCTTCCTGATCCCGCTGAGGCCCTTTGTTGCGCCGTTGCGCACGGATGATGGATCGGGCGGTGTCCTTGGCGTCACGCTGGACCTCAAGGAACAGGCAGCCGGGGAACAGGGCATCCAGCAACCGCACACGGTTTGAATGCATCACGTTCTTGTTGATGAAGGGGGCCGCAGACAGGCGCGACATTCCGGCCAGTGTCGATCGGATTTCATCGACCGGCAAATCTGCGATCTTGCTCTCATCCACCCAAGGCCCGTCTTCCAGCCAGCGCTGCCAGATCCACCCGCCCTCGTTCGGGGCGGCCCAGCCTGAGATATGACCATAGTCGCTCTGATATGCCGGTTTGTGTGGTGACAAGAAAGGTTGCCCCAGTTTTGTGGCGGCCAGCGGTGTCTTGTAGAACCGATGCGCCAGATTGGTGAAATAGGTAAATCGGAACTGCGTGATCATGAGTTCGTAAAACAGAGAGGTTCCCGACCGCGGCGCTCCCAGAATGAAAATATGGGACCATTTCGCCTCGGGCTGCCGGGCAAGCATTCGCGCTTCAAGCGGAGACAGAACGGTATGCACCGTTGCGCGCAGGGCGGATTTGGCCAGTGCCTTCATGCCGCTATTCCGGCACTGGGTTGCGGCGGGGTCTGTCCTTTTGGCTGCCTGAACATGGCGCCAAGCAAAAACGCAAACCGCGCGCGCCAGGCTTGCGCCTCTTTATGGCCGGGCCGGATCAGGCTAAGGGGTAGAAACCAGACGGCGCGCAACAGGTCTGCCAGCACCATAAGCCCGGTTCCCAGCCATGCGACCACGGGGCCCCGTGTAAACCGCAGGAATAGGATGTGACCCTTGGCGATTTCGACGGATTTCCACGGCGATGTCTGACCGGTTGAGACGGCTCCATAGTGCATGAGGCGCACATCGGGATTGTAGCGCACTTTCAGACCGGCCTGTCGGACCCGCCAGCACCATTCGGATTCCTCGCTATACATGAAGAACCGGTCATCCATCATGCCGACTTTTTCAACGACCTCGCGCGAGATCATCATGAAGCATCCGGCGACAACCTCGACATCCTGTGCAGTATCGCGCGCCAGCGAAGCATAGCGCTGATCCCCGAACAGCCGGCTGCGCCGCAGGATGCGGTTTGGTACCACAAGGCCCCAGAACAATTTGCTGAGTGACAGCTCACGAAACAGGGTCGGCTGCTGCGTCCCGTTTTCAAGCGATACATGTCCGCCCAGAATGCCAATGTCCGGATTGTCCTGCATATATGCGACCGCGCGTTCAAGCGTATCGTCATAGACCAGCGCATCGGGATTGAGGACAAGAAGATAGCACCCGCTGGCACGCCGGATGCCGACATTGTTGCCCCACGCGTATCCCCCGTTATGGTCTGCGGCCAGAACCTTTATCTGCGGAAAGGCCGCGCGTAAGACCTCGACGCTGCCATCCTGTGAATCGTTGTCGACCACGATCACCTCAAGGTTCAACTTGCCCGGATGATCCAGAACCGACTGTATCGCCTTCGATGTCACGTCATGGGTCTTGTAGTTCACAATGATGACGCTGAGATCAGGCCGAGGTGTCGCGGCGTGTTTCATGATCCGCAACGTTCCCTTTTTTCTTCAGTAAAAAACATGTTTGCGCATTCTCCCGGCCAGTCTGAAAGCGGCGCTTTCAACGCCTTCCGGCCGCTTGGACAGGTGCCAAAGCAACAAATGTGTACCGACATATGCCCCGACGCCCACCAGGACCTTCACGATGAAACGCACCCGCAACAGAGGTAGATCGTCAAATGACTCATAAGCCCAACCGATCACCTCGGTACTGCCATAGGCGCTGCCGACGAACAGAACGGCGGCGATCATGACCAATGTCGAGACGAAAGAGCGCCAGGCAACGGTCAGGGGGCCGGTCACGGTGCGTTTGCCATAGCGTTTTGCCAGAAACAGCGTGGTCATGATGGCAGCGGCACTGCCAGCACCGGCTCCCGCTAGCGCGCCGGTAAAGCTGTATTGCACACCGATCCACATAAACAGGCAGACAATCGCTAGCAGGAAGGTGTTGCGCACAAGCAAAATCTTGGTGGACCCCTCGACAAAAGAGGCGGATTGGACATTTTCCTGCAAGGTTTCCAGCGCCTTGAGAGGGGCCAGAACCCAAATGACTTGTGCAGCCCCCAGCCATTGCGGGCCCAGAACCACGATGACAATGTGGTTGGCCACAAGCGCCATCCCAACCGAGACGGGCAAGACGATTGCCAGCAATAATTCGTTCAGCCGGTTAAACGTCTCATCCTGCCGGTTGGTGTTGCGTGAAATATCCGCAAGCCCAGGATACAGCACACGCTGCAGCGGAGCGAACAGTTGCGTCGTGACAAGCGCGCTCAGGCGACTTCCCAGCCGAAAAACCCCGGCATCCGAAAGCCCCAGCGTCGCTCCGACAATAAGCTGTGGCATGTTTCTGGAAAAGAACTGGGCGACCAGGGCACCGGTGGACCAGATGGAAAAGGAAAAACAGTCTCTCCAGCGCGATAGGGATAATCGCGGCGCCATTGGGGCAAAGCCGAAGGTCCAGATGCAGCGCGTGGTCAATGCGCAGAAATTGGCAACCACGATGGCCCAGAAATCCCCCCAATGCCAAGCCAGACTGATTGCAATCGCCGAGTATATGATCCGGCTCAAGGTTTCTTCTCCGGCGGCGAAGCTGAAGCGCAGGTTGCGTTCGTACAATACGAAACGGGGGCTTTTGAAGGCGATGATCAGCGACAGCGCACACAGAAGCGGTGTCAGGGGTTCCAATTCAGGCAGCCCGATGACGGCGACAAAGGGTTGGGCTGCGTAAAACAGCACTCCCGCAGCGACGCCGAGGATCACCTGAAAGGTGAAAACCGTCTCGAGATGTTGATGCGTGGCGTCGTCGAGCCGAATGAGAACATTCGAGATCTGCCGCTGCATCATCTCAAGAAAAGCGGTGGCAACCAAGAAGTACGCCGCGATCCCGAAATCCGTGGGGGTCAGGAGCCGCGCGGTGATCACCAGTGTCGCCAGACCCAGTACCTGGCGGAACAGGCTGGAGGCCAGCAATGCCGTGGCCCCTACGGCAAGGGCCGCGCTGCGGGAGGAGGTGTCGGTATTCCGCGCAGGATCGGTTGGCTGTTTCAAGTTCCTTAACTTTCCATACTCGCAACAAACAGTGCTATGGCGCGCCAGTGTTTCCAAATTACGTCTTATTGGGCCCTCGCAACAGCCGAAAACCATGATTCTGGAAACCCGACCGGATGGCTATTTGCTACCCGGATAGTGCCTTTTTACAAGTGGCTCGCAACGGTTTTGTTCCATTTGTCAAAAGGCGTCTATATCTCGACTCTGCACGTTGAATTCCGCGGCAAATTATACTTTCAATTGGTGTTATGAATTGGACACTATTTGCGCGACATTGCCAAGTATGTGTAGATTTGTAGGTCTTTTATTTTCGGCCCGGGTGTTGGGTACTGGGTTTTAAAATGGTGTAGCAGTATGAAGATTGCGATTTTTGGCCTGGGGTATGTGGGGTTCACGGCAGCCTGCTGTCTGGCCCGCGAAGGGCATGAGGTGGTCGGCGTCGATGTGAATGCCGACAAGGTTTCCGAAATCAACGCCGGGCAGCCTCCGATCAAGGAACCCAAGGTGGCCGATCTGCTGACGGATGCGCTTGGCCGGAACCTGATCCGCGCGGTGGTTGAAATGCCGGACCTGTCCGATGTCGATCTGGCCATCGTCTGTGTCGGCACGCCCAGCTCGACCGACGGCTCGCACAACATGAATTTCGTGGCCGAGGTGACACGCCAGATCGCCAGGGCCGTCTCGCCCGACCGCGCGCGGCCCCTGACGGTGGCCTATCGCTCCACCTTCCGTCCCGGTACCGTCCGCCAGCTGATCGAGCCGATTTTCCGCAGCACTCTGGGCGACAGGACCGCGCAGGCGGTCGAGATCGTCTATAACCCGGAATTCCTGCGCGAGGCGTCAGCGGTGGATGATTTCTTCAGCCCGCCCAAGATCGTTGTCGGCACAAGTGACGGCGGCCGGTCCGAAGTGATGGATGAGATGCACGAAGGTCTGGATGCGCCGGTTTTCTACACCGCCTATGAAGAGGCCGAGATCACCAAGTTCGTCGACAACACCTGGCACGCGACCAAGGTGGCCTTTGCCAACGAGGTTGGCCGCATCTGCCAGCAGATGGGGGTTTCGGCGAAGACCATGCACGAGATTTTCGTCTCGGACACCAAGCTGAACATCTCGGCCTATTACACGCGGCCCGGGGGGGCGTTTGGGGGGTCCTGCCTGCCCAAGGACGTCCGCGCGCTGCAGCATATCGCGGGCGAGGTGGGCGCGCATACGCATCTGATCGACAGCCTGCTGCGCACCAACGAGGCGCACAAGACCCATCAGGTGCAGAACATCATGGCACGGTTGCCCGAAGGGGGCCGGGTCCTGATGGCGGGGCTGGCCTTCAAGGCCGAGACCGACGATCTGCGTGAAAGCCCGAATGTCGACATCGCCCGCCGGCTGCTGCAGGGGGGGTATCAGTTGTCGGTCTACGACCCCGCCATCAGGCCCGCCGATCTGCGCGGTCAGAACCTGGGCTATACCTTTACCCACCTGCCGACGGTGGGCAGCCTGCTGGTCGATCGCGCCACAGCCGAGGCCGGGCCATGGGACCTGGTGATCGGCTCGAACCGGATCATCAACGAGCTGAACCTGGGTGATACAGAGGTGGTGCGAACCTATGAATATGACTAGCCCCCCGCCCGCCGTTCAGCCGGTTTCGTTCGAGGAGCTGCGCCAGAGCCAGCCTCTGAAAGGGCTGAAGGTTCTGATCGTGGTCGAGAACCTGCCGGTGCCCTTCGACCGCCGTGTCTGGATGGAGGCGCGCACGCTGGCCGCCGCAGGCGCACTGGTCTCGGTCATCTGTCCCACCGGCAAGGGGCATGAGGAACGTGTGTGGGAAGACGAGGGCATCAAGGTCTATCGTCACCCGCTGCCGTTGGATGCCAGTGGCGCGCTGGGGTATCTGCTGGAATATGGCGCGGCGCTGTTCTGGGAAAGCTGGCTGGCGCTGAAGATCAAGTTCACCCGTGGGTTTCACGTCATCCATGGCTGCAACCCGCCCGATCTGATCTTTCTGGTGGCGCTGCCCTTCAAGCTGTTTGGCGTGCGCTATCTGTTCGATCACCACGACATCAACCCCGAGCTGTATGAGGCCAAGTTCAACAAGCGCGGGTTCTTCTGGAAGCTGATGAAGACGTTCGAGCGGCTGACTTTTGCCTCGGCCCGGGTGTCGATTGCCACCAATGAAAGCTATCGCAAGATTGCCATCGAACGCGGCGGCATGGCGCCCGAGGATGTCTTTGTCGTCCGTTCCGGCCCCGACCTCAGCCGGTTGCAGCACCTGCCGCCGAACCCCGCCTGGCGCAATGGTCGGAAGTATATGGTGGGTTATGTCGGTGTGATGGGGGATCAGGAAGGTATCGACCTGCTGCTGGAATCTGTGGCGCATCTGGTGCAGGTGCAGGGCCGCGACGATATCCAGTTCTGCCTTGTCGGCGGTGGCCCCAGCCTTGAGAAGCTGCAACAGCAATCGGTCGATATGGGCCTGTCGGACTACGTCACCTTCACTGGCCGGGCCCCGGACCATGATCTGTTCGAGATCCTGTCGACCGCCGATGTCTGCGTGAACCCGGACCGGGTGAACGAGATGAACGACAAGTCCACCATGAACAAGATCCTCGAATACATGGCGTTCGAAAAGCCCATCGTTCAGTTCGACGTGACCGAAGGGCGGTTCTCGGCGCAGGAGGCTTCGCTTTATGCAAAGGCCAACGATCCGGTGGATATGGCGGACAGGATCGCCGAATTGCTGGCGGATGATGAACGGCGGGCCGTCATGGGCCGCTATGGCCGCGCCCGGGTCGAATCCGAGATGGCCTGGCCGCATCAGGTGCCCGCGCTGATCGCGGCCTACAAGCGGATCTGGAAGGGTTAGGCACGCGCTGCGCCTACTTTGCGACCTGTTTTGTCTTGACCGGTTTCGGTGGCTTTTTGCGATGGCGCAATTTCATCGCCGGTGCTTCAATTAGGTGCCAGGACAGCATTGCGCATATCAGGGTGAAGGGCAGGGAAAGGGCGATGTTGATGGCAGGTGTTGTCACACCAGATTGTGCCACTAACTGCTGGATCGGAAATGCATAGATATAGACGCCATAGGAGTAATCGCCCAGCCGATTGTATACCAAAAGCCGAGGAGTTTGGGCGTAACCGAAAAAGAACACTGCATAAGACAGGAAAATCGCAAATACGGGTAGGAAGAGGGGTGTGAACCAGGCGGCAACTATTATGGCTGTTGCTCCTGCTAGTATTGTCCAGGACAATGGTATGCTGTGACGAAAGACATAGAAGGTCATCCCGGTCAGAAACGGCAACCCCAGACGCGCGAGCTGTTCGATGCGCGGGTTCAGCTCGAAGACCATCGTTGCAGAATAGGCGCACAGAAAGACAAATGTCAGCCCGGAAAAGACTTTGCGGGTTCTAAGCAGGCCAAGTATTCCGCAGAGGAAAACACCGGTGTAGCAGGTGACCTCGTATGACAGCGACCAGAGCGAGCCGTTGATCCCGCTGCCGCCGGGGTTGTCAACGAAGACGCCGGGCAAAGTGTATTTCAGGTTGAACAGCAGAATGTTTCGAATGAAGTATTCGCCGGTTGCAGCCCAGTAGACGGAAGGGGCCGCTTCGGTCAGCCAAAGCCCGGCAACCAGAATGGTAACAACTAGTACTGTGGCAAGCGCGGGAAACAGGCGCAGGGCCCGCGCGGTCAGAAACGACTTGGTTGAGGGCGTCCGGTCAAAGCTGCGTGTGATGAAAAAACCCGAGATAGCAAAGAAAATCCAGACGCATACGGTGCCCAGAGCCACTCCATGCAGCAAAACCTCTAATGGCTGGATAGCACCGGCTCCCCAACTCAGAGGATAGGCATGGGACACCAACACCCCGGCTGCGGCAAGGATGCGGATCAGGTTGAAATTGTTGTCGCGCCCGCCTGATCGGTCAGCAATGAACTCAGCCGTTTGCCCGGGGGCGGTGCACATAAATTCTGCTTTCATCTACAGTTTTCCTAGGCTGGCCCTATTCTGAACCGGGAATGCGGCTATTGCGAGGCACTGCGCTGATACAATGTCCATGGTGCGCTTGCGGCAAGGATATTGAAACCCTGAACCGGCATACGGAAGGAGTCCACCGAACAGACGACAACAGTGTCTGCTTTTGCCTCCGCCAGAACAGCCAATACGGAGGGCACGAGGGGATCGGTCTCTGCGTTGATCTGCTGAGTGGCCGCCATTACGTTTCCGAGCGCGCCGATGATGCGAATGGGTTGCTGGGTGGGGTTTGAGAAAGTGGGAATTGCCGTGCCGTTGAAGACCATCAAAAACGGCAGGGGCATGCAGCTAGAGGCGACGGCCCCGGGGTCTTCTGTCCCCTCAAGATAGATGCCGGCCCCCAAGGCACCTGTGTCATGGAGGGCCATCGCGTCCAGATAGGCTGAATAAACCTTGCCATCCTGATACCAGCTAACGCTCAGTACCAGATTGCGCACCAGCAGCAGCGCGGCAACCGCCATGAGTGTCGCCTGCCGATTCGACGCTTTGACTTCGGGGTTCAGAGAAAGACTTGCGGCTAGAAGTGCTAGTAACAAAAGCGGGATACGTTCGCTGAGATGTCCGACCCCGAAAAGGTTTGGTGGAAGGATCAGGGCCAGAACCATGCAGAATGCGCAGGCAAGTTTCATGCGCCGGTCAATCTTCCAGACACTGAACAGCAAGCCGCAGATCAGCATGCCCCATAAGACGATGCCAAGGCCATAATCTGCGATGCGCCAGGTGGTTTCCGCGACACGCAAAATACCGTCGATTCTAAGAGAAATCTCTGTGCTCAGACGCTCTGCCAGAGTTCCTTTTTCAGCATGTGCCAGAAGGTTGGTAATCGGTGTTGTGACACCGCCGCCTGCCGTCTTTGTCTTCAAAAACAGCAATACCGGTGCGACGCTGATCAGTAGCAGCCGCCCGGCTCTGCGCATGACTGCCGGTAAAGTTGTCTGCCCTGCCTGATGGGCCAGCGACAGCTCAACCGCGCCAAGCAAAAGCCCCCAAAGGGCAAAGGCCAGGCCATGAATAAAAAACAGGATCAGCCCCAGACCGGCCGCGCCAGTTAACTGACGAGTGGGCCGGTCTTGCGTTGCGACCCAGTATCCGATTGCGCCCAAAAGAACGCCCAGCCCAAGTAGGAAATTCGAAAACCCCCAGATCAGAATGTGGTTATAGGCTACCAGACCGGCCAGCAATACGTTCAATGCCGTGATCCTGCCATGCAGGACATGTGCAAGGTAAAGTACTCCGGAAAAAGGGGCTGCAATGATCAGGCCAGCGATCAGCTTGGCACCAAGCAGCGGCTCGAACACTGTCATGATTCCGACGCCCAGAATGTCGAGGCCGAGATTGGGCAACAGTTTCCAGGCGGCCTCATAGTTCTGTTGCAGTGCGCTCCAATCCGACAGATGTGCAAGGATGTAATATCTGGCAATATGCGCGTAGAAATCCGTCAGCGGCAAGACGGGTGTCAGTAAAAGTGGGATAAGGCTGACCAGCACGACCAGCACCAATGTCGAACGCAGGCAACAGCCCTGCGGGGCGGTTTCCAGATCCTTTGCAGGCTCATTTTTTTCCTGTAACAGAATTTGGGTCATCGTGTCAGTTCATTGTATTCTATTCGGTGCGCATCGGCAGTTTTGGTGTCGCCTGCCGTTGGTCAGCCGCACAGGGCTGGTCGAAATATTGGGTAACGGTCGGAGATCGGGGTTTCCTTAGGTGTGAACACGAGAATTTCGGTTAATATGGTTGCGATGATCCATGTTTTAGAACGGCACGAATTGCGGCAGCCGGTTCAGACTGGGTTTCATGAACCGCTGCAGGCGCGCGTCGGCCTCGGCCTCGGTTTCGCCGGGTTGAATCGGGGTCACAAAACGCACCAGCGCGCCATCGGTGCGCCCCATGGTAAAGCCGTCCTGAACCACACTCATCTTGGCGCGGAAATCGTTGACCATGCGTTTGCCGCGCTGTTCGAACCAGTAATAGACCAGCTGCTTTGAGAGCTCTTTCTGGATCACCGCGCGGTTGACGGTGAAGCTGCCATAGGGCGTGTCGCCCGGGTTGATCTCATAAGGCTCAAGGCTGAAGATTTCCCAGCCGCCCACCGGCAGGCAGACCTCGGGCGAATGGATGCCGTCTCCATCGGTCTGCTTGTTGTAGAAGGCCACGAACATGTTCACGAAATCACCCGATCCGCTGTCGATATAAGTGGCATGGAGATAGTCGCTGGCACCCAGCGTCCGTTCGACATTGGGATCAAGGCTGGTGGTCGAGCCGGACCACTCGCCCAGCTGGCGCGGATAAAGAACAAAGGGATCCCGCTCGATCGGTTTTACTTCCGAGGCGGGCCGCAGGGTCCATGCGGTCGAAACCGCAAGCGTCAGAAGGGCGGCGATGGCCAGTGCCACCGAGGCGCGGATGCCCAAAACCCGCAATGCGACGGTGCCCAGCCCCTGGGTGTCCAGATCGATTGTGTCTGCAAAGGGCTGCGGGTTCGGGGCCAGACGCTGTAGCCCGATGGCCATCAGGAACAGAATGGCCACGCACAGCAGGAAGATGATCCAGCCTTCGAAGAAATGCATGAACCCTTCGGCCTGCTCGATGCCGTGCTGATTGACCAGAACGCCAATCACGCCGATGCGGACCGAGTTCATCAGCACGGTCAATGGCGCGGCTGACACCAGCAGAACCACCTTGTGCCAGATCGGGCCACGATAAAGCAGTGCAAAGAGGTACGAGAAGCTGAGGATCGGGAACAGGTAGCGCAGTCCGGAACAGGCCTCGGCCACCTGCAGCTTGTAGACGCCCAGATCGATGATGTTGCCTTCGATAAAGACCGAAACGCCCGCCAGTTGCACGAACCAGACGCCAAGCTCGGACGAGATCCATTGCAGGAAGATCGTGAGCTTCCAATAGACGAACTGCGGCAGGGGCAGCATGAACACCAGATGCAGCACAGGCAGCTGATGATATTTGCCCCGCTGCCAGCCGAACACGGTCAGCATGACGCCCCCGGTCCAGATGATCATGGCATAGGTGACGATATCGGGGATGCGGGCCAGATTGCCCAGAACGGCGATGATCAGTGCGGCTGCGATCACCAGCACACCGGGCCAGCGGTCATGAACAACCGGATTGGGTGGCGGCATATCCCGCAATTCGCGCAGGAACAGATACAGCGAAATGATCGGGATCAGAGGGCCATGGCTGTATTCCGGGGTGCTCCACGCGGCCCCCAGCGAGACGATCCCGATCCAGAAGATGGGCATTGATCCAAGCAGCAACAGGGCAAACCAGAACAGCCCGGCAGAGCTTATGGCCGGCAGTCTGCCCCGGGCCGCCTCAAGGAGATTGCCGCGGCTGTCTTTCGAATCGAAACGATGCATCACAGATTATCATGCATAATAAAACATGCCCCGAAATCATGACGGCCCGGGCTCCCGCGATTTTGATCCGGAGCCGAAACAATAAGTGATAGCCGGCGCCTTTGTTGACGGTGTGACCCCGGCCCAGGAAATCAGGGTCTGAGGGTGAACCGCCGCCCAAGTGTCAGGAAGACCGAATTCGAGGTCGCCTTAAAGCCGTTCTGGTCGTCCATCTCGTATTGATAACCCAGATTGACCGCCCAGTCCCTTGAGATCGCGCGCGTATAGGAGGCATTGAACGTGCCGCGCTGTCTTGGATTGGCCGAACCCGTCCCTTCGTCTTCCTGATCAATGAAATTGACGCTGAAAGACAGGCCGGATACCGGGTTGATGAAATAGTCATAGGTCAGGAAAGCCAGGGTTTGCCGGGTTTCCACACTTTGTGTGCTGGTGCCGACCCGGCGCTGGATCGTTGCGGCAATCCGGGAGCTGGCCAACAGATAGCTGTAGTCGATCTGACCGATCGGCGTCACCTCGTCAAACGGCCCCCGGGTGGCGCCGACATTGAAAGCAAATACTCTGTTGCCTTGCTGGTAGGCTCGGCCGAATGTGGCATTCGTTCGAGAGCCATTCACGCCGAATGTCTGATCAAGAAAAATATCCGCGGTTCCGTCTGGCAGTATCTTGTTCCAGCCGAAACTCCAGACATAATCTTCCGTCACATCGCTTATGTTGGTTGCGCGTTGTGTGTCGTCAACCTGGCTGTAACCGACATTTGCACTGACACTGGTGATGGGCGAAATATTATATGTTGCGCCAACCGATACGACGGTTGTCTGCCGGTCGGTCCGGACGTTATCTTCAGCCACAAAATCCCTGTAATCAAGGGTCAGGTTCCCCTGTAAAGTTGGAGAAAACCGAAACAGTGCCGCGGCCGTATAGTTGTCGGACCTGTTGTCGAACAGGTTCGGGTCGATTGTGTTCGTATAGCTGCGTTCGCGGTGATCATAGGTGAAACGGAATCCCAGGGGATCGGTCAGACCGGTCTCCCAATCCAGATTCCCGCGTGTGTTGACCTGATCGCCGATGGTACCAATGACGTCAGAGGCATCGATGACACCGTCCAGGTTGGTATCCGTCAGTGAGCGGTTGAAGGCCAGATCCCTCTCGCGGTATTCAGCCTGCAGGCCAAGCCGGCTGTTGGCGCGGGTCCGCTGATAGACCAGCCGTGCGAGTGGATCCGAAAAACTGGATTCCGTTCCGATGATCGGTTCATTGGCAATCCGGTACAATCCCGACAGATCGAATCTCAGCGTTGAATCCGAAGTCTGGTTCAGGACCCCCAGCGCCAATGTGTTTTCCCACCAAGTGGTGGATCCAAGCGACGGATCGGTCAGGCGCAGGTTGTCGTCATGCCTGAGCGAGGACAGGTAATCCAGTGTGACGGTCAGGCCGGCTCCGGTGCCGGTCTGCTGACCCGCTGCCGGCAGGCCAACCTGCCGCGCGGGGTTTCTCAGCGCCTGCTGTGAAATAAGCTGCTGGCTGGGCGATTGCTGTGCAAGTGTCGAAGCGACCGTCGACTGTTGCGCGGTCGTTTGCAGCGTCGAGGCCTGAGTCTGCTGCGTTGTTGTTTGTTGCGTCGTTTGCTGTGTCGAGGCCTGTTGCCCGACCGCTGGTGTAAGTGAAATTATAAGAGCCGTCCCGCCCCCCAGCATGGTGGACAGCCTGAATTTCGATTTCCCCACCTGTATCAGCCCCTATTCGAACAAGCGGCGTGATGGCACGACAACAACGTCTCCGGGTCTAAGCACTGTATTGCCTTTGATACCACTGCCCGAGCCATTGTAGTTATAAGTATACTTGTTCATCACGCCTGTTTTACTGTCAGCCCGACGCAATTCGATGCGTTTGCGAGCCGCGAAATTGGTCAGGCCACCGGCCTGCGCCAAAACCTGAAGAATGGTTGTGCCTTCGGTCGCCAGATGCTTTCCGGGTATGTTGACTTCACCCATGATGAAAACATCAATGGTCGGTCCGGATGCGGCCAACCCACCCTGCAACAGTGGAGGAGGCGCCAGCGACGCGATCGAGACAAAGACGGTTGGCGGCGCGTTGAAATTCGAAGACAGCGCCGATGCAAGAGACGAACTGAGGCCGCTGGTCGATTGACCGGCTGCCCGAAGCGAGCCGGCAAGCGGGAAATTGATGGAACCATCCGGGAGCACCAGAACGGTTCGGTTCAGCGTCGGATCTTCGAGAACTTCAACCTGCAGCGCATCGCCCGGCTGGATCTGGTACGAGCCCTGCGCCCATGCCCCGGCCGCCACAATCATGGCGGCGATGAAAGCGATCAATGGTCCTGTTACTGTCCGCATATTCAAATCTCTCGTTTTTTTCTTTTATGCCTGTTCGTGGGGCCTGAAACAATCCTTTACGCGTCCGACGGTCATGAGATGCGGCAGAAATGCTGCGGAATCGATCATTGCCCCGCTGTATTCGCAATGTTGAGCCGATCAATTTCCACATCCAGCCCCGGGGTCACATCCAAGGCGGCTCCAGTTGCTTGAGCGGCCCTGAACGTGCGCAGGGCATCGTCAGTCCGGCCCGCGGCCGCATAGGCTTTGCCCAGATGGTACAGGACCACCGGATGATCGGACATGGCCCGCATTGCGGGTTCGAGATATGAGATCGCTTCTTCATAATTGCCCAACCGGTATGCAACCCAGCCATAAGTGTCCTGAAAAGCGGGAACGCGTGTGCCGCGTAGTCGCCGGGCTAGCCTCTGCGCCTGTTGCAGGCTTACTTCGTCATTGCGATGGGTGGTCAGAAGGCTGGCCAGATTGTTGGCCACGACATCCGAGCGGTTGCTGAGTGGATACAGTTTTTCATAGACCGTAATCGCCTGATCTAGTTCGCCCGCACGTTCATGCTCTGTGGCCTGAAGCATCAGGAAATCTGGGTTTTCCGGTAAGACCTCCAGCGCTTCTTTTAGAACGATGCGCGCCCGTTCCGGCCGGTTTCGTTCCTGCTGAAGCAGGAACAGCGCCAGCCAGACCCGGTCTGTTTCGGGGTGGTCGCTCAGGATTGCGCGATAGAGTTGCTCGGCCTCGTCAAACCGGCCTTCGCTGGTCAGCGCGCGGGCTTTGACAAGCCGCAGGATCAATGAGTTGGGATCTTCCTGCAGCAGGTTGTCCAGATGTTCATTTGCCCCTGCGATATCATCCTGGGTCAGCATCAGCCTGACCAGCGCAATATCGGCGTGCAGACCAAATTCGGGATCATTCGCCAACTCACTCAGGAAGTCTGCCAGCTCATCCGTCCGCCTCTGCGAGGCCAGCATCTGTGCCTTCAACTCCTTGGCTTGCCGCAACGCGCCGGCATCGTTCAGGCCGTGAGCCGCGGC
This sequence comes from Ruegeria sp. N11, assembly GCF_056531525.1. Lineage (NCBI taxonomy): Bacteria > Pseudomonadati > Pseudomonadota > Alphaproteobacteria > Rhodobacterales > Roseobacteraceae > Ruegeria > Ruegeria sp. N11. The sequence continues at coordinate 26,821 of NZ_JBQFLX010000022.1, forward strand.
CAGGACCGTATCCAGCCGGCTCCAGTCCTGCATGTTCAGATAGACCTGCCCCAATTGGATCAGCAGCCCTGGGTTGTCGGGGTTCTGGCGCAAAGCCTCAATCAGAATGCTTTCGGCAATTTTCAGATCGTCGCCTTGAATGAGAAACTCGGAATATCTCAGCGTTTCGTCCGGCGCGCTCTGCGAGACCTCGACCGCAAGTGCCAACATTTCCCCCATCAATTGCCGGTCGCCATTGCGTTCATGCGCCCGCGCCATGAGCAACATCAACTGCGGATCCTGGGGGGCTGCGCTCAGGGCCTCGCGCAAAAGCAGAATTGCGTCGCCGATATGATCCTCTTCTATCAGCAAAGCCGACTTGAATTTTGCCGCATCCGTCTGCGTCGGATCTTCGGTCAGCACTTTCTCGATCAGGGTGCGCGCGTCTTCTGGCCGATCGACCGCATATAGCATGCGGGCGTATTCTACTTCGTTCTCGCGGGTTTGGGTGGTGCGCGGCGCATCTTCAAGCAAGTCCTGCATCTCGGCGATTGCCACCTGCGTATCTCCTGACAGAAATTTCAGCGAGGCACGCATGGTCTTGAAACGAGAGACATCGGGCCCATCTGAGGCAATGATCGCGTCCAGTTCGGAAATGGCTGCATCAATCTCGCGATGTTCGCTCAGGAACGCAACAAGCCTTTGAACCTCATCCGAATTATCGGAACTGTTATCTATGTCATCCCGCAAAATCTGTTCCGCGGCGTCCAGATTTTTCTGTGCGACATGATGCTCGAACAGCATTCGAACAACACTCGTATCCTCGGGGAAAATGCCCATCATCTGTCTGAGTTGTGCCTCGATCTCGGCTGGTTGGCCCAGCTCCTGCAACACCCGGAGCCGGATCACATACAGGTTGGCCTCTTCGGGCGAGAAAGTCAGGGCGGTATCGACCTGCTCCAGCAGTTCATTCCACTGCTGTGTACGCAACAAATGATCGACGAAAATCTGTCTGGCCGTGAGCAATTCCGGATGGGTCTCCAATATGACCCGGGCGTTGAGGATGGCTGCGTCAGCCGTCCTCATGTCTCCGGCCTGAACTGCGTTGGTATAGGCCAGCGTGTTGTTCATGGCCCGGATTTCGACATCCTCAGGCGCAAGAGCGGATGCCCGCCCCAAATGGCGTCGCAGATCTTGCCAATTCCCCAGCCGCAAAGCCATTTCCGATAGCGCACGATGCCCTTCCAGATTGTCGGGGTATTGCTCGACTAAAAGCAAGTACTGGCTGTACGCAGCGGGAATATTGCCGCGTTCGCGTTCCAGCCGGGCGAATGTCAGGCGAGCTTCCTTGTGCTTGCCGTTCAGTTTGAAGACATTTTTAAATTCGATCAGCGCGCGCTCCACATCCCCTTGTTCCAGATGTGCCATACCGGCCTTAAAATGCGCCTCGGCACGCTCTTCGGCCGAGTCGCACGCGCTTAGAAACAGGGATAGAGCCAAAAAGACAACCGCCAGGCAATTGCCTCTCGAGAATCCGGTTTTTTGCAGCATTGCCATTCCTGCCACTCTCATTGAGCCCAGCGACGAAAGATTGCGTACTTGGCTCGATTAAACCCAGCAGTAAACCCTAGCGTCAACAGCCTGTGCCGCGCAGAACGACCGAAACCGTTCGCATCAGGATCGAAAGATCGGAGTAAAAAGACATGTTTTTCCAGTATTCGGCGTCGTGATGGGCCCGCTCGGCGAACGATGAATTGTTGCGCTTGGAAACCTGCCACTGCCCCGTGATGCCGGGCAGCATCGAATAATACTGTTTGCCGGGATACAGTTCCTGCTGGTTCACCATCATCGGGCGGGGGCCGACCATGGACATCTCGCCGATAAGCACGTTCCAGAACTGCGGCAGTTCATCCATCGAGGATTTCCGCAGGTAAGTGCCGAATTTGATGATGCGCGGGTCATTGCGCAGTTTCTGGTTCCGGTTCCACTCCTCGCGCGCCGCAGGATCGTTGGCGAGGTGCTTTTTCAGCACCGCCTCGGCATCCTGGACCATCGTGCGCAGTTTGAGCAGCCTGAACACCTTGCCGTTCCGGCCAACCCGTTCCTGCCAGTAAAACGGTGCAACCCCCTGGCAGGCCAGGAAGATCGCGAGAAAAAGAATCAGCGGCACGGCAAAGGGCGCGGTCAGCAGCACGAACGCGATGTCAAAAATGCGCTTGCCCGTGCTTCTGTAGAACCCCGGACTATTTGTCGGGGCCGACATAACTGCAATATTGTGGTAGCCCGCGCCAGCGTTGGCCACCTCTTTCGAATGACTTGTCACTATTTAAACCCCCAGCACACACGAATACCCAAGAACCACCTACACAACTCAGGAACTAACTACGCTCGACCTCAACTTATATACAAAAAACTTTATATTTTTATGTCGGTTGCGGTTTCGCCTTCACACACTGCATCAGGCAGACACCCGCAACCAAGTGTTAACAAATTCCAGTCAGCTTGCAAAACATTAATCTCGCGCATCAGCTCCCCTTGCCGTGCGATCATAAGTGGCTGAAAGGGGCATCCGGTGCCAGAATTTTTCTGCAATCCGGCGCACAGAGTTGAAGATTTGTTTACCAACGCTGAACAATGCGAAGGTTTGAGGGGTTTTGGTCTGGAATCGGGTCAATCAGAGGTCGCGGAACGGCTCAGATCATCAGTTTGCAGGGGGCTGCCGCGCCGTTTGTTTTGAGCAGGTTTTCAAGGGTTTCAGGGAAACAATCGCCCTATATGTGACGAATTGGATCAGTAGGTGGGTTAATTTACGGCAAGTAGGTATTAGTGGTGCCCCCTGTCTTGATTTTGTGGCAGGGTAAGAGCCAAGTATTATTTGTTCATGTGATTATGTGTGTTGCGTAAAGGTTTGCCGGTGGTTCAGAGTGCGTATTGGAATGTTCTCCAGGGGGGCCGTATTAGTTTTGACAAGGCAGAAGGCAACCGTGGTGCAATGGCGTCCAGCGATGGATTTTATCTAGATTTCTTCGGGCTTGACCGGCGGCCGTTCACGTTGCTTCCGGACCCGGGATTCATGTATTGGTCGCCCCTGCACAAACGGGGCTACTCGATCCTGCAGTTCGGCGTCATGAGCTGTGCGCCCATTACCGTGCTGACCGGAGAGATCGGTGCCGGCAAAACAACGCTGGTCCAGCATCTGCTCAGCGAAATGGAGCAATCCATCACGGTCGGGCTGATCTCGAATGCGCAGGGCGGCCGGGGAGAGTTGCTGCAATGGGTGCTGCACGCGCTGGGGCTGCCGATCGAGGAAAACACGACCTATGTGCAGATGTTCCGCGAGATACAGGACTTCCTGGTCTCGGAATATGCCGAAGGGCGGCGCGTGGTTCTGATCTTCGACGAAGCGCAGAACCTGACGGTCGAAGGGCTGGAAGAGATACGCATGCTGACCAATATCAATGCAAACACGGATGAGCTGATCCAGCTTGTGCTGGTCGGGCAGCCCGAGTTGCGCGATATGGTTCTGGACCCCAAGATGCGACAGCTGACACAGCGGGTGGCGGCCAGTTTTCATCTGGAGCGCATGGATCAAGCCTCGGTCGAGCGCTATATCAGGCACAGGATGAAGATTGCCAGCGGGTCAGGCGAGGAATTCACGGAAGAAGCGTGCAGGATCGTTTTTGAACAGACCCGCGGCGTCCCGCGTCTTGTGAACCAGTTCTGTGATTTCGCCTTGCTTTATGCCTGGACCAATGAAACGGACAAGGTGAGCGAAGACGTAGTCAATCAGGTGATCCAGGACGGTGTTTTCTTTGGTGGCAATTCGCTTGAGAAGGAGCTGACAGTCTGAGATGGGCATGGTTCGTTATTACTTTTCCATATTTTTGAGGCGGCTTCCCTACTTCCTCATCGTGGTTATTATTGTTTCGGCGGCTTCGATCTCCATCGCTCTGAATTTGCCTCCGACCTATGTGTCGCAGATGCGGTTGATCGTTGAATCGCCGCAGATCCCAGGCAATCTTGCGTCCAGTACCGTGAACACCACAGCTGGCGAACAGCTGCAGATCATCGAACAGCGCCTGCTGACGCGCCCAGTTCTTCTGGATATCGCGCGAAAGCACAAGGTTTTGGAAAATCAGGGCGAGGCAAGCCCAGACCAGATAGTCGATGTCATGCGTTTGAATACGCGTGTGGGCATCAGTGCCGGCCAGAACCAGGCCAGCCTGATGACGATCACCTTTGATGCGCGATCCGGGCAGATCGCCGCCGGGGTACTGAACGAATATTTGACAGAGATTCAAAAGCTAGACGTATCCTATCGCAAGAACCGCGCGTCGGATACGCTCAGTTTCTTCGAGAACGAAGTTGATCGGCTGGGCAAAGAGCTGGATATGCGCAGCGCCCGGATTCTCGAGTTCAAAAGGGAAAACTCGGGCGCCTTGCCCAGCAGCCTGCAGTTCCGGCTGGCGCAGCAGGGGGCGTTGCAGACCAACCTTGAACAGATGGATCAGCAAATTTTCTCGCTCAAGGGTCAGCGTGAGAATCTGTTGGAAATCTACGGTTCCACCGGTCAGATTGTCGGCGTTGCGCAGCAGAACAAGACGCAATCTCAGGTACAGCTGGATCAATTGCGCAACCAGCTCGATACGCAGCGGGCGATCTATTCCGAAACCAATCCGCAGATCAAAATCCTGCGCGCCCGGATTGCCAAGCTGGAGGAAACAGTGGCTGCGGAACAGGCCACCAACGTGGCGTCTACCAATCCGCAGACGGGCAACTCGGCGCTTGATCTTCAACTGGCCCAGCTCGACAGCCAGATCGAGGCGCTGGAGGACCAAAAGGTCCTGTTGCAGGAGCGTCTGACGAAGCTGACGCTGACAATTGACCAGACACCCGCCAATGCGATCGCCCAGGACGAATTGCAGCGCGATCACGACAATATCCAGTCGCAGTATAACAGTGCTGTGAACCGCCTGGCGGCCGCCTCGACCGGGGAACGGATCGAAGTGACGTCCCAGGGTCAGCGCATTTCCGTGATCGAATACCCGGCGGTCCCAAGCTCTCCGGCCAAGCCCAATCGCATGGTAGTGGCTGGCGGAGGCGTCTTTTTCGGTATTGCTTTGGGTCTGGGGCTTATCGTTCTTCTGGAGCTTTTGAACCGCTCTGTGCGCCGCCCCGAAGACCTGATTAACAAACTGGAGGTCTGGCCGATTGCTGCCATTCCCTATGTCCGATCCCGTGGCGAGGTGATCCGGGTTCGCATGGTCTGGTCAGTGGCTATTCTGGCCATTCTGGCCGGTGTGCCAGCGCTGGTCTGGGCTGTGCACACCTATTATCTGCCCCTGGACCTGATTAGCGAAAGGGTGATGGACAAATTGGAGGTTTATTGGTGATTTTTACTCCTGACAATTGGGGGAGGGTGTAATGGATCGTCTTCAGGTGGCCATTCAGAAAGCCCGCAAAGAGCGTGCAAGTCGCCAGAGCGAGCCCCCGCTCGTATTGTCTGAAGGACCGCAATCAATTGCGCCGGAACCGGCAGTTGCACCGTATGAAATCTGGCGGTCCCTGCCAGAGATGAGCATCGAGCCGTCTCTGATAAAGCGCAAACGCCTGATTTCATTTCGCGGCGGCCCTTCGGCTACGCCCTATGACATGTTGCGTACAAAAATGATGCAACAGATTTTGTCCAAGGGCTGGCGCCGTGTGGCGCTGACGTCCCCTTATAGCGGGTGCGGGAAAAGTACCGCCGCCGCCAACTTGGCTTTCAGTCTGGGACGGCAGGACGACTTGCGCACGATTGTGATTGATCTGGACATGCGCCGCAGGGGGCTGGTCGACATTCTGAAGCAGACCGGCGGCCACAGTATGTCGGATGTATTTCAAGGAAATGTGCTCTTTCGTGATCACGCGCGCCGCTATGGGGATAACGTGATATTCGGGCTGAATTATACCGCGACCCGCAATTCGGCAGAGATCTTGCAAAGCCGCCGCACAATCGAAGTGCTGGAACAGATCGAGGAAGAATTCAAACCCGATCTCATCCTGTTTGATACCCCGCCACTATTGGTGAGTGACGACAGTCACGGATTTCTCAAGAACGTCGATTGCGCCTTGTTGCTGGCTGCAGCCGAGGAAACTAGCCTCGATCATATCGATGTGGCCGAGCGGCAACTGGCAGAGCTTACACAGGTTATGGGTATTGTTCTGAACAAGTGCCGCTATATCAGCGGAGCCTTTGGCAATGAACAAGGCTACTACTGAACAATCTCCGTCCGACGCGGTCATCATTCCACACTATAATGACATCCCAAGGCTTGAGCGCTGTTTACAGGCGCTCATGGCCAACGACACCTCGAATACGGAGATTGTTGTGGTGGATAATGCCTCTCCGGTCTCGCTGGACGGCATATGTAACGCTTTCCCCCGGGTACGGTTTGTGATTGAGAAGAAGAAGGGTGCAGCCCATGCGCGCAATCGTGGCGTGGTAGAAACCACCGCGCAGCGGCTGTTCTTTATCGATGCCGATTGTGTGCCAAGCTCTGATTGGCTGACGGTTGGCCGACAGGTCGCAGACCGGGCCGATCTAATCGGAGGGCGGGTGGATGTCTTTGACGAAACCCCCCCGCCGCGCAGCGGTGCCGAGGCGTTCGAGGCGATTTTCGCCTTCAACTTCCGCAGATATATTGAGGTTCAGGGATTTTCCGGCGCGGGAAATCTGCTGACCCGGCGCGATGTGTTCGACGCGATTGGCGGGTTTATCAACGGTGTGTCGGAAGATCGGGAATGGACCATGCGGGCGGTGTCGCGCGGGTATACTCTGATCTATGAAGACCGGCTCAAGGTCAGTCATCCGTCCCGGCAGGACTGGCCCGCGCTCAAGACCAAATGGCGGCGGACAACACAGGAAGCCTATCAGTTGAACGGCGACGGATTGGCCGCACGCCTGCGATGGGCGCTGCGCGGTCTGGCCATGCCCGCCAGTGCGGTGGTACATACGCCCAAAGTTCTGGCAAGCCGCAAGCTGGCATCATCGGGCGAAACCCTGAGGGCTGTCGTGATGCTGGTCCGGCTGAGGTGCACGCGCATGATCTGGATGCTGCGACAGGCGATCGGCGGTAAAATCTGATCTAGACACAAAGAAGGGGCCACGCTCCGGCCCCTTTTTTACCATAACATCCGTTATGACGCTTTGCTTATGTAGCCATCTTGCGGCGGCGCATCAGGCCCAACCCGCCAAGCGCGGTCAGAAGTAACAAACCTCCGGCAGGCAGTGGCACCGCAGCCACGTCAAAGTCAAAGCCGATCTTTCCGCCATTTGACGGAGTGACTGAAGACGCCCACGAGAACACAAGGGTTTGGTTCAGGCTGGTGCTTGCACTGCTGAAAATCGTTTTGATAGTCGTCTGGAAGCCGCTGCCCAGAAGTGCAGCAGTGGCAAATACATTGCCGGGGTTGGCGGTATCTACCCAGCTCATTGTCAGGCCGGTGAACAAGCCAAACACATTGATCGTAACCGATGCGTTTGCCGTCCCTCCCAGGGGATCAACGGTCGAAAAGAAATCCACAGAATAAGTGCCCGGGCCACCGGGGCTTGTAGCTTGGCCAATAAAAAGGCTGTCGGATGTAATGTCATAAGGCCCGCCAGTATCTGTAACCACTGTCAGGGCCTTGGCTGTTCCGGCGATACATATGCTGGCTGCCAATGCGAGTGCCATCGTCTTCAAGGTTCTAAACATCTATTCCCACCCTCGTAACTTACTAATCTGGTGCACCACAAAAAGGTTGTCTTCGACGGCACCCGTTGAGACTGACTTAACGATTACATGCTTATTACTTTAACGCGAGCGTTTTTTCAGAAAATATGGTTTTTTTATGTCCACTTAGGCGATTTTGACACCTCAATCCCCCGCTAGTTCAAGCATTGTTTCCCATTTGCGAACCAATCTTCGAATGCGCTCGTCAGCCTACTGCCTGATTCTTGCTGCGATCGGACATAGGCTCCGGGCGCAGTCGTGACGACAGATCCCGGCTTCTGACCTGCTCGCTCTCGTTTTAGGAATCCAATGGGTTTGGGGCAGATTCTTTTGTCGCGCCGGGAACAATTTCGGCCTGATCGCCAAATTGTTCCGCTCTTCACGAGCGGCAGGTTCCTAGGACTGCACCCTGCCGGGGCAAATCAAAAAACCCATAAAGCTTTTAAGTTTGCCCTTCGTCGCTCAAAAATTTTCGTGTAGCCTAAATCAAGATGTACATACTGAGTACAGGCACTCAACTTTGCAGCCGAATTCTGTATTTATTCGTTTGTAGTGTCTGGACATTTTTAGAAAACCGATACGCGTTGATGCCGGTCGGACTTAACTGCAGAGAACGCTGATGAACGCGCCTGATTTTGATCCCAACGACATGCATCTCGACGCAAAACGGATCCTGGTGACAGGCGGGGCCGGGTTTCTGGGCTCGCACCTTTGCGCCACCCTGCTGGAGCGCGGGTACGAGGTTTTATGTGTCGACAACTTCTTTACCGGGCGGCGCGGGAACCTGCGTCATCTTCTGAGCAATCCCCGGTTCGAGGTCATGCGCCACGATGTGACCTTCCCGCTCTATGTCGAGGTGGACGAGATCTATAATCTGGCCTGTCCCGCCTCGCCGTTTCATTACCAGCACGATCCGGTGCAGACGACCAAGACGGCCGTGCATGGCGCGATCAACATGCTGGGGCTGGCCAAGCGGGTGGGTGCGCGCATCCTGCAGGCCTCGACCTCGGAAGTGTATGGCGATCCGCAAGTCCATCCGCAGACCGAGGATTATGTGGGTCACGTCAATCCGATCGGGCCGCGCTCATGTTATGACGAGGGCAAGCGCTGCGCCGAAACGCTGTTCTTTGACTACAACCGGCAGCACGGCCTGCCGATCAAGGTGGCGCGGATCTTCAACACATACGGGCCTAACATGCACCCCGATGACGGGCGCGTGGTGTCCAATTTCATCATGCAGGCGCTGGCGGGTGAACCGATCACCATCTACGGCGACGGCAGCCAGACCCGGTCCTTCTGTTTCGTCTCGGATCTGATCGACGGGCTGATAAAGCTGATGGAATCGCCCAAGGACGTGACCGGGCCGATCAACCTGGGCAACCCGGTCGAACTGAGCATCCTCGAACTCGCCGAATCCGTGATCCGCCTGACCGGCTCGAAATCGGAACTGGTCCAGCGCCAGTTGCCGCAGGACGACCCTATCCAGCGCCAGCCGGATATCGCCCGCGCTAGGGAACAGTTGAACTGGGTGCCGAAGGTCGCGCTTGAGGATGGGTTGAAGGCCACGATCACTTATTTTCAGCACACTGCAATGGCGGCGGAGAAACCTGCAGAACGGATATGACCCTATCGGTTACCTCTGATAAATCGTCTTGGAGGGCTGGCGCAGCCCTGCTGTTGATCGCGGCGATACTCGCCTGTGTGTCGGCACTGCTGATCAATGGGGGACCGCTCTATTATTTTGACACTGGCAGCTATATCCGGCAGGGCAGTGTCGCTCTGAACACGATCCTACCGCCGGCAAACGAAGGCAGCGTATCCGGCGGAAGCTATGCTGCCGACGAGGATAACACAGCCACCGGATCCCGGTCGCTGATTTATGGCCTCATCATGGCGTCGTTCTTCCGTGCCAATGTCTTATACGCTGTTCCGGTCCTGCACCTTCTGGCCACTTTGTTGGTGGCGTGGATGCTGGCGCGAACGGTCGGCCGATCCCTGGATGGTCTACAAAACACAGCTGCAATGATCTCGGTTCCGCTTCTGGCGGCCGCCTGCACCTCGTTGCCCTTTTATATTGCGTATATGATGCCGGACATTTTTGCGCCGGTTCTGCTGATCGTGATTGCGGTCCTGACAGCCTTTGGGCGAAAGATGCAAATCTGGGAGCTTTTGCTGATGTCCGGGCTGGCCCTGTTCTGCGTTCTTCTGCATCCGTCGCATCTGGCGATTGCGGGCTTGATGATCCCCTTTGTCATTGTGGTCGCGGCCTTTAGCAGGTTGTCGGGGCGCTGGCGCACAACCGTTCTGATGGTGGCCGTTGTTGCCCTCGCGGTTGCCGAGCGCAAAGCTTTTCAGGTCACGGTGGAAACTGCGACAAAGAAGGAGGTTGTCTATACCCCCCATATCACCGCCCGGCTTATCGTTGATGGGCCGGGCATGGATTATCTGAATGAGGTGTGCCCAAACACTGAGATCCCAACCTGCGCCCTGCATGAAGCGCTTTCCTGGTCTGACGACCCACGTCGGATGACACCGTCCCATATCATTTTCGAACGCTCCTCCCGCCTTGGTTCGTTCCGGTTGATGACACCCGAAGATCAGAAGTGGGTTGCCCTCGCGCAACGTGATTTTGCCAAATCGGTGTTTCTGTCCCATCCGGCCTCGACATCGTTGGCGCTGGCCAAGAACGGGTATAGGCAAATCCTGCGCTATAGCATCGTCATGACGATCCCGTCGGATGTGGAAGTGAGTAACGCCCGCCAACTGGCTCGTCTGAGTGACGCACAGCATGATCTGATCCAGAACGGGTTTTTGTCCGAGGACAGGACCTGGATTGAAAGCGCTGATATTCTGCACGGTATTATCTATGCCGCATCCTTCGCCTTTATCCTGATTATTCTGGTAAGGCCGCGCAGCGTGTCGTCGGATATCAAGCTGTTTGCGCTGTTCATCCTGATCGGAATTGCCGTCAATGCGCTGGTTTGCGGCGGTGTTTCACAACCCGCGGACCGCTATGGTGCGCGCGTGATGTGGCTGCTGCCCTTTACTGCGGCCTTTCTTCTTCTTGTTCAGCGGTCAGGACCGCCGCGCGCCACTGCCGGAGACCCCACGTGACTTCAGACCAATCCCTTTCCATCAGCGTGATCATGCCCGCCTACAATGCGGAACATCTGCTGCCCCGTGTCCTGCCCCCCCTGATCGGAATGTTGAACGCCGGCCAGGTGCAGGAGGTTCTGGTGGTGGATGACCAGTCCCCCGACGGCACCGCGGCGCTGGCCCGCGAAATGGGGGCGAGCGTTCTGACCACGCCGGTCAATGGCGGGCCGGGGGCGGCGCGCAATCTGGCCGCCGAACATGCCACGGGTGACATCCTGTGGTTCGTCGATTCCGATGTCATCGCCTGGCCGGACGGGGCCGAACATATCCGCAGCGCGATGTCCGAAGACAATGTCGGGGCGGTGTTTGGCTCATATGACGATGCGCCGGACGGGCAGGCCTGGTTTTCGCGCTACAAGAACCTGCTGCACCGCTATCACCATCAGCGCGCGCAGCGCGAGGCCCGCACCTTCTGGGCCGGCTGCGGCGCAATCCGCCGCGATGTGTTCAACGAGGTTGGCGGGTTTGATGTGAAAACCTACGAAGTCCCCTCGATCGAGGATATCGAACTGGGCTACCGGATCGCGGGAACCGGGCGGCGCATCCTTGTCGAGCCCCGGCTGCAGGGCAAGCACCTGAAAGTCTGGACCATGCGCAACAGCCTGAGCACCGATATCTTCTGCCGCGCCCTGCCCTGGTCGCGGCTGATGATTTCACGCGAGGGGCTGACCGATGATCTGAACACCTCGACCGCCGAACGGTTACGGGCCGGAATTGCGGGTATGTTGCTGCTGTCAATCCTGGCGCTGCCATTCTGGCCGGCGACGTGGCCCCTGCCCCTGCTGTTACTGGCAGCGGCCTTTGTCGCCAATTTCGATCTGGTGCGCGCCATGTCAGGGCATGGCGGGCCGTGGTTTGCGTTCAAATGCCTGCTGTATCATCAGGTTTACTACGTCTATTCTACCAGCGTCTATGTTTGGTGCCTGTTCGAGTATCATGTGCTGAGGCAAAAGCAGAAACTTCATGTCACACGCACTTGATGCCTTGTCCAAGCTGCGGCTGCCCGACTTTTTGATCATCGGTGCGGCGCGCGCAGGAACCACCGCGCTTTACAGCTATATGCGGCAGAACCCGAGCATCTTCATGCCCACCTCCAAGGAGCCGAATTTCTTCGCCTTTGAGGGCGAGACGCTGACCTATACCGGCCCCGGAGCAGATTACGTCAACAACTCGGTCACAGATGTCGAGGCCTATGGTGCTCTGTTCGCCGAAGCCCCGGAACACTCTGTCTGTGGCGAGGCGTCGCCGCTCTACCTTTACGCCCCCAAGGCGCCCGAACGGATTCACAGCCACATCCCAAAGGTGCGCATGGTAGTCATTTTGCGCAATCCGGTCGATCAGGCGATGTCGCATTACATGTATGCGGTGAAACAACGGATTGAGCCGCTGGAGGATTTCACCGCCGCGCTGGAGGCAGAAGAGGAAAGACTGGCCGCCGGGTGGCAACCCCTGTTCGGCTATTCCCGCTATCCGCTGTATGCGCAGCAACTGACTCGGTACTTCGACATGTTCGACCGGGATCAGTTCCTGATCCGCACGTACGAAGAGTTTCAGGCCGATCCACAGACTGTCATCGACGACATTACAGGTTTTGTGGGTGCAAAGCCCGGCTTCAGCCCGGATATGGCGGGGCGGGTCAATGCGGGTGGTGTTCCGCGTAGCCGCATCTTTCAGGATTTTCTGATGAAGCCAAACCCGATCACCGGGATGATCGCCCGTGTAATGCCGCTAGAGACCCGCCGCAGAATCCGGGATCGTCTGTCGGAAATGAACCTCAAACGCGATACGAACATGCCAGCTCGGGCACGTGAAATTCTGCAAGACCGGCTTGTCCCCGAAATCGAAAATCTTGAGCAACTTCTGGATCGCGACCTGAGCGCCTGGAAACACTGACGCTCAGATCCGCAGCAAGGCCGCGTTTATGCGATCTTATTTGTTTTTCCACCCATCATCTTTTTCTTCTCGGGCTTGACCTCGAATTCTTCGTGGTACGAACGTTCGACATTCACGTCCCAGACATCGTTCTCTTCGCCCAGAATATTGCGTGCGGCATACATCGCTGACAGCATCGAATGGTCCTGATTGTTGTAACGATGCAGGCCGTTGCGGCCGACGGTCTGAAAATTCTCGAACGTCTTCAGCCAGTCGCTGACCGTTCCCAGTGCGTCCTTGTATTCGGTATCGTATACCGGATAGGCCTTGGGCTGCCGGATGACCGCAAAATCAACGACGTCGCTGGCCTTGGCCAGACCAAGCTGCTCCAGCTCTTCACTGGCAAGCTTTCTAAGGTCTTCGTTTGAGGATGACCACAACCCGTCATCCTTCTGACAGAAATACTCCATGCCGATCGACGCGGTGTTCTGATCCGGCAGCATTTCCTTTGACCACGCCCGGAAATTCTGAATACGGCCTACTTTGACCTTGGGGCTGTGGATATAGATCCAATTGTCCGGGAACGGATCAGCATGGTCCAGGATCAACGTCACGATCAGGAAGTCGCGATAGCGCAGGCGATCGGCAGCCTCAAGCACCTCGGGCGGCGGCGGAGGATCAAACGCGTGGATCAGGTCACGCACGGCCATCGAGTTGATGAATTCGGCTCCCTCAACCCGTTCGATATGTCTTTCGCCATCTTCGGTCCAGTGGCGCACGTCGATCGAGGTCACGCGGTTGCCATCACGGTTCACCTTCACTACTTCTGACCGGGTTTCGACGCTGCCGCCCTTTTCCCGGATCAGATCGCGGGTCTTTTCCCACATCATGCCGGGACCCAGGCGCGGATACTGGAATTCCTCGATCAGGCTGGCGGTGTCATTGGCCCCCGAAATCGCATTCCAGACGGCCTTGGGCAGGGACAGATTCTTGATCCGCTGCGCGGCCCAGTCGGCCTGGATTTCCTTGGGTGAAATCCCCCAGACCTTTTGCGTGTAGCTATGGAAGAAGTGCATGTACAGCCGCCCGCCGAACCGGTTGATCACCCATTCCTCAAACGTATCTTCCTGCGGTTTGGGCCGGATCTTCCATTTGATGAAGCTGCCGATGATCTTGTAGGTCTCATAAGGACCGATATTGCCCAGGGCGTTGAAGATGCGCAGCGGGTAGTCGTAGAATTTGTTGCGATAAAAGATGCGGCTCAGGCGCTGAACGGTGATGAAATCGTCGCCCATCACTTCATGCCACATGTCCTCGACTTCGCCGACTTTAGTGAAGAACCGATGTCCACCAATATCGAAACGATAGCCCTTGTGAGTCTCGGTCCGCGAGATGCCGCCAACCATGTCCGAAGCTTCGTAGACCTGAGGAACGTGGGTATCGCTTAGTTTTTGAAGCTCAAAAGCTGCGGTCAGACCCGCCGGTCCACCGCCAATGACAACGACTGGAACAATATCTTTTTTCAAATCACTAACATCCATACCAAAACTCTTGCTTCAGGCTACTAGACGTTGCCGTCAATTCACACCAAAATCTACGAAACCTGAAAATTTGCAGTGGAGCAAAAGCCGCTCCTGACGTGAACACCCTTAAATGGCCCGTCTACTGCACCGTGGCCTCATCTGTGTTACACTATACATATGAGGCCCGTCTCCGGCGTGGCCCTGACTTAACTCAATCAAAAAATATGTCTTGAAACCTCAAACGGCCAGGTCGCGCCCTGTTTTCTGGTGCAATTTATGTCTTTGAATTCAGTGTTATAAAGCGGTGATAACTGTCCATGCCGCATTTTGGCCCGGAATAGATGTGGTCGCGTCCACAGGCGAGCGAAACCACAAAGCGCGGCGCCTTTTCACATCCCGATAGATCATTTTCTGAACGCAAAACACCATGGTTGGGTGCGGTTGATTGATTTGCAGCACCCGGGCAACAATCTCGCGTTCTTTGTCAAATTGTACGTGTTTTGACATCCCCACCAGTGGGGAACCATCGTGCAGCAAAGCTTGGTTCGATGAATCTTGACATGCACCGGGCGCTGCCATCCTACTATAGCCGTGTTTGATTGTAGCAAGGTTGCTTAACTGAGGCTCGCGGCTGGCGAAAAGCCGGCTCCGTTTGCGTCTGAGGAGCTGTTTTTATGAAGTGCGTTATTCTGGCCGGGGGCCTTGGAACCAGGCTGAGCGAAGAAACCATCAGGATACCGAAGCCGATGGTCGAGATCGGAGGAAAACCGATCCTCTGGCACATCATGAAAATCTACGCCGCACATGGCATCACCGATTTCATTGTCTGCCTGGGTTACAAGGGCTATGTGATCAAGGAGTATTTCGCGAACTTCTTTCTGCACAGTTCGGATGTCACGATTGATCTGGCCACCGGCCGTCTGGAAACCGCCAACAGCAAATCCGAATCCTGGCGCGTGACGCTGGTCGATACGGGTGAAAACAGCCAGACCGGCGGCCGGCTTGGCCGCGTCATGCCACTGTTGCAGGATGAAGAGGCTTTTTGCCTGACATATGGGGACGGTGTCGGAGACATAGATGTCGGCGCAAGCATCGCGTTCCACCGTAACCACGACAAACTTGCGACAGTTACCGCAGTTCCGCCCCCGCGACGGTTCGGTCAACTGGAACGCTCCGGCGATCAGGTTCAAAGCTTCAGCGAAAAACCCGTAGGTGATGGTGGGTTGATCAATGGCGGCTTTTTTGTGCTGTCACCGGAAGTCGGAAAATACCTAGGCAGCGACACAACCGCCTGGGAACGGGAACCCCTGACCGGCCTGGCCCGCGATGGCGAGCTGATGGCGTTTGAACATAAAGGGTTCTGGCAACCGATGGACACGATCCGCGAACGCCACGAGCTTGAGGAGTTCTGGGCCAGCGGGCAAGCCCCCTGGAAGATCTGGGAATGACGGCGGCGGCCTTTGCAGGGCGGCGGGTTCTGGTGACCGGCCATACCGGTTTCAAAGGGGCGTGGTTGTCGGCCTGGCTGTCGGCGGCAGGTGCGAAAGTGACGGGCTATGCCCTATCACCGGAAACCGAACCCAATCTGTGGTCCCTGCTGGATCTGCCGGAAGTTCGGTCAGTGACGGGCGATCTCAACGATCGCGAAACGCTCGACAAGGCCATCGCCGAGGCGGATCCCGAGTTCGTATTTCACCTTGCAGCGCAATCGCTGGTCCGCCGGTCTTACCGCGCACCGGTCGAAACTTTTGCCAGCAACGTACTTGGTACGGTTCAGGCGCTGGACGCGTTGCGGGCCGCCCCCAACCTTCGGGCCGTGGTCGTTGCCACCTCGGACAAGGCCTATGAGAATGTCGAACAGAACCGGGGCTATCGTGAGACCGACCCGATGGGCGGACATGACCCCTATTCTGCCTCGAAAGGTGCGACCGAGATCGCAGCGGCTGCGATGCGCCGCAGTTTCTTCTCAGATCATGCGGCCAACGCACACCCGGCGCAGATCGCAACTGCCCGCGCCGGAAATGTCATCGGCGGGGGCGACTGGGCCGAAGACCGGCTGGTGCCGGATATCGTGCGTGGATGCCTGGGGGGCGATGGCTGTGTCCACCTGCGCCATCCCAACGCCATTCGCCCCTGGCAACATGTGCTGGAACCGTTGCGCGGATACCTGATGCTGGCGCAGGCACTGGACAGAAATGCAGATTTCGCCAGCGGCTGGAATTTCGGACCGGACCGGGACGATGAACGCCCGGTCATTGATGTTGCCCGGGCAGTCGTCTGCGCATTGGGTCAGGGCCGGATCGAAGTCGATCCGGATGCCGCCACTCTACACGAAGCCAGCATGTTACGGCTGGATGTAACGAAAGCCCGGACCGGGCTGGGCTGGCACCCGGTCATGAGCTTTGAGGAAACCGTGGTCTTCACGGCCGATTGGTACGCATGCTGGGCCCGTGGCCAATCGGCATCAGAACTATGCCACGCACAGATTGCCGCCTATGAAACACTGAGTCAGAGACAGGGATGAGAGATATGCCCGAACCGCACTGCCGTCATTGTGATGCTCCGTTGGGGCTGACCCTTGTCGATTTGGGACTGTCGCCGCTGGCCAATTCCTATGTCCGCGCGGACCGGGCCGACACCCCCGACGCAACCTATCCCCTGCATACGCGGGTCTGCACCAATTGCTGGCTGGCACAGGTTGATGATGCGGTCCCTCCAGAAAATATCTTCTCGCAAGACTATGCATATTTCTCTTCGTTCTCGGACAGTTGGCTGGCCCATTGCAAGGCTTACGCTAAAAACATGACCCGGCGCTTCGATCTGGACCAGGACAGTCTGGTGGTCGAGATCGCCTCGAATGATGGCTATCTGCTACAATTCTTCGTCGCGCGCGGCATTCCGGTTCTGGGGATCGAGCCCTCGGCCAATGTTGCGAAGGTTGCTGAAGAAAAGAACGTGCCGACCATGGTTGAGTTCTTTGGCAAGTCACTGGCAGAGCGACTGGTAGCGGATGGCAAACGGCCCGCCCTGATAGCCTCGGCCAATGTTCTGGCGCATGTGCCCGATATCAATGATTTCGTCGGCGGGATTGCGACCCTGTTGCATGGGAACGCGGTCTACACGGTCGAGTTCCCGCATCTACTGAACCTTATTCAACAGGTTCAGTTCGACACCATCTATCACGAGCATTACTCTTACCTATCCCTGCTGACGGTCGAAAAGATCTTTGCCAAGGCAGGATTGCGGGTTTTCGATGTCGAGGAACTGCCGACACATGGTGGATCACTCAGGGTTTTTGCCTGCCTTGAAAGCGCAAGCTACGCCGAAGGGTCCGGTCTGGCCAAGGTGCGCGCCGACGAGGCCGCCGCCCAGATGGACCGACCGGAAGGGTATATGAATTTCACCGCCCGGGTTGAACAGGTGCGCGACGGGTTGCTGGATTTTCTGGAAACTGCCAAGGCCGACGGGAAAACCGTTGCGGCCTATGGGGCTGCGGCTAAGGGCAACACGCTGCTGAACTATGCCGCAATCGGGCCCGATCTGATCTCTTACTGCGTTGATCGCAACCCGGCCAAGCAGAACACGCTTTTGCCCGGCAGCCGAATCCCTGTGCATCCAGTCGAAGCGCTCAGGGCTGATCCGCCCGATTTCGTGGTGATCCTTCCCTGGAATATCAGGGAAGAAGTCATCAGCCAGCTGTCGGACCTGCGGGACCATGGCACGCGTTGGGTGACAGCTGTGCCGGACATCAGGGTAAGCTGATGGCCCGGGTTCTTCTGACCGGCACCAGCGGTCTGATAGGGCGCGCCACCCTGCACGGGTTGACTCGGGCCGGGCATGAGGTGATTGCCATCACCCGCAACGGCACTGCTGAAGCCGCCAGTCAAGTCATCACATGCGATCTTCTAGCCCCGAACGAGACCTCGAACGCAATTCGCCAAGCCCGCGCGACGCATCTGGTCCATCTTGCCTGGCATGACGACCCCAAAGACCGCTGGACTTCCCCCGCCAATCTCGACTGGATGGCCGCGACATTGCATCTGGTGCGTGAATTTGCCCGGCATGGTGGGCAAAGGGTCCTGTGCGCAGGCAGTTGCGCGGAATATGACTGGTCGGCTCCGGAGTTGGCCGAGACCACACCCTTGCGCCCCCATACCCCCTATGGTGCGGCCAAGGCTGGCACCGGGCTGGCCTTATGTGCGGCGGGGCCGGTTCTTGGTATTTCAATCGCATGGGCGCGGATTTTCTTTGTATACGGCCCGAACGAGCCCCCCGGTCGCCTGCTTGGCGACCTGATCGGCAATCTGAGCCGGGGCGAGGCGATAGACTGCACCGACGCCAAACAAGAGCGCGACTTTCTGCATGTAGACGATCTGGCCCGTGCACTAACACGTCTTCTGGCATCCGATGTCACAGGCGCGATCAACATCGCCAGCGGCACGGGCATTGCGGTGCGAGAGTTGATCGAAGAGGTTGCGGCGCAGTTGGGGCGCCCCGATTTGATCCGATTGGGCGTAATCTCGCGCGCCACACATGACCCCGATCGTCTGACCGCCAATGTTGTGCGGTTACGGAATGAGGTCGGATTCACTCCGAAACATGATGTGGCATCCGGGGTTGCGGCTGTGATCGCGGAAACGAAAAAGGGATGAAGACAAAGCTTTCAGATCAGAAATGGGCCTTCTTTCGTTTTGTGGCCGTGGGCATTGTTAACACCGGCTTTGGCTATCTTTTGTTTGCCTTACTGCTTGCTGCGGGCCTGTCTGCGCAGCCTGCCCTGGCCTGGGCTTTCGCCGGGGGCGTGCTTTGGAATTACATCACCCATGCCCGGTTGGTTTTCGGCACCAGCGGCGTGGCCCGGCTGCCGGTCTATGTACTGGCTTACTTAGGTCTCTATGGCATCAATGCGCTGGGTCTGCAGGCGCTGCTCAAGGCCGGCCAGCCACCGATTGTGGCGCAGGGGCTGTTGGTTCTGCCTGTCGCTGTACTGGCCTATATCGTGATCGGGCGGGTGCTGACCGGTCGCTTTCCCTGGTCGTAGCGCATAGACCAGCCTCTATTTGGGGTAGATTCCGGTACGGGGTAGGATAGTATTCTAAGATGATCAGTCATCGTTTTGGCCATCTGTATTCACCTGTCAAAAGAATATGCGCCCATCCTAGCGGTGAGATATACGACAGACGCTCTGGTGGGCAATCTCGACCATCGTCCATTCTTGCAGTGACGGCGCGCGAGATGATCCGTATTCCAATAGATGATGATTGCGGCCAGTAGATTTAAGCCTGCCATCCTGTAATGCTGACCTTCAGCCGTTCGATCCCGGATTTCACCTTGCCTGCCAATGCGCAAAGTGTTCTTCAAGGCGTGATGCGCTGCACCCTTGTTCAAACCAATCTGGGCGTGGCGCGGCATATCGGTGTCAGCCTAGATGCACCTTTCACCTCAATCAGCTCGGCAGGTTTCAGCATTTCGCCCATGTTCGGGACAATATCGAGTGTCCGCGTATTATTAGTTTTGGGGCGGTTTGAGCCTAGCAAGGTGCACCCGTTACCTGTAGCTTCTTTCAAAGCTAAGATTGAACCCATGTTGGAGGCAAGGTTTTGTTTTTCGATCCAAGCGATCGCCGCCCCAAAACTAATTGGTCCTGACCCTAAGCCTAGTCGCCGGCTTACCGGTCCACACATTACAATGCGGTGTGGGTTCAAATCCAAGGTTCTTGGAGTCTAAGGATTTCTCCGTTGCCTAAAGGTGCCCGAATTCCCCCAATTGAATTAACCTTGCTCATCTGAGAACCAGTCCTTGCGCGTTTGAAATGCATTGTGTTGGGAACGGGTTTGTGTGGAATGCCCTTGGTGATCGTAACTGCATTCCAGTGCCAATCTTCATGGCCAAATCCTCGGGTAAGGTCGTTAGCTATAAAGGGGGTTTCCCGATAAATCTGGGTCTTGGCAAAGCTGAGGGAGTCCCAATAGTTACTCCAATCCAGATATGAAAAGTCGAATTCGGAACTTTCTGAATCCATGTGCCAAAAAAGAAGCCTATGGTATCCAAATACCATATTGCAGGCAGAATGATGTACTGCATCAGGACGTTTCTGTGCAGCGGCCAAAGCATCCGAAATCCAGTTCTCTGACCAAAGGTCATCGCCATCTAAAAAACAGGAAAACTCTCCCATAGCCGCCGAAGTACCGTTGTTGCGCGCAAGACCGGGATCGCCCGTGTCACTCTCAACATATCTCGCGGTATCACCAAGGGCACTCCTCAATACATCGCGGGTCAGATTGTCGGCACGATCAAGAACCACGACAATTTCGCATCTGATATTTGTATTCTCAGCCGCTGCGACCGATGCTTGAAGACTGCGCGCTGCCGGCCCTGCAAGTAGGCCTTCGCGGTGCGCTGTTATGATGGCTGTTACATCAGGTTGATCGGTCATGGAAGTACTGGCCTTAGAGTGAATCTATTGAATCTACAAATGCCTGCATCGAGTGCCTTTCACGTACGCGTTGCTGAAGCGCACGGCCACGTGCGACGCGCCCATCCGGGTCACCAATCATGGCGCGAATTTGAGCGACATAGTCGCTAGCACTTGCGAACTCGGGGATAGGCCAGCCAGTTTCATCGTCGATAAGCTCGGGCACACCGCCAACAGCGCTGGCGACCATTGGCATCCCAAGTGCGCCCAATTCAATGAGGATTGTCGGCAACCCATCCCATTCAGAGGTGTATAGCCAGCCATCACAGTCAGCCAAAGGCAATTCGTTATAGTCTGAAAAAGGGGGATTGAGACTAAGGTTTTTAGGAAGCATCCGAGTGGATGGTGGTTTGTCGAGAACAGCCTTACCCCAACAGAGAAATTCGACATCCGGCATCGCGCGTGCAATTTGCGCGACCAGATCGAAACGCTTTTGCCGATCAAGGCGCCCTGCCCACAGAATACGGGCACGGCTGCGCTCCGGTTCCGATAATGGTCGTTCGGACACTGGTGGCTGCGTGCTGTCGGTCTGGGCTGGCGTATAGATGGTCTTCAGCCTGTGCACTTCGGTTTCTGGTACGGCAAACCGGTTTTGAAGAATCTCAGAAAGGTAGCGTGTATCTAAAATCGCCGCATCAAGATAGCAGAATATATTTTGGAAGAACAAAACTGGATAGCCCGTTTCATTCCCGTTCGGGGTTCGATCAGCGCAGAAGTAATAGGCATAAAGATTGAATTGACTGGCAAGTTGGGCACCGAAGGCCACCATCGTCTCAAAAGCAAGACGGCTGTTGACATTGAAAACCTGGGGAGCCGCAACTTCGGTCAGGATCACATAGAGCGCAAGACGAGGATTTTGCATATCTTTCAAATTCTGAGAAATATCAACGGAATCAACATCTTTAGGATACCAATGCGGGCAATCCCAATGGGTATCGTCCGTTCTCAGAATCAGAACTTTTTTAGTCTTGGCAAGAGTGCGAACCAAGATGGCGGCCACCAAATCCGCGCCGCCCATACGCCCGGCGGGCATGAGGATAACGGCATCATATCGTGTATTTGGTATTGTTTTGGTCACTTCACGCATTTTTATGTATTCGTGATCCCCGACAGGCAGTTCCAAGTTGTATTCTTCGCCTGTGAGTTCCCCCACCTCGGGATCGATGGCGCGGGCCCTGGCAATCAACCCCAACATATCGTCGGACATGTAGAATTTGCTAACCCGGGAAAAACGCTTTCGGGGGGAGGCTACTTGATCGTTCCGGTTTTGGCTTTCCGCATTGATCTGATGATTTTGCGCAACTTTAAGCTGTTTGGCCCGAAAACGCCTTTTCCTCAAAGAACGGCGCAGCCTTCGTGAAAAATCACGCGGAAAATATTTGATCTTCTTGCCCAATTGCCGAAACAACCAAGATGAACTCGTAGAGTTTCGTTCAAAATTCGCAAGCTTGGCATAAAGCTGTTCAATTTCATCCGACTGGGGCATCTACAGTCCGGTCCTATTCATCGGCCAATGAAAATGGTGTGTTGCACAATATAAGATTGATTAGTGTTCTTCACACTTCGCATACGATCCATCGAACAACACACTTGTTTACCGTATCTGTGCATTAGGTGGAAGCCTTTCTAAACCATTGCCAGGTCCGCTGCATAGCTCGGTCAAAATCTGCCGATGGGGCCCAATCGAAGAAATCCTTTGCGCGAGAAATATCTAAAACAGAATAAGGCACGTCGATTTTCCGACTTGGTTTGAAAACCGGATTAAGCGCCACCCCGGTCACACGCGCGATCGAGTCGATCACTTCAATTAGAGATCGGCCCTTCCCCGAGCCCGCATTAACGGCGCCGCAATGTTCCGTTTCGGCAGCCTTCACGCATAGATCGGCCAGGTCTGTGACAAAAAGGTAGTCCCGCACGACGCTCCCATCACCCCAGATTTCAATCGGCTGGCTTTCCTGAGTGCGTCTTAGGAATGTGGAAATGACACCTTGAACTCCGGTATGGGCTTGACGTGGGCCAAATGGATTAGCCGCGCGAATTGCGATTGGCTTAAGCCCATGGCTTTTATGATACATGTTAAGATATTGTTCGATTGCGACTTTTACGATGCCGTAAGAGTTTATTGGGCAAAGTGGATGGTCTTCGGGAATGGGGTGGCTGGGTGCAGGTCCGTAGACTGTTCCTCCAGAAGATAAGTAAACCAAACGCGCTATCCCAAGAGAATTCATCATTTCGATCAGGCCCAGAGTCCCAATCAGATTTCCCGACACGTCCGCCTTTGGGTCTAGATTGGCCGTACTTGGAAAAGTCGTGCTTATAAGATGAAAAACCACATCTTTGCCATTTAGGGCCTCGGCCATTGTCATCTTGTCCTGAAAGTCACCCAGAATGTATTCTACACCGGGCAAAGGCGCGCGAAACTTGTCAAGCGTCCGATCAAACACCGTCACAGTGTGCCCACCAGCCAACAATGTGTCCACAACATGAGAGCCTATGAAACCATTGCCTCCCAACACAACAGCGCGCATGAACTTTCTCTCCTATTGGAGGTCCTGCCGTTCGGCGAGACCACCCATTTCCTAAATCGGTTTCCGCATCAGCATTACATCTTGAAAGCTTGGATAACGCCTGTGCAGTTCCAACAAGTCCAGCAAACGTGTCCAGCGGCTGGTCAAGTAGTCGGACTTGTAGAAGACATTTGAAGAATAGGACCGTTCTGCCAAGTAACGAAACACCATGCGGTCGCCTTGGAAGTTCCGATTGGAATCCAATCGCGATGGAGCATCCGGATGCTCCATTGTTGGGCGCCAGAGCGGCCAGTCTTCGTCCATATCAGCAAGCGTATGTTCGGTGTGGACCGTAAGCCAGGCAATGCCGCCTGGCTTGAGAACACGTCGAATCTCAGCCAGCCAAGCTGTTTCGAGTGCCTCGATGTGAGTAAAGACGCTGTAAGCAGTGACTGCATCCAGAGAACTATCTTCAATCGGTAGTGATGGAATGGAGTGGTTCTGAAACACAGAACAGTTGAGAGGAAGATGCGCGTTACACCATTCGACATGGAGACGATTGATATCACAGCCGATGGCTCTGCAATCGGGATTCTCCAGTGCCAGATGGCGGAGCACTCGCCCTGAAGCACATCCGAGATCAAGGCACGCGTTTAGTTTACCAGTGCCTAAGTTTTGCACCACATCCGCCAAAAGCCGGGCGTCCTGCAGGCCACTTGCCCAATAGCTGAAGTGATCTTTACCATAATACCCTTCCCGGTCATTTATGTCTGGGATCGGATAATGATCTCGTTCAAGCGCGGCCTCATAGTTCAAATTGGTCCACTCACTCACTCTGGAGTCGTTCGCAAGATGATCGCTAGCTCGTGCCAGAAGTTTAAAGGCTGGTTCGACATCGGAATTCAGCGTTACAAAGTTTTCCCAGATATTGGGCACTGGTACAGCCGGCGGTGAGGAGCTTTTGCGGCTCAGTGATTTGATTGCTTGGGAAATACGTTTCACTTGCTCACTCGTCCCTTTATTGCTTCGGGCTATTCTGCGGCGAAATACTTCTGCAGATGTTCAGACCATGGGTAAGGCACGTTCGGATCAGGCGTATGATCTGGAACCGTGACATTTCCACGCCACGCCACCCCCAATATTTGCATCGTGTTAATTAATCGGGTCTGAAACCCGGCCTTTCGAAATACGTCAAGACCAGCTTCGACATGTGGCGACATCAGGTCATGGAATACAACCATTGAATCGCGCGCTAGATGTGGAAGAACAGCGCGCGCATCATCCCGAGGGGCGTCGCCATCATGATTGCCGTCGATAAACGCAAAAGACCATGGCTCAGAAGCTGACTTTCGAACCGCATCGATGCACTGAGGGGACGGCTCTGCCCAAAGCGCATAACCGTTTGATCCGGGAGTTTTGTCCAGAACATTGCGAACATCCCAGTCGACGGACGGGATTGCAAAAGCAGGATCGACACAATCCAGGCGTAAGCCGGCAGCCAGAAGGTGGGCAGCGGTCCAGCCATAGTAGGTGCCAATTTCAATTCCGCGTTTACCATCAAACTGTCTGGCGAACGTATAAAGACAGGCGGCTTCTTCAATCGAAGCATTTCCTGTCACATAGCCTTTGTGCCGATCATCAAAACGCCAAATATGGGGGGTTGCGCAACGCAGATAAGGCCAGTTTACCTCCCAAGGATTACCGGGAATGGCGTGGGGGAAAAGCGGCTGTAGGTCCGGTGGATCCATCCCTGGAGGAGTATAGTCATACCTGTCAATTTCGATGTTTGCGGCTGGTTCGACTTTGATCGAGCCCCGACCGGTGTAGTCAATTACCCATAGCATCGGGCGTTGATGACCGGTTTCTTCAGGTTTGCCAAAATACTCTTCCACGGCCTTCTTGGCTCCTTGCCAATGACCATAATCATCAATGATCATGACGCCACCCTGCGATAGGCGTGGATAGAGGTGTTCAAGCTCAGCAAGAGAACTGTCATAAAAATCTGTATCAAGTCTCAGTAAAGCTATGTGTAGAGTTTGCGTTTTAGATAGTGTTTCGCAGACGTTGCCTTCAACGAAGCGAACCAAACGCATGTCATATCCAGTGCTTTCAAAAGCGGCTCGAACCTGCTCAAGCGGGGCTTCGGCTTTGACGAGTTTAGCGATTTCGGCGCCACTTTTACCAGCCATGAGGACCGATGCATGGTCGCCGTCGATGTCGATATCCTCGGGTCCAGGATCGGACATACCCGAAAAGGTATCGAAAAGCACAATTTCGCGCAACACGCCGCGTTGCTTAAGGGCCAGGGCGATCAGCATTGCTGAACCGCCTTTCCAAACTCCACACTCAACGATGCAACCCGGAATATTGTTATCGACAACAGTGTTAACAGCGCACCACAAAGCGTAGCCACGTTCACGGCTGGTCATGGTGAAGTCTTTTACGGTTTCCCATGCTATGTCGAACTGAGGGTCTACAATTTTCAGGTCAGACATGCCAGGTAAAATTCTCCAACCAATTCATTGAAGCTTTCAGTAACTATTAACTGTAACATGGTAAAGTAGAAAAACTCGCACTAATTGCGTGTGTGATACGCTCTTGGCTCGCAGGATGTTGGGATTTCAAAACCAAGCGGATCTGGCACGGTTTGACGCGATGTCAACCCCAAAGAGCTAACCAGATTGGAACGGACCGCAACCCGGTCCAGATGTCAGCCATGCCAAGACGAAAGGCGGCGGATGACAACTCACCCAGCACCCGCGCATGAATATCCAGCGCTGTCACCGGATCAGCTTACACCCGTACAACTCCATCCAGTCGGATATGGATCGCGGCTCCCGTATCAACCGATGGGTGTTTCAACTCAATTTTTCGGGCTGAACACCCTTGTAACAATGCCGGACCGCACCTGGTTGCTCGGTAATCTCCATCAGTGTTCCGAAAATATCTAAACAAGTGGCCTCAATCCCGTCCAAGAAGGACGGCAATTCAGTGACTGAAGTCTGAATCACCGTCTATCAGCCTGTGAATCTCGCGCTCGTGTTCTTGCTCATGTTCCTTAAAACGATCTTGCCCCTACCGGAGCAGACCCCTATTTATCAACGCTTACATAGACCACATCGCGCCCGGGAAAGGCGGCAATCGTGGCCTGATTGGCCTCGGGGCCCAGATCACGGGCATAGATTGGTCGGTCTGCGGACAGGAACGGGTCAAGCCGATAGAACGCCAGACCGATATCGCCGGTGGTCGAGACGATCACCAAAGCATTAGTCAGGTTTTCACGCGCCTCAAGATCCCGAATTTCCGAGGTATACCCAAGGTAGTCATGGTATTTTGCGATGCCCCGCCAAGATGTGAAGGCAGCCAGAGACACACTGCACAACAAAAGCAACACAACCGGGAATCGCTTTTGCGCAACCTCGGATAACCGACTCTTGACCTCCAGAAGGCCCGCTGCAGACAAGGTCAGGAAGGGCAACGCCGCCACATACCAATACCGCGGACCAATGAAGAACGTGCCGGTATACCAATAAAAGAACATGATCCCGACAACGGCGACCATCAGGATCAGCATGGCCTTGTCAAAGCCCGTCAGACGCCGCGACCACAGCAACGCGGCCCACAGGGCGGTCAGCGATCCAAAGGTCCAGCCCATGAGTTCGAAATTCATGAACGCAAACCCGTTGAGTGTGTTCAGCAGGCCTTCGGCCGGGCTGTGCCCGGCCCAGACATCCAGCGCCAGCCAGTCTCCGGCTGGAGGGCCGATATCGGGACCAAACCCGAACGTATTTCCCGCTCCGGGCCAGAGCCGGTTGATATAGTCGGCCTGAGGCGTCAGCAGCAGATCACCCGTCGTCGCATAGTTGAACAGCAAAAATGCGGAACCTGTCATAATGCAACCGAGACCATAAAGAATGGTGCGGGGAATGTTGCGCCGGAAATCACACAGCAGCCAGGTCCCTGTCAGACCGCCAATCAGAATGCCCTCCAGCGGACGCGTGGTGAATAGCCAGCCCATTGTAAGACCCGCACAAAAGGCCAGAGCGACACCACGCTCGGATCTGGGTGCGGCGGGTTGCAGCAAAAGCCACCACCCCAGCAAGGTCAGAAACAACGCCGCAGCGTGGGTCATCATCGACGCGCCGATGGCCAGAACCCAGGGTGAGGTCGCCATCAACAGCCCGACGATATCGGCGCGCGCTGGCCCAATTTTCTGGCGCAAGATCCCATAAGCCAGCCAGACTGAAGCACCTGTCAGGGCCGGGTTCACGATCCAAGGCAACCCGATCAGAACACCAAGGCTGAGAATGCCCGGCCAACCCGGCGCGGTCACCGACAACCAGCGGTCGCCACGGATGTCGAACAGGTAATATTCCAGTGCCGGCTGCGACTCGGGCGGGGGGGCAGGAACGGTCAGCATACCGCCAGCAAATGTCCGGGCCTGAAACAGATAGGCGACCTCATCCTCGACATGCGGCATGCGATCAAAGGCAAACCAGGCCAGAAGCGCGCTAGCCACAAAGGCAAAAACCGCAAGCCCCAATGGGGTCAGCCGGGGCGCGTGCAGTGGTCCTGCAACAAAGAACATAGCCAGCACAGTTGCCAACTGCATGACGGATATCATCCCGCCCGCGATATTTTGCTGGAGATAAGGGATGTAGTGACCGTAGACGATGTAATTGGTGGGCGAGACGGAAAAAACTGTCACCAACAGAAGCAGGATCAGAATCCGGCCATATCCGAAATCCCTCAAGCCCTGGGTCGCCTGAGCAGACCAACGGGTGACGAGAACATAGCCGGTCAGCATCGCTTGCCCCGCCAGAATGCCCAGCATCACAAGTGTTGTAATCTCGGTGGACAGGTCCAGCTTTGGAAACCACAACGGCTGTGTCATCCACAAACGCGCGGCACTGCCCAGCAGGAATAGAGCCGCCAAAGCGGCAAACAGCGCGTAGCCCTGCTGGGCAAACCTAGCGAAAATCAACACACTGATGCCCGCCATGATCCCCATCCAGACAAACATCTCGCTCTGTGTGGCGTTGGTTTGCATTGTGATGGCCGCATCGGCAGTCCCGCCAGCGCATAAGACAAAACCAGTGATCAGCGTCAACAGGCGCAGAAAGGACATGTCGCTCATGCCGTGGATTTGGCTTCGGATATGGCGGACGGTTCGATATTGATCTTTTCCTGTTCAATCACGATCGGACCGCCGCGCACCTGGTTATGGATCGAGGTGATATATTCCCCCAGCATCCCAATAAACAAAAGCTGCACACCCGACAGGAAAAACAGGGATACGATGATGGTCATGGTGCCACGTGGCGCCTGATCGGGAAAGATCAGATACGCAATCACCGAAAAGATCGAAAACAGGATGCAGGCGATGGCGATCACCAGTCCGCTGAGAGTACAGAACCGCATCGGCGCCCGGGTGAAGGCAAAGATGGCATTCAGTGCCTGATCCGTCAGCGCCCCCACGTTGTGCTTGGACAAACCGCGTTTCCGTGCCTTCCACGTATAAGGCACGATGACCCGGCTAAACCCGCAGGATGCGATAATCCCGCGGATATATGGGTAGTGATCGTTATGCGCCAGCACCGCATCCAGAACGCGCCGGTCGACCAGTTGGAATTCTCCGACATTTGGCTCCATCTCGACATCCGACAGGCGGTTGATGGTGCGGTAAAAAAGCTGGCGCGCGGTTCTGAAGAAAAAACCTTCCTCGCGCGTGTTCCGGGCTCCGGCCACCACATCGTAACCGTTTTCCCAGAGCTTGACGAATTCGGGGATCATCTCAGGCGGGTCCTGCAAATCCACGGGCAGCAGAACCACGATGGCATCACCCGTAGCATAACGCAGCCCGTTAAAGGTGGACCGGAACACGCCAAAGTTGCGGGCATTGACGATAACTTTGACGTTCAAATCTTGTTCGGCGATCCCGCGCAGAACCTCGACGGTACCGTCGCTCGACGCGTTGTCGATGAAAATATGTTCGTAGGTGTAATCAGGCAGTTCATTTTCGAAGAGAGCCTTCACCGTGTCGTAACAGACAGCGACATTGTCTTCTTCATTATAGCACGGCGATACGACGGAAATGGTTTTCATGGCACAATCTGGAAGGGAACTAGGGACACACTCAAAGGAAGTTCTGACAGTCTGCCAGCAATGTAACTGAATCCCTTTTGTCGCGGAAGCATTTGCATGGCGCCATCCCCCGCTTTGATCATATGGTGCGGCTTTTACGCCGTTTCCACCTGGGCATGGCGTCTTGAGCGATCCTGTTTTCTGGACAGTCTTTAGTTTTCGCCCGCATTGTTGGCACTATTACATGATTTCAAGATCGGACGTTACCTGTTTTAACATTCTGAAACGCGAACATTTGACTGCGAACCCCTTCACCGATAACGATAAAGCAACACCCTATTGGCTTTGCGCAACGCATAACCTTGTTTCAACATTCTGCGCTGATTTGAGTGCCCAGATGACCCAGACCGCCGTTTTTAACCAGTTCAGGGGTTGTTATGAAATATGGATCCATTCTTTCGGGCTGCCTGCTACTTTTACTGTTCGCCTTGAGCATGTGGACCACCCATAAGGACTGGAACCCCTATCAAGCGTTAATGGATGCGCGCAACATCTGGCGGTCGGTGAACGCCACGGGAATGATCCTGCCTACGGGATCGTTTCGCAAACGCCCGGACTGGACGGCCGATACGCGCTGTGATTTGACTGCCCCGGATAAAGCCTCCCCCGGATATCTGACTGCCACCCGGACGCACACGCAGGACCACAGCTATGTCGTGGAACTACTGGGTGAGACCGGAGAACTCCTCCATTCTTGGCCGGTAGATCACTCGCGAATGATCAAAGACAGCGAAAACAGCTCATTTGTCCACACCACCGCCGAGTTGCCTGACGGGCCGCTTCTGACACCCTTCAACGAAGCGATTGGCATGGACCGGATCAATGCCTGCGGAAACCCGGTCTGGCCCCGTGACTATCAGCTTTATCACCACTCGCTGCACCCGGACGAGGCCGGCAGGGGCTATTGGACTTGGCAATCGAAAATCTGGACCGGCGGTCACGACCAGTTCATGTTGCGATTTGATGTCGAAGCGGGTGAAACGCTGGAATCGATTAATCTTTTCAGCGACGCCAAGCCGGATCAGCCGGAACAGTGGCTCTTGCTGCTCGTGCCCGGAGACTCTCAGTTCAACCGCGACACCAAGGAATACGCAGTCAAGGACATCCTGCATCCCGATGACGTCGAGCCCTTGCCCGCTGCGCTGGCCCCAGCCATTCCCATGTTCAGAACCGGCGATCTGCTGATCAGCTTCAGAAACATCAACTTGGTCGCCCTGATTTACTGGCAGACACACAAGATCGTCTGGACGCGCTACGGCCCCTGGCACAACCAGCATGATGCCGACTGGCACAGTAACGGGACGATCACTTTTTTCTCAAAAAAAAACGGCTGGGGCCGCATCAACATTATCGAAATCGACCCCGAACAGACCCACGATCTGTTACATGGGTCCGGCCTCAAGTTCGCTTCCTTCATCAAAGAGCAGCATCAACGCCTTCCCAACGGGAACTGGCTGATCGTATCCTCAATGGAGGGCCGAGTGATCGAAATCATCGCACGGGCGCGCCAGTGCGGGAATTCAACAACTACCTTGATGAGAACTACAACGGGATCGTCTCGCATGCCGAGAGACTAGCCCCCTATTATTTTGAAACAATGTCGCACTGCGCCCGATAGGCGTCCCGCAAACAAGTACTTGCAACCAATTAAGAGGTTATCATGAAATACGTGTCGATCCTGTCGGGCTGTCTGTTACTTCTCTTGTTTGTCTTTGCGCTCGGCATGTGGACGACGCACAAAGGCTGGGCACCTTATCATAAACTTATCGAAGCCCGTAATATCTGGCGATCGGTGAAAGCCACCGGCGAAGTCCTGCCCGAAGGTTCGTTCCGCAAGCGCCCGGGTTGGGCGGCAGACACGCGCTATGTCGTAACCGAACCAGACAAAGTGGCCCCCGGCTACCTGGCCGTCACCCGAATTTCCACGGATGACCACGGCTACCTCGTTGACCTGATGAACACAGAGGGAGAAATCCTCCACACATGGCCCGTTGATCATTCGCATATTGTCGAAAGCGGTGAAAAAAACGCCTTCGTTCATGCAACTGCAGTGCTTCCTGACGGATCGGTTCTGACCACCTTTGATGACGTGGCCGGCATGGGCCGGATCGACGCATGCGGCGATCCGATATGGACCCGTGACGATCAGGTGTATCACCACTCTATGCGCCCAGATGAGCCAGGTGAAGGATATTGGACCTGGCAATCGAAAGTTTGGGACGGCGGACACGATCAGCGTATGTTCCGGTTCGACACCAAAACAGGTGAGACGCTGGAAGCGATTGACCTGATCAGCGACGTCATGTCGGACCGGCCGGACCACTGGCTTGCCCTGATTGTCCCCGAAGGTTTTCAATTTGAACGCGAGGCTGCACCGGAAACAATCGAAGATATCCTGCATCCCAATGATGTTGAGCCTCTGCCCGCGGCCTGGGCTGACGCTTTTCCCATGTTCGAGGCCGGAGACCTCCTGATCAGCCTCAGAAATATCGACCTCGTCGCCGTGATCGACAGGGAAACACATGAGATCATATGGGCACGCTACGGGCCATGGCGCGATCAGCATGACGCAGACTGGCAGCCGGACGGCACCATCACTGTCTATTCAAATAACATCCAAAGGTTCCGGACCACTATCGTCGAAGTCAATCCGCTGACAGGCGAAACCCGCGACCTGTTCCATGGAACAGGTTTCAAATTCGATTCGTTCATCATGGGTCAGCATCACCGTCTGTCGAACGGCAACTGGTTAATCGTGTCACCGATGGAAGGCCGCGTCATAGAAGTCACCGCGACCGGTGAGCCCGTTCGTGAGTTCAACAACTACCTCGACGAAACCTACAACAAGGTCATCACGCATGCAGAAATCCTGCCCCCAGACTATTTCGAGACGATGCCACACTGCGCACGTTAAACGGATCTTCTATTGAGGCAAATGTAGAAACAAAGTGGAAGTATTCTATACTTTGTGCAGATGTCATAAGATATGGTCAGGGAAATTGGACAGAGGGCTGCTTCATACAATAGCCTTCTCCAATCTGCCTGCGTTACGCCGTATCCGGTTAATTGGGTTAGCGATATAAGGGTTTTTTTGATGCGTATTTATCTAGCCGATTTGGGCCACAACCTTGTGACCGCCACGTCGGACACCTATCCGTTGGGCGTCGGTAATCTGGCTACATATGCCAGCGCTTATGCCAAATCGAAAACACCTGTTCAGGCAGAAATCTTCCGCGATCCGCAAGAGCTGAAAGCCGCGATCGACACGGCCACCCCGGACGTGGTCGGCTTTTCCAGTTACTCCTGGAACCACCATCTGGCCCTGTCCTTCGCCGACTATGTGAAAGCGGTCGATCCCGGCATCCTGACCCTGATGGGCGGACCCAACTTTCCGCTGACCGAGGAAGAGCAGGAAAGCTGGATCCGGACCATGCCGCAGATCGACATGCATGTGCGCGGCCCGACCTATGAAGGCGAGCGCGCTTTCCTGAGCACGCTGCAACGTTTCATCGATGTCGGCGGTCGCCGCGAAGGCATGTGGGAAGAAGCGGTCGACGGCGCGCTTTACGTACATCCCAACACCGGAGAAATCCTGCGCGGCGGCGAACCGCCCCGCATCCGCGATCTGGACGAAATCCCCTCGCCCTATCTTGCCGGGCTGATGGACAAGTTCTTTGACACCGGCCTGTTTGCGCTGATGCAACTGGCGCGGGGCTGCCCGTTTACCTGCGCGTTCTGCAATTCGGCGGTCAAATCGAACTCGAAAGTGTTCCGTCATTCGTTCGAGCGGACCAAAGCCGATCTGGATTACATCGTGGCCCGCATCAACCATGCCAGCCCGCTTTGTTTTGCCGACGACAATTTCGGCATGTACCTGCAGGATGAAGAGGTGGCCGATTATCTGGGCCATCTGATGGAGAAATACGACTGGCCCAAATACATCCGCACGACCACGGGCAAGAACCGGGGTGACCGGATCATCAAGGTGATGCGCAAGGCCAAGGGCCGCTTGCCGATGACCTCGTCGGTGCAATCCCTGAATCCGGAGGTTCTGAAGAACATCAAGCGCGACAACATCAGCCTGGATACCTATACCGAGGTGCAGCAGGAACTGCACGCCAACGGTATGCAATCCTATGGCGAACTGATCCTGTGCATGCCGGGCGAGACCCGGGAATCCTTTATGGACGCGGTGGATCAGCTGATCGAAACCGGTGTCAGCCGGGTGGCCGCGCATCAGCTGATGCTGCTGCATGGTGCCCCGCTGGCCAACCCGGACAGCCGCGAGAAATTCGGTTTCAAGACTCGTCACCGTGTGGTGGCACGCTGTTTAGGCAAATATACCGCTGATACAGTGGTCGAGACCGAAGAGATGGTGGTGGAGTCGGAACATTTCTCGTTCCAGGACTACCTGGATACGCGGGTTTTTCACCTACTGCTGACGATTTTCTACTATGAGGACAATTTCGACGAAGCCTTTCGGCTGGCCAAGGCCAACGGCATCCGACCATTTCAGGTCGTCAAATATATGCAGGAAATCCTCGGCGAAGCGCCGCAGGAACTGCGCGATGCGGTCGCGGGCTATCTGGAAGAGAACCAGGCCGAGCTGTTTGAAACCCGCGCCGACTGCGTTACTTGGGCCAAGGAAAACTACGACGATCTGATCAGCGGGGAACTAGGTGGCAACCTGCTCAGCAAATATTCGATGATCGGTCGGTTCATTGTTCTCAATGAAGCGATCGGCTTTTTGAAACGCTCCATTTCAGATCTTCTGGGGCCGGGCAATCAAAATGCGCAGGCCATGCTGGATTCGATCATCAGTTATTATGACGCGGTGATGCTGCATGTGCCCTTCACCGACAATCTGGAACGCGAACCGGTCTGGACTTCGCAATTCGACGTCGAATCCTGGCGGGCCGATGATTATGCCGGATCGCTGAGTGATTACAGGTTCGATGCCCCCCGCGACTTCCAGACCAAGGTCGATACGCGCATCAAGGCAACGCTCTTGTCGCGGATCGAAACCTTTGGTGAGCACGCATCGGGGCTGGGCCGGTTTACGCGGACGATGTTTGCCAATGATTTCCGGCGCAAGCTTGATACCGCCAGCCAGAGCCACGCCGCTGAATGATCAGAAGTAAAAACCCGCGCCAGCCTTTCTGGTTGGTTGACAACTACCGGAACAGGTCGGATTTTGTTCCCTCTTACAAGGGTTTTTGCGCGTATGGGTCGTCAGTTTCGCAATTTGACATTCACAGTTCATACATGGCTGGGTTTGCACTTATCGCTGTTCATGGCATTCCTGTTTCTGACCGGGTCCGTTCTTGTCATTGCCAGCGAACTTGAGCTGATCTTCCTCCCCAATGTCTGGACCGCCGTTCAGGATCAGGACAGAACGGCCAGCTTTGGCACCATCTACGACACGGTCAAATCTATCGAACAGGTCCGAGCGATCAACGTGATCGAAAAGCACCCCGGCGCATGGCTGGCCGACAAGGTCTATGTCGGCACTCCTCAGGGCGCAAAAGTCGTTTGGGCGGACCCCACAAGCGGCGCTGTCGTCGAGACCACTCGTGTGTTCGGCTTCCGCTCGGTGCTCAGGGACCTGCACGATAACCTTCTGCTGGATCATCGCATTGGATATCTGCTGGTTTCGGGGATCTCAATCTTGATGCTGGGTCAGATTGTCTCGGGCCTACTCAGTTACAGAAGGTTCTGGAAAGGATTCTTCCGCGCCCCATCCGACCGGTCAGGCAGGCGCGGATATTTTGGCGGATTGCATAGGTTGCTAGCGGTCTGGTCCGCGATCCTGATGCTGCTGATCGCCATTACCAGCTTTGTGTTTTTCCTGGGCGGTTTAGGGATCAGCGGACACACGGCCGCCCCCGGCCCCGCGCAGGACCGCACCGAGGTTTTGCCCGCCGGGTTCGGTGGCGTACGTATCGATCAAGCCGAGGCCATCGCCCGCACCGCCCTGCCCGGTTTCGATCCCTCTGTCATGGTGCCACCCCGCAAACCGCGCGACGGGATCATCTTCTCCGGCTCATGGGATGGCGGGCCGGCTCTGATGGGGGCGGCCCGCGTTGTCATCGATCCGGTCACGATGGATGTGATCGTTACGTTGACACCTGCCGACAATACCGGCGTTGCTCGTTTTAAGACGTTGGTCGACAAGCTGCATTTCGGAACCTGGGGAGGATTGTTTTCTAAACTGATCTGGGTTGCCTTTGGTCTGGCCGGGTTTGGTGTGGCCTTAAGTGGTATGTTGACCTTTGCCGCCCGTCAGGCGGGACCCACCCCGGACAATACCGGCACGATACGGCGGGTTTGGTCCGGGCTTGGTCTGTTCCGATGGGCTTATGTCCTTTTGATGTTGGGCATTTTTGCCGCCGCGCTCTATCACTACGTGTTGTGATCCTGCCGCCGATGCTTAGCCGGATTGGAGTGTCATCTATGTTGAAGCGACTAGATAGCGATGTCATTTGAACGGAAATTCACCAAGGGCGTCGCCTGGATGTCGGCTGGCGGTTGGGTTGAGCAAGCCATCAACTTTGTCATATTCGCAATGCTGGCCCGGCTTCTGGGGGTCGAGACATTCGGTATTCTGGCAATGGGCGCGGCCTTTGTCCTGCTGCTGGAATTCCTAGTACGGGAATCCGTCGCTGAGATTTTGCTGACGAATGAAGCGCTGTCGCCCCAACGTCTCAACTCAGTGTTCTGGTTGCTGGTGGCATTTGGTGTGGGGTTGGCGGGCCTACTGTTTGCCACGTCAGGGCCGATCGCGACATTTTATGGCGAAACACAGGTCGCCCCGCTTATTGTCGCCCTGTCACCAACCGTTCCCATGATCGCGCTAGCGGCGGTTCCGGTTGCCTTGCTGCGGCGCAAGATGCACTTTCGCGCGCTGGCCCTGCGCGCGGTTTGTGGCGTCATTGCAGGCGGGGTGGTCGGGATCGGCATGGCGCTTTCGGGCTTTGGTGTCTGGAGCCTTGCAGGGCAGCGCGTCACCCAAGTTGGCGTCAACGCGATCATGGCCTGGGCGGCGGTCTCGTGGCGCCCGGGCCTCAGCGTATCTTTTGCGCATATCGGTGAGGTTTTGCATTTCGGACACCGCATCATCGGCCTGCGCGCGGCGGAACTGATCGCGGTTCAGATGCCATCGGTCATCATCGGGGCCACGCTTGGCCCGACACAGGCGGGGTTGTTTTCAATCGCCTGGCGGGTGGTCGAGATTGCGTCTTTTCTGGTGACCACCCCGTTGCGCATGGTGGCGCATCCCGCCCTCAGCCAGGTCATGCGCAACGGCGCAAACGCGGCTGCGTTGTTGCAGGACATCATGCGCATGACCGGGCTTGTGGTCTTTCCCGCCTTTGCCGGTCTGGCCGTTCTGGCCGAGCCGGCGCTGACGGTTCTGTTCGGGCAGAAATGGGCTGCGGCGGCCCCTGTGCTGAGCATTCTGTCGGTCTTCGGGCTGTATCTCTGCATCGAGAAGGTACAGCAAACCTATTGTCTGGCAGCAGGCCGGGTTGGCATTCTGGCTCTGCTGGCCTGGTGCGAAGTCGGGTTGAGCATCGCCCTTATCTATCTTGCCGTGCCCTTCGGGCTTCCGACCATTGCGGCGGGTTTTGTGACCGCGTTTCTGATTCTTTGGCCCCTGCGGTTTCGCAACCTTGCCGTCATTGCTGGCCTCAAGGCCGGCACATTTGTGCGCCTGCACATCGCTCCGTTTCTTCTGGCAGCCGTCATGGCGGTCGGCGTTTTTCTTACCAGCCGCCAAATGGCCGAAACCTCTGAGTTGATAGTGCTTGTAGCGGGCACCTTATGTGGCCTAATCCTGTTTACAGGGCTGGCAATTCTATGCCTGCGCGACAGGCTGGAATTGTTGCGTTCTTTAATCCGCCCGGCGGCCCCAGTCCCCGAACAGTCCTCATAAAGTGTGCCGCTGCAAAATGTGCAGGAACATCCCTTATTGTTTCTCGCTAAATCACAATATGCAGATCGAAATTCCATTCGGTCGCTACATGCGATCAGGGAATATAGATGCGCTCAATGCAACGTGTTATAAGCGGGGCAATTGGTTACTCTGAGTAGGTCTGGCGAGTACAAATGCATATTCTGATCACGGGCGGCGGCGGGTTTATTGGCTCACATCTTTCTGAACGATTGATCCAGGATGGCCATAAGGTCACGGTTCTGGATGATCTTTCCACCGGGCAGATGTCCAACCTTGCGACGATTGCGGATCACCCCGCGTTCCGTTTCGTCGAGGGCAGCATTCTGGACCGCGCGCTGGTCGCCAAGCTGGTCGAACCCGCCGATGTGGTGTTCCATCTTGCCGCTGCCGTCGGAGTCAAACTGATCATGGATGAGCCCAGCCGTTCAATGCTGACCAATGTTGCTGGTACGGAAAACGTTCTGGACGCAGCTTTGCGAAAAGGGGCGCATACATTCATAGCGTCTAGCTCGGAAGTTTATGGGAAAACGACGAAATTTCCGTTCCAGGAAAACGATGACCTAACCATCGGGGCGACCAGGAACCTGCGGTGGTCTTATGCCTGTGCCAAAACTCTGGACGAATTTCTGGCATTGGCCCATGCGCGCGAATCCGGCCTACCCGTCACCATCTTGCGGTTTTTTAACACCACTGGGCCACGCCAGACCGCGCGCTATGGCATGGTTCTGCCCAACTTCGTAAAATCCGCGCTTGAGAATGCCCCGTTGATTGTACACGGCACAGGTGAGCAGTCGCGCTGCTTTGGACATGTGGCGGATGTCGTCGAGGCCATGTGCCGGCTGATGAACACGCCTGCGGCCCGCGGCGAAGTCTTCAATATCGGCACAGATCAGGAAGTCACGATCCGAGGTCTAGCCGAGCAGATCATCAAGGCGGTTGGATCTGCCTCTGACATACAACTGGTGCCGTATGATCAGGTTTACCCTGCAGGGTTCGAGGACATGCAACGGCGTCTGCCGGATGTGTCAAAACTCGAACGCATCACCGGGTTCCGCCCGATGCTGCCCCTGAGCCAGATCATTGACGATATCGCCAGTGAAATGCGTCTTCCGATGACAGCATAGAACTCTGCCATGCAGCACAGTGTGTTCAGGTCTGTCGATTATTTCTGGCTGGTGGCTATTCTGGCACTGGCCGTCACGTTGCGCCTGATCGGCCTTAACGCGCCGCTGTGGTATGATGAGATCGTCACAATCCAGTCCTATGTGAGCGGCCCATGGGCCGACATAATGCAGGGTTATTCGATGAACAACCACTATCTGTTCACCCTGCAATCCAAGCTTTCCGCATCTCTGTTCGGCGACCAGATCTGGGCCTACCGTCTTCCGGCCATGCTGTTCGGAACCGGTACCGTCCTTGCCATCTGGTGGCTTGCCCGGGACGTGGCCGGGGTGGCCGTGGCACATGTCTCGGCCCTGTTGATTGCCCTGTCCTATCATCAAGTCTGGTTTTCCCAGAACGCCCGCGGCTATACTGAACTGGCCTTCTGGAGCACCCTGGGCATGATTTTCTTCCTGCGCGGGGTGAACGCACCACAGCGCGGTATATGGATCGCCTATGGCCTGGTTCTGGCGGCAGCTGTCTTTACACATCTGACCGGAGCGTTTTTCTTTGCCGCGCAAGGGCTCGTCTGGCTTGTCCTTGTCATCACGCTTGCCGTGAAGGGGCAGTTGCCCCGCGATCTGGTTCTGTCACCCTTGATCGGCGCCGCTGTCGGGTTGTTGCTGCTCGCCGCGTTCTATGCACCTGTGATCCCGGATGTTCTTAACACCGTGAGAACGGTGTCAAAGACATCCGCAGTTGATCTGATGCAAGAATATCAAAACCCGATCTGGACCGTGTTCGAAGGGGTGCGGACCGCGATCGGCGCCGCAGGTGTTCTGCCCTTGCTGATGGCATTGGCCATGGTGACGGTGTCCTGCATCGGGGCTGCGGCAATGCATTGGCGGGCACCGCTTTTTGCCCCCATGGTACTGGCCCATATCCTACTGTTGCTGATTTTTCTGCTGGCTTTGGGCATGCGCATCTGGCCCCGATTTTTCTTCACCGATATTGGCTTCATCCTAATCCTGATCGTGGCTGGCGTCTCTGCCTGCACGGGTTTTGCAGGCCGCATCATCGGGCGGCTCGAGCTTGGACGGTATCTATTCATTGCCACATCCGCTGTGATGGTGCTGATTTCGCTCGTCCTGATCCAGCGCAACTATGCGTCCCCCAAACAAGACATGGCGGGGGCCTACAAAATGGCCGAAAGCATCAGGACAGCCGAAACAGGCGTCTACTCTGTAGGCCATAGCGGCCCCTTGTTTACAGGTTTTTTCAAAGCCGACTGGGGCAATCTGATGTCGCAGCAGGATTATGACAAAGCGCTGGCCTATCCCGGGCCGGTTGTTCTCGTTGTACCGTTTCCGACGCGCTCACACAGGATGATCCCGACATTACGAGACGATATCGGGCCCGTTTTTGAACTGGTCCATCGGTTCTCCGGCACTCTGGGGGACGGAGACATCCTTGTTCTGAAACGCCGCGGGTATGACTGATCTGGTTATTGGGTCCGGCCCGTCCGGAGTCTCGGTCGCCAGTGCCCTACTGGCGCGGGGTCGGCAGGTGCTGATGCTGGATGGAGGGCAGGTTCCGGATCGGCAGGCCGCCGCACGCCGGGCAGAAATGGCCAGCATATCACCGGCTGAGTGGTCACAGGATATGCTCACCAATTGGCAAGCCCCGCAGTTCCGTGCACCGCCGCGACAAATTCGCCGGTTTGGCTCGGACTTCGCGATGGAACCTGCCTCAGAGACCCTCACCAAGGCAGAGGGGTTCGGATTGCGGGCCTCGCGCGCCGAAGGCGGGCTGTCAAATCTGTGGGGGTCAGCCGTTCTGCCCAACCGGGCCGAAGATATCTCGGACTGGCCGATAAACACCGACGATCTCGCCCACCATTACAAGGCCGTGGCAGAGTTCATGCCGGTCAGCGGCCGGCGCGACGATCTGGAAACCGTTCTACCCGTCTTTTCCATGCAGGGCCGAACAGCGCTGCCTCCATCGCCTCAGGCTGCCCGGCTGTTGGAGAAGCTGGATCAGAGAAAATCGGACCTCGTAAAGCTGGGTGTTCACGCCGGTACCGCCCGGCTGGCGGTAGACCCAGCATGCAAACATTGCGGCCAGTGTCTGCATGGCTGTCCATGGGGCTATATTTGGTCTGCCAGACATACGCTTGCCAATCTGCGCGATCGGTCGGGTTTCAGCCATCGGTCCGGTGTTGCCCGCCGGTTCGAGGAAACTTCGGACGGCGTAACCTTGACACTGGATGACGGCGAAACCCTAAAGGCCGACCGCCTCTTTATCGCGGCAGGCGTACTGGAGACGGCTCGGCTGATTTTAGCGTCGGATTCCGGCCGCAGCCGGGTTCTAACCCTCAGGGACAGCCAGCACTTCTTTCTGCCCAGCCTGCACCGATGGCGCGCGCCACGTCAGCCGGATCGAGTGCCGTTTCACACGCTGCCACAGGCCTTTGTGGAACTTGCCGATCCGGGCATATCCCAGCGTCTGATTCATGCGCAGATCTATACCTGGAATGAATTCTACGCGCATGATTTGATTTCCACCTATGGGTCCAAACTGCCCGGCTCGGCCCCGCTGTGGCGCGCCTTGGCGAAACGGCTGATCGTGGCACAGGTGTTTTTGCATTCCGAGCATTCAGCGCGGATTGATCTGTCGCTTGCGCCGGACGGGCGTCTGACCCCTTCGATTGTCCATAACCCCGATACCGGGCATATCATGGCTACCGTCAAGTCTCGACTGGCCAAAGCGTTGAATACAGCAGGGCTTTCGACCCTGACCTTAGCCGCCCGCCTTGGAGAGCCGGGTTCGGGGTTTCATGTGGGCGGGTCGGTTCCGATGTCATCTGATCCCGGCTCAGGGGACGCGGATATTCTGGGGCGGCCCAAAGGGTTGTCCAGGGTTCATGTCGTTGATGCCTCAAGCCTGCCCAGCATCCCGGCCACAACCATCACCTTCTCGGTCATGGCCAACGCCCATCGCATCGGGACACTGGTCCCCTGAGATCATGGCCCGGTCAGTCCAGTTCCCGCACCAGACGGATCACATGCCCATGACCCCGGTTATAGTAATGCGGGCCGGCGCGAAACGCAGAACGGTTCTGCCATGCCGCTACCGCCGGACCGCCTGCGCGAATTGTCCGGAACTCGCACTCTTCGTTCTCGACAAAAGCAGAGCCGTCGATCTTTACGGGGTCATGGTAATCTTCGAAACAGTCCTCGACCCATTCGAACCCATTGCCGTGCATGTCATATAATCCAAACCCGTTTGGCGGATGAAGGCCAACGGGACCCGGCCCGCGTTCGGTCCATATGGACGAGCAGTTGACG
The DNA here is from genome assembly GCF_056531525.1 of Ruegeria sp. N11. Classification (NCBI taxonomy): domain Bacteria; kingdom Pseudomonadati; phylum Pseudomonadota; class Alphaproteobacteria; order Rhodobacterales; family Roseobacteraceae; genus Ruegeria; species Ruegeria sp. N11. The sequence goes on from NZ_JBQFLX010000022.1 coordinate 68,633, forward strand.
CAAGCGGCGTTGTTCTTGCCGATATCGTTTCCCCATGGAAACCGGGTGACTGTGCCCGCTCGGGCGGCATATTCCCATTCCGCGTCCGTTGGCAGGCGATAGGTCTGGCCGGTTCTGGCGCTCAGATATGCGGCATAGGCCTTTGCATCGCTCCAGTCGACGATGGTCATGGGTTGATCGGGCCGATAATCCGCCCCCAGGTCGGGAGAGTAAGGTTCGCGCCCGGTGATCGTCTGCCAGTCCGGGTCCGCCTGGGCCTGCAGCCACTGCCCATAGGTGATTTCATAGCGCGAAAACGCCAGAGGGCGCGGGATTCGGGCAAGGCGTCGCGGACCTTCCCTGTTGGCATGCTTCAACTGGCGCCGAAGCGGCGGGTAGCTAAAAAGATGCATAAACCGCCCCTTCTCAAAAATCGGAGAGCCAAGCAGAAAGTAACCCCGGGGAATCTCGACCATGTCCGGGCAGTCGGCACAGTCGCGGAAAACACGCCCCGGTTCGACCGTCTCATCCCCGGGCTGGCGCAGAGGAAAAAACTGGGCGGTTGCGAAAAGGGCTGCGCTTTGGATCCCCGACAGATCCGGCTCGGGCAGTTCCTCGTGCTCTTCGGTTTTCCGTAAGGTGGTATTGAGATCGCGCACCGCCGTATTGGCGATCACGACCGTCGCAACAACGACGACCGCAAGCAGTGCAATCAGCAGAACCCCGAACAGCATTGTTCCAAACAACCGCAGCGTCCATCGGACGATACGCCCAAGCCAGGACCCGCCATCCCGAGTGTTCGAAGCGTTATTGAGCTGCATAAAAATCCCCCCTTACGGCCCGGCAACTTTGTAATTGTCCGACTATCCGGTTCCGGTTTCAAAGGCCCCCGCCTCCAGCGCACGGGCCAGCGCCTGATTTCCATTCTCATGCGCCGCGCGTGCCAGCGCTGCACCATAGGCTTCAAGCACCGGGGCTTCATGCCAGATGTCCACGAAAGCCTTGCGTGCAGCGGCTGCCTGCGCCGCGCGGCGATCCGGCTGATGCTGCAACGCGCGCATGGCGGCGATCAGATCGTCCCGGGTTTCGAAAAGCGATCCGCCCCCTGCCCGTTCGACGATCTCGGGGAACGGCCCCAGGCGGCGGGCGATCACCGGGGTTCCCAACCGGAAGCTTTCGATCAGGATGATGCCAAAGGTTTCATAGCAAACCGACGGCACGATCAGCCCAATGGCACCGCGGTAATAGGCATTGAGCTCCTCAGGCGTCTTTCGGCCCAGGAATTTGATCCGGTCATTGCCCGCAGCCTGTTTTTTCAGCTCATCCGCGTAGTCGCCATCGCCCAATATCAGAAGGTCGGCATCCGGGTAGCGGTCGAAGGCCGGGAACACGTCCTGCAGCCCTTTGATCTTTTCCAAACGTCCGACAAACAGGAAATAGGGACGCTCATGCGTGGCCGGTTCCGGCAGCGCGTCCTGGTCGAGATCGGGCAGGAAATAGGGCAGCACCTGCATGTCCTGACGCAATCCGAATTCGCGATGCTTGGTCTGGCTGAATTCGCTTTTGGCGATGATCAGATCCATATGATCCAGCGCCCGGTCCAGCGCGCCGGTATACCGCCACAGCTGCGGCGGGCGTTTATAATTCAGCACACAGCGCAGGCACTGGCGATCCTCGCACAGCTCGCGCCCATGCCGCCACAGAACATGGGTGGGGCAGACCAGCCAATGTTCATGCGCCTCATAAACCTTCAGCCCCTCGCCCATCGGCAACAGGCCGGGTCCGCCGATCAGCGAGGTGTTGTTGTGCCAGATGATATCCGGCTGCCGCTCGGCCAGTATCTCGCGGATACGGGCGGCATGGACCACCGGGCGGCCCAGCTGTTGGGTCAGCAGGTTCGACATCATCCCATTGCGGTTGCGCAACCCGATCCGCCGCACCCCGTCAGGTGGCCCTTCGGGCTGGAGCTTGCCGCCCAGGATCAGATAGCTGTCTTCGTCATGCACCACCGTCACATCGTGCCCCCGCGCCACCAGCGCCCGGGCCATGCGCTGAATACCTACGGCGTCGCCACCGAAGGAAAAGGGCGGGTAAAATGTGGTGAACATCAGAATGCGTAAAGACTTCATTCGCGCAAAACAGCCAACCGTTAAATCCGGGGCATATGACAACAGTATTGTGTCGGCGAAAAGACGCAAGCACCACTTTTAAGGCGCCTGTTGCACAGGACCCGCGACCAGTGTTGCGCGATGGTTGCAATTTGCCGGCAATACTGCCGCTGTGTTTGGGAAGCTGGCAAACCGGCCGGGGGTTAACTATGCTTTCCCCAAATCAAAACCCTGTACACAAAGCATTTCTTCACCGTGCCTTCCCGTTCAGAGACCGTTCCCTCCCCCCCTCTGCGTGTTCTTGAAATAGCCACGCGCTATGGCGCAGGCGGGATACAGAGACATGTTCTGGACCTGCGGGACTGGTTGCGCGGGCGCGGGCATGAAATATTTCTGTCCGGCACACCCGATGTCTGGGCCGGGCCAGGTAAAAACCCGGGCTTTCTGGAATTGCCGACACGCTATGTTGCGGCAGATGGCGGATCAACATTGCGGCGTATCAGATATGCCCTGCAATCTGCCTGGCGTCTGCGGCGCTGGTTGTCCCAAAACCCCGTCGATCTGATTCATTGTCATGAATCGGCACCGGCACTGGTCGCTTTGATTGCACGGGTCGGGATAGGGACCCCTATTGTCATCACCTATCACGGAGCGGCACCCGAGCGTATTCCGTCGTTCTGCAAAATCGCGCGCCATTGCGACATGGTCTTCACCACCAACGAATATTCCGCTCGGGACTTGGAAAAGTTCGGCGGCGTGTCCCGTGAGCACATTCGCGTCATCGGGCTTGGCCTGCATCCCCCGCCCGCGAACGCCCCTGAAGAAATCGCTGCCCTTCGGAACAAGCTTCTTGGGGACGGCACGCATCTGATCGTCACAATCGCGCGGCTGACCCATCAGAAAGGCATCGACACCCTGATCGATTGCGTCGCAAGATTGAAACAGAACCGCCCCGGTTATCGCTTCGTGATCGCCGGAGACGGCTCCGAGGAAGACAAGCTGCGCAACCTGGCCCGTAAAAAGCAAGTGGATGACCGTTTGTTTTTTGCGGGCCGGACAGAACGCCCGCATCTATATCTGCAGGCATCGGACCTGTTTTTGCTGACCTCACGCTGGGAGGCCAAACCGATTGCCATCGCCGAGGCGTTTCAGGTTGGCAAACCTGCCGTTGCAACCGCCTGTTCCGGGGTATTCGAGCTGATCGACGATACTGTCGGAGCAATCGCCCCAATAGAAGACACGGCTGCAATCTGCGAGGCCATTACAGGCATTCTGGAAGACGAGCCGAAATATTCAGAGATGGCACACGCCGCTTTGGTGCGCAGTCGCGAGGATCAGTTCGATCTCGACTATCAACATCGCAGGTTCGAGCAGGCGTATCTTGATCTGATCGGGCGCTAATTCGCAGGTGGGGTCATCTCGCGCACCATACGGATGGCGAACCCCTCACCCCGGTTGTAGTAATGCGGGCCCACCCGGAACGCGCGCTTGGCGCAATATCCTGCGCGCCGCCGCCGCGAATGGTGCGGAATTCACAATTCTCGTCAGGGACATGCGGCGCGGCGGTCACTTTCACCGCATCATGGTAGGGTTCAAAAACATCCTCGACCCATTCATGGCCGTTTCCGCTCATGTCATGTAAGCCGAACCCGTTTGCCGGATATTGGCCTACCGGGCTGACCCGCATGTCCGCCAATAGGTCCGAGCATCCAATGCAGGCCCCGTTGTTCTGGCTGGTCTCGTTGCCCCACGGATAACGGGTTACGGTTTCGACCCGCGCCGCTTATTCCCACTCCACATCAATCGGCAGGCAATATATCTGCACAGTCCTTACGCTGAGTTACGCGGCATATGCCTGTGTATCCTCCCAATCGACCTGCAGTGCGGGCTGGTCATCCCGATGATTGGCGCCCGGATCGGGCATATATGACGGACGTCCGGTAATGGCCTGCCAATCCGGGTCAGCCTGCGTCTACCGCCCCTGATCAAAGGTGACCACATGGCGCGAAATCTGAACCAGCCGTCTGGGTCCTTCGCGGTTTGCAAATTTCAACTGCTGCCAGATCAAGGGGGGTTGTAGACATGCAGATGGCGATCTTCTTCGGAAACAGGCGAGCCAAGCAGGAAGTAAACCGGCGGCAGCACGGCCATTTCGGTGCGATCGCTGAACACCCGCCTCTGGGCAACCTGACCAGCACAGCGGCAAAACCTGTGATGTTCCCAAAAGAGCAACCTTTTGGAGCGCCTAAATTGGCGGAGAGGGCAGTTCGCTCTGGCCTTGTGCCGCAGCCAAGGCGGTATCGAGGTCCTTCCGGGCGGTCCACGCGACCAGAACCATTATCCCAGCCAGCAGCTCAAGACCTACAAGCAGAAAAGCCACGATGCAAATAAGCCCACACAGTTTTCCCCGGCGCGGTTCGGTCACCTGAATACTGGTCATATGTCGCGCTCCCGTTCTGCAGTGACTTTCTCGGCGATCCGCGCCCCTGCACGGGCTGACAGGGCCATGATGGTCAAGCCCGGGTTCTGGAACGGATTAGTCGGAAACGACGCCGAATCCGTTACATGGACATTAGGACAGTCATAGACTTCCAGATCGCCGTTTAGCACATACCGGGTAGGGTCATCGCCCATACATGCCCCTCCGGTTTCGTGGATCGACGACCCCGGCTGCAAAGCCCCGTCGGCGGTATAGACCAGCGGTCCGGCCAACTTATACGCCAGTTTCGAGACCAGGCTTTCGCGCCCCAGCGGATCATCGGGCAGACCGAAAGTTTGTGAGACATCCTTCAGCGTGTCGTTCATGTCCTGCACCATCGCGCGCTCATTGTCGGAATGGCGCAGCGTGACCTTCGGCGCGGGAATGCCCCACGCATCGCGTTTGTTCGGATCAAGCTCGATCCGGTTTTCGGCACGCGGCAGGACCTCTCCGATCGCCATGAAAAACCACCCCGGTTCAATCCGTCCGACGGATCCTAGAAGGGAATAGCTGCGTAGAAATCCGCAATCCTTACGCCCACCACGATTGCGGAACCCAGGGATATAGATGCCGGACTGTGCGCCGAAATCGTAGGGGTCGTGATCGGAGCCCAGCCCTTCAACCTCGGGCAGGGTTCCGGCGCGAAAGACCATCAGGTGATCTGACAGGTAATGCCCCAGATTGCCCGATGAATTGCCCAAGCCCTGCGTGTGCTGCGGCCCGCGGGAATTAAGCAAAAGCCGCACGGATTCGATAGTCGAGGCGCAGACCGCGATCATTCGCGCCGTCACGGTGTGTTCCTGCCCGCTAACCGCGTCGATATAGCGAACGCCGGTCGCCAGACCCGTTTGCGCGTCGGTTTCGATCTTTGACACCACTGCCTCGCTGCGCAGCTCGAAATTCCCGCTCGCCTGTGCCGCCGTCAGGGGCAGAGGTGTCCGCGCGGGCACGTGGCGGATGATCCGGCAGGTGGTGGCGGGACGATCCGGCCATTTCCGCGCCAGCTCGTCCAAGAGCGTGCGTTCGGCCCTGGTCAGCGGATGTGGGGCATCATAGATGCCATCGGGCAGGTTTTCGATCTGCGCCGCCTCGCCCGCTACACCCAGAAACTGTTCAACCCGGCCATACCAGGGATCGAGATCGGCATAGGAAATCGGCCAGCCGTCGCCGAACCCATCCTGTTCGGCGGCCTTGAATTCGTGATCCGAAATGCGCAGTGCGTTGCGCCCCCACAGATGCAGCCGCCCGCCCACCTGGCGGGACCGGAACCAGTTGAAATGGGCCCCGCCCGACGTGGTGTAAGGGTTCTGCCGGTCATTGACGAACAGATGCCCGGTCAGAGGCGTGAAGGACATGCAGCGCGCTTGCACATGCTGCCCCCGTAGGATCGCCATGACACGGCTGAGGATGCTGACACGGGACCCGCCTGCATGGTTGCTGTCGGGAAAATCATCCTGAGGGTCCAGCGCGCGCCCGGCCTCCAGCATCAATGTCCGGCAGCCGCGCTCGCTTGTTTCTTTCGCAACCCATCCGCCGGCTGCGCCGGAGCCAATGACGATGACGTCGTATTCTGGTCCGGTTGCCTGCATCGCTCAGGGCCGCCGCGTGACGTAGCCCCAGACCTCGCCACAGGTCCAGGCGATGGTCAGGATGATGATATAGGGCAGCGCTGTCAGGTATCGCAGAAGCCGCCCCTTGCTCACCTGCGTCAGGCCATGGCGCACCCACAGAACCGGCGGGATCAGCGGGCTGGACAGGATGTAGGCAAGCCGTTTCAGGCCACTTATATGCATCGCCCGGATATGGCCGAACAGTCGCCCCCAGTGAAACCGCTCGGGCAGCAGCTGGCCCAGCCTTGCCGGAGGGCGGATATGATCGACAACCAGTTCATTGGACAGCAACAATTCTTCACCCTGTTCGATTAGGAACCAGTGAACGACCGGCTCGCGAAACCGTTCTTTCCACAGATGGCGGGTCGCCTCCAATGCCTTCCGGCTATAGGTCACATTTACGTCCGAAACCCATTCCGCCGGGCCGCTGTTAAACGGCAAGCCGTAGCGGCCAAAGTCGGTCACATAGAACGCCCAGTTCAGCAGTGAGACCGGTTCCTTACAGTCGATGGCCCCGCCAATGACATTCTTGCCCGTTTCCGCATGCAGGCGCATGACGGTGCGGGCCCAGTCGGGGTGCGGATGCCCGCGGTCTTCGAGAATCGCGATCACGTCACCGGTAGCGGCAGCCAGCCCGGCCGCGCGTCTGCGGTCAAAAAGCTCATGCTGACCTGCCTCGGACGTTATCGGACGGGCAGGCGTGATGACCCCAAGGTCCAGAAAATTTACATCCGGAAACTCTACTGCGTATTCGGCGGCCTCTGAGACGCTCGCATCATAAGGTACAATGAGTTCCAGCGACGGTGGGTCTTCAAATGCGGTAACAGAAAGCAAAAAGTCGCGCAGGTAAGAGCCGCCATCGACAATAGTCACGACGATGGAAAGCGTTGGATGATCTGTCACCGCAAGCTCCTGCAACTGGAAAAACCCTGCCTCTTCAAGGCAGATACTGACAAGGCCCGGTCGGGATTCCAAGCGCCGTCTGGAAACCAATCAGATGTCATGCGGCCATGTCCCCCAGCGCATCAAGCCTGACCGGCTGGCCGGTTGCACTGCTTTCGCGCACCGCATCCGCAACCTCGATCGCCCGCAGGGCGGCGTGGCCGTCGGAAATGCGCAAACCGGTCTGGCCCGCACAAAGCCCGGCAAATTCCTGCAACTCATCGGCAAAAGACAACAGTGCCGTGGATCTCCAGGATTTCAGCTTTTCCCGCAGCATGATCCCGGGATAGCGGCGGTGCTGGCGGGTGGGCTTGCCACCCGGACGATCCATGGTGATCAGCAGTGTCTCCATCGGTGCATAAGCGCCGCGCACCATGCCCTTACTGCCATATACCTCGACCTGGCTTTTGTAGCCTTTCCAATCTGTCCAGGTTGCCTGATAGATCGCGGGAATACCTCCGGGACTTTTAAAGATCGCTATCGCATTGTCTTCGGAGCCCGGCTCATTCCAGACCTTTTCGGTGGCAACTCCGTAAACGCTGGTGATTTCACCCAGCATATGGCGGGCCATGTCGGTCATGTGAATCCCCACATCCCACAGCGCGCCACCGCCTGAAATCTCGGACTTGTACTCCCAGTCATGCACGAATTTCGTCAGACCCTCATGCCCGCCATAGATGCGCACATGATCGACCTCTCCGATCTGGCCCGATTCGATGACATCCTTCACATATGAGAAGGCCGGATAATATCTCATGTTGAACCCACCGCCCAGGGCTATGCCCGCCGCCCGGGCTGCTAAAACGATTCTGCTGCTGGCCTCGGCCGTGGTGGCCAGCGGCTTTTCCGCCAGCACATGCAACCCCCGCTCGAACGCGATCAGGCACAAAGGTTCGCGCACATGCGCCGGGGTCGAAATAATGACCGCATCCATACCGACATCAAAAAACCTGTCCGCGTCGGTAAAGGCCGGCGCACCACTGGCCACAGCTTCGGCCCGGGACATATCCGTATCCATAACGGCGGCAAGCGTGGTGTCGGGATTGTCGATAATGGTCTGCACGCGCATCTGCCCGATCTTGCCGGCTGCGCCGATCACACCGATCCTCATAAAACTCCTCATTCAAAAACCTAGGGGTGTTACACCCCGGACATCTATAACAGCAGATCATCTGTTAGCGGAGTAGCATGCGCAACCACCCTGCGCTAGGCTCCTGAGGCGCAACGATTTCATACCTAGGTTTGAATTGAAGAGGGATTGGCAACAGTGAACTTCACAGGTTCGGAAAAATTGCAGGGGCAGGCAGTCTTTGTCACCGGCGCGACAGGGTTTCTTGGGGCGCGGCTGGTTCCAGCCCTTCTGAAAAACGGAGCACGGATAACGACCCTGTTGCGCAGCCGTCATGGCGCGAAAGACCTTGAGGCAAAGGGCGTCACTGTCGTCACTGCAGCTCTTGGTGATAGGGTGGCGATTGCAGAGACCCTGCGCGGCCACGACATACTGATGCATCTGGCCTATGATGTGCGGGCCACTTCTGAGAAGAACCTGTCGGATTTTGCCGCATTATTCGGCGCAGCACAGGACGCTGGCATCGGAAGGATCATCCATACCAGTTCCATCGTGGTTTATGATGTCTGGCCCAACGAGGATCTGGATGAAACCAGCCCGGTACAACACCCAGGCGGCAGCCCATACCGTCAGGCCAAGCTCGAGATGGAGAAACAGCTGATGGCCGGCCCCGTCCCGGCAGCCATCCTTCAACCCACCTTGATTTATGGGCCCGGCAGCGCCTTGTGGACCGATCAGCTGACGGAAAATCTTGCTACCGGAACACAGATCCTGCCGCGGCCCGAGGGCTTGTGTAACGGTGTTTTCGTCGATGATGTGGTGCAGGCCATTCTCCGGGCGGCGGTCCTGGAGGATCTGGGTCAGGAACGCTTTGTCATCTCGGGGCTTGAACCGATTGCATGGTCCGACCTTTTGTCGGGCTATTCCCGGATCATCGGCAAAGGTGATCTGCGATATGAGCCTTATCAGACCCTTTCGGACCGATTGGGGCCTGAGCCCGTTCATGATGCGGATCCCGAGACCATTTCGACTGCGGCCCGGATCGGAGCGCTTGGCCGTACACTGCTGGGGCGGGACCGGTTCGAAGCGCTGGTGCGCGCCATCAAAAGGCGTATGGCGTCAGGCGATGGCGCAGCCTATCCCGACCGGCATCTGCTGGAACTTTTTGCCGCCAAAGGCAGTTGCAGCATCGCACATGCACAGGCGCGGTTGGGTTACCAGCCCGACTACCCGCTTGAAAAAGGCCTGGCAGCAACAGCAGACTATTTGCAAAATCGGTTTGGCTGACGCCATGCCCATTATTTGAAACGCAACCCCATGGCCCGAATTTCAAGGCCGCTATCAAGGCAAAAGCATGCTGCATATCGGTGTAGACGCCAGCTCCTGGGAAAATGAACGTGGCTTTGGACGTTTCACCCGCAATCTGATCCCAGCACTGGCCGCGCGGCAAACAGGGTTCCGCTATACGCTGCTGTTCGATCAGGAGCCTACGCGGCCTGTGCCCGAAGGTGTCGATATCCGGATCGCTGGATCGGACAGGTCAATGTCAGAAGCCTCCTCCGGGACCTCGGCGCGCGGCGGAGCCGATCTGATCACCATGGCCCGGTCCACACAGCGGATGGACTGCGATCTGTTCTTCTACCCAGCGGTATATTCCTATTTCCCACAACTGACCCGGCGGCCCTCAGTGGTGTGTTTTCATGACACCATTCCCGAACGGTTTCCCGATCTCATCTTCCCCAAGAAGCTGAACTTCCGCCTGTGGCAAGCGAAATGCTGGCTGGCCAAGAAACAGGCGACGCGGGTGATGACGATATCGCAGGCGTCCGCCAAGGATCTGGAACGTATCCTGCGCATTCCCGCAGATCGCACCGACATTATCACCGAAGGGGCAGAGCCAATTTTTCGGCAAATTCACGACACGCAGCTTCTGGCCCAGACGCGTCAGGCATACAACATCCCGCCCGATGCCCCTTTGCTGGTCTATGTGGGCGGCTTCAATCGGCACAAAAACGTGTTGCGGCTGATCGAGGCGATGCCTGAAATCCTGGCACGCATGCCAAATGCGCGTCTGGCCATCGTTGGGCGCACCACCGGCGCGCGGTTCTGGGACAATGTCGAAGACCTCAAGGCCAGCGCCGCTGCCGATGCGGCGCGCTCGGAAAGCATCGTCTTTACCGGCGAGATCGACGATGCACATCTTGCCGCCCTGCTGAACGCATCCGACGCGCTGGTATTCCCCTCGCTCTGGGAAGGATTCGGCCTGCCTGCGCTCGAGGCGATGTCCTGCGGCACCCCGGTTCTGTCCTCGGATCGCGGCAGCCTGCCCGAGGTGGTGGGCGATGGCGGGCTGTATTTCGACCCTCTGTCCAGCCAGGCACTGGCGGATCAGGCCATCCGGCTGCTGACCGAACCTGGCCTGCAAAACGATTTCTCGCAAAAAGCCCTGGCACAGGCCACAAACTTTAGTTGGGACAAAGGCGCGGAATTGGCCGAGGCAAGCTTCATGAAAGCCCTTGGACGTATTTGACGCTTTCGGCGAGCCCAAAGCGAGGAGGAGCACAAATCTGTTGCCGTTTTAGACACGCAAAACACAAAATTGGAGCTTCAAGCACGCTTGTTCTGGACTTCATGCCGCGAAAACCCAGAATGGGCATACGTGATTTTCCGATTGATTGGGTAACTGTTCATATGTTGCGATATTCTGTTTTAGAAACATTTCTCTGTCTTCTCGCTGCACGGAATATTATCGGCCGCTGAGCCGCGATATCCGCTATGATCCGGGCCAGCCCGCCGCGCAGCACCCATCCGCCCTCCCGCAGAAAAGAAGAATCGAAACTTAACGGCTGATCGTTCGAATTTTGCCAAATTTACAAGATATGTTCAGTTTGAACCGGTTTGAATACCATGGAACTGCAAAGATCAGGAGGCCCGCCCTTTTAGTGAAATAGAATGTCGGTGCCCCGAGCTTTGAACAGATTTTGAGATAAGGGATCGCTCACCTCGATGAACAAAATGACTGATACATCCACATCAAGCGGAACCGCCGCCGGAGAGCTGGCCGTACCGGACACATCGGGCATGAGCCTGAGCGTGGTCATCCCCGCCTATAACGAGGAAAACGCCGTCCGTCATACCGTCGAGGATGTGCGGGCGCATCTCGAACCGCTGGGTATTCCTTATGAGATCATCGTGGTCGATGATGCCAGCCAGGACAACACCCGCGCCGAGGCCAAGGCCAGCGGTGCCACCGTCACCTATAACGACGTCAATTCCGGCTATGGCGCCAGCCTCAAGCGCGGTGTGCGGATGGCGCAGCATGAATATGTGGCCATTCTCGATGCCGACAGCACTTACCCCGCGCGGTATCTGCCAGGCATGCTGGCCATGTGCCGCGATCAGGATATGGTCGTGGGCGACCGGGGGGCTGCGATGAAGAACGTGCCGCTGTTGCGCAGACCGGCCAAGAAATTCCTGTTCGCCTTCGCCTCGTTCCTGGCCGAGCGCAAGATCAACGACCTCAACTCGGGCCTGCGCGTTTTCCGCAAATCCGAGCTGATCCCGTTCCTGCCGCTGCTGCCGCAGAATTTTTCCTTCACCACCACCATCACGCTGTGCATGACATCGAACGGCAAGCGGATGATCTATACGCCCATCGAATATGGCAAACGGGTGGGTAAATCGAAGATCCGGCCGATCGACTTTCTGAACTTCATCATCCTGATCCTGCGCATCAGCACACTGTTCAACCCGCTGCGCGTTTTCATCCCGCTGGGTCTGGCGTTCTTTGTTCTGGGCGTGGTGAAGCTTCTGATCGACATCACGTACTGGAACCTCAGCGAAACGGCGGTGTTCTCGTTCCTGGCGGCGATCATGATCTGGTCGCTGGGGCTGATCGCCGACATGATCTCGCGGCTGCATCTCAGACCGTGAGGTGAGCGGCAGAATGCTCTCTGACCCAAATCAACGACGCTGGCTGATCCGGGTGGCCGGGTCGGTTCTGGTGCTGGCGGTCCTGTTCTGGATTCTGCCCGCCGATGCCATCGTGGCAGCGCTGAAGGCGATCCCTATCTGGGTATTTGTCTGCGTGCTGATCCTGTTCCTGCTGGCCCATGTGGGCGCTGCATTAAAATGGTGGCTACTGCTGGGGCGCGGGTTTGCCGCCCAGCTGGCCGTCCGGGCACATTTTGCCGGACTGGCCGCAAATCTGTGCCTGCCGGGGGCAATCGGAGGTGACACGGTGCGCGCCGGTCTGGCGCAGGCCGCAATGAAGGACGGCGCGCAGGTTGTCGCGGGTGCGACCGTGGATCGGCTGATCGATATGATGGCGCTTCTGACGCTCTCTTGTCTGGGTCTGGTCCTGACACTGGAAAGCGCCGAGGGTGGGCATGCGATCTGGCCGGTGGTGCTGGTGCTGCTGGCGGCGCTGGCAGGCATGGTCGCTTTGCCGCGCCTGCTGCCCCTGCCCTGGCGCTATGTACCGTCGCTGCCCGGCAAGGGGTTTGCCCATCGTCTGGCCGATGCGCTGGCCGGGATGGGGCGCAAACCCGGCACATTGGGCATCGCCTTTATCGCATCGGTTCTGATCCAGTTGTTGCTGGTCATGCTGGCTTGGTGGCTGGCCGTGGCCGCTGGTGTCGATGTGGCGGCCGGGCCATGGATATTTGCCTGGCCGCTGGCCAAGATCATCGCGGTCCTGCCCGTGTCGCTGAACGGGCTGGGCCTGCGCGAGGCGACGCTGGCTGGATTTCTGGCCCCCTTCGGCGCCAGCGCCCCGGCGGTGGTGGCTGCCGGGCTGGTCTGGCAGGTTGTGTTGTTTACAGCGGGCGGGTTAGGCGCGCTGGTTCTGACCATGTCCGGGATGCGGTTCAGCGCCCCGGCAAATTCCCAAAAGGAAAAGTGCAAGTGACGGATGTTTCCCGACCCGAAGGGGGCGACAAGCCTCATATCATCATTCTGGGTGCCGGACCTGCCGGTCTGGCCGCAGCCCATGCCCTGACTGGCCAGGCCCGCATCACGGTGATCGAACGCGCCGCCATCGCGGGCGGCAACTCGGCCTCGTTCCCGATCGAAGGCGTGATCTGCGATTATGGCTCGCACCGGTTTCACCCGGCGGCAGAGCCCGAGGTGCTGCAGGACGTGAAAACACTGCTGGGCGACGATCTGCTGCTGCGCCCCCGGCACGGGCGTATCCGGCTGGGCGGCAAATGGATTCACTTCCCGCTGAAACTGACCGATGCGCTGATGCGTCTACCCAAGCCCTTTGCGCTGTCGCTGATCCGCGACATGGTTCTGAAACCCTTTCGCCGGAAAAGCGCAGGACCCGAGACGTTTTCCACCGTGCTCTATGACGGGTTGGGTCCCACGATCTCGGAAAACTTCTATTTCCCTTACGTACGAAAGCTTTGGGGGCTGGACCCGGACAAGCTGGCAGTCACTCTGGCCGAGCGCCGGGTCGGTAGCGGCTCGGTCGGAAAAATCCTGATGAAAATGCTGCGCCTGATGCCGGGCCTGCGCAATGAAACGGCGGGGCGGTTCTTTTACCCGCGCAAGGGGTTCGGACAGATTTCCGACGCCATGCTGCACAGTGCCCGCGAAAACGGTGCTGAATTCCTATTCGAGACCGAAATCACCCGGATCGAACGCGACGGCGACCGGGTAACCGGGCTGACCATTCAGGGTGAAAACGGCGAAACCAGGCTGGATGGCGATCTGATCCTGTCCACCATCCCCCTGACCGGACTGATACGCATGATCGACGCGCCGCCCGCCCAGGTGGTTGAGGCCGCCCGTGCTATCCGGTTCCGCGGCATGATCCTGCTTTATCTTATCCTGGAGGCCGACCAGTTCACGGAATTCGACGCGCATTACTTCCCTGAAACATCAATCCCCATCAGCCGGATGTCTGAACCCAAGAACTACTCGGCCAGCTCTGATCCAATGGGTGTTACCGTGCTGTGTGCGGAACTGCCCTGCGACCCTGATGAAAAGTGGTGGAACATGTCGGACGAAGAACTGGGGCACGAGTTCACCGGCTGGCTGGGGAAGCTTGGCCTGCCGGTTACCGTGCCGGTGCGGCGCTGCGAAACCCGCAGGCTTGGCCATGCATACCCCGTCTACGACGTCGATTACCAAAGCCGGTTCGACACAGTGGACCAATGGCTACTTGAGCTTGACGGGCTTCTGGTCTTTGGCAGGCAGGGCCTGTTTGCCCATGACAATACGCATCATGCATTTGCCATGGCCTACGCGGCCACTGATTGTATCGGCCCTGACGGGCAGGTCGACCGTGCGAAATGGAGCACCTATCGCGACGTCTTTGCCACCCATGTTGTCGAGGATTGAGCAGTGACCACACCACAGTTCGATATCCTGATGTATCACTCGATCTCGGATGCCCCGGGGCCAACCTCGATCTCGCCGCAGGTTTTTGCCGCACAGATGCAGGCCTTGGCCGAATCCGGATTACCGATCGTATCACCGGATGCCTTGGCCGAGCCCCCCCGGGGCCGTTCGGTCGTCATCACATTCGATGACGGGTTTTGCGATTTTGCCACAGTCGCGTGGCCCATCCTGCGCGATCACGGCTTTCGCCCGATCGTTTACCTGCCTTCAGGATGTATGGGACAACCGGAGGACTGGTCTGGCTGCAACGCCCCTCCGCGCGCGCTGATGAGCTGGGACCGGGTCGCGCATCTGGCCGCAGAAGGCGTATTCTTCGGCGCGCACAGCATCACGCATCCCAACCTGACCACCCTACCTGCAGATGCCCTTGAGGACGAGGTTGCCCGGTCAGGGCAGGACATCTCCGACCGACTTGGTCACCCCATCCGCCATTTCGCACCGCCCTATGGTGCGTCTTCCCCCGAAGTCCGGCGCTGCATCGCCCGCCATTACGCTACATCCGTCGGCACACGGCTGGGCGTGGCCAGGGCAAGCTGTGACCTTCACGACCTGCCCCGGCTCGAAATGTTCTATTTCACTGATATCGCCCGCTGGCGCGCGCATCTGGCCGGGCGTAGCAAGGCTTATCTGGCCCTGCGCCAAAGCCTGCGCCAATTGCGTGGCACCGTCAGGAACGGTATTGGGAAAATCGCAATACCCCGCCGCTAACGGTGGAAAACCGGGTCTTCACCCTGGAACACGCATTAACAGAATGATGGAAATGGGCGCATTGTCTCAAATCGTCAAACAGTCTCGAACGACCTCTCTGGATTCCAACAAATCTATTGGCTTTGTCTGTCAGACCCTTCATCTTGTTGTCGAGACCGAACCTGTTTTCCCGGGCAGCCCGTCAGTTGATTTCAGTCTGACTTTGCACGACCAGGATAGATTATGAACTGCGAAACCTCACATCATCAGTCCCTCAGACAACGTATTGCGGCGCGCGACGCGCGGGTTGCCGTGGTGGGGCTGGGCTATGTCGGCCTGCCGCTGGCGCTGACCGCCTATGACGAAGGGTTCGACACCACCGGCGTCGACCTCAACCCCGACCGGGTTGCGCGGATCAATCAGGGTGATCAGGTCATCTCGTATCTGGCACAGGACCGGATCGCGCAGGCGGTGAACAGCGGGCGCTTCCGCGCAACGCAGGATGCCGCTGCGCTGACTGACGCCGATATCGTGCTGGTCTGCGTGCCGACCCCGCTGACCGATGCGCAGGATCCGGACATGCGCTTTGTCGTGGCTGCCGCGCAGACCATCGCGCAGCATCTGCGCCCCAGTCAGATGGTGGTGCTGGAAAGCAGCGTCTGGCCCGGCGCCACGACCACGCTGGTTCAGCCCATCCTCGAGGCGGGCGGTCTGCGGGCAGGGTCCGATTTTTTCCTGGCCTTTTCGCCCGAGCGGGAAGACCCGGGCAATGACAAGTTCGATACGCACAGCATTCCCAAGGTGGTCGGTGCCGACGATCCGCTGTCGCGGCAACTGGTCGAGGATTTCTACCGCGCCATCGTCACCAGCGCGGTGCCGGTCAGTTCAGCCGCAACCGCCGAGGCGGTGAAGCTGGTCGAAAACAGTTTTCGCACCGTCAATATCGCGCTGGTCAACGAGTTGAAGACCGCGCTTGAAGCGATGGACGTGGATGTCTGGGAGGTGATTGAGGCCGCGGCCACCAAACCGTTCGGCTTCATGCCCTTCTATCCCGGCCCCGGCATTGGTGGGGCCTGCATCCCGGTGTCTCCGGCCTATCTGGCCTGGCGCGCCGCGGATGCAGGATCTGATACGCCGCTTATCAATCTGGCCCGCACCAGCAATGACGCGGTACCCGAGATGCTGGCGGCCCGGATGGCCGCGGAACTGACCGCGCGCAACGGGTCTGCGCTGGCCGAAACCGGGCAGCCCCTGACCGGGCAGCGGATTTTGCTGATGGGCATCGCCTACAAGCGCGATGTCGAGGATACCCGCCGCAGCCCGGCTCTGGTCCTGCTGGACGAGTTGGAAAAGCTGGGGGCCGAGGTGGATTACCACGATCCGTATTTCCCCTGCCTGCCGGAAGGCGGCGAATACCCGCAGCTGGCCGGGCGGACCTCGCAGCCGCTGACGGGTGAAGCCCTGAAACGCTATGCCGCCGTGGCCGTCATCACCGATCACAGCGCGCCGGATTACGATCTGGTCGCACGCGAGGCGGCATTGGTGTTCGACACCCGCAATGTTTTCGAAAAACAGGGAATCCGGGTGGCGGACGGGCGTCTGGTAAAGATGTGATCAGCCCGGCCATATCCCGGAAACCGGGATCGCAAAAAAGGCGGGCGGACAGGGAATTAGGCCCCAATACACCCGTTTCGGCGTGTTTCGGACCCATGAAATCGCGCCAATCGGCGGAGCTTTGCACGTTTTGAGGGTTTGGGCGACCACGGATTGCCGCCATAAAATTTTTGCGAAATAGTGCACCCAACATTCCAATGTCTGCAAACAGGCAGTGTCGAACGAGTAGTTGGGGCAAAGCCCCGTCAGGTAAAATAACCAAATTTTAACCCAAGGTGGTTCACAGTTTTGCCATGATTCCGGCGCGGAATCATACCGGGCACTCACCCGGTGGCACAACTACGGCCACTTTGGAAACTGACGCGGCCAAAACCAATGCCGGAGGACCGGATAACATGATGGGAATTCTCGGAATAGCTGTCCTTGTCGGCCTGGGTGCCAGTGGGATTGCTTTGTACTCCGGTATGTCCGTCCTGATGGTGCTGGGGATCTATATGCTGTCAGGCTGGGTGTTCATTCTTGCGGCTGGCCTCGTGATCTTCGCCATCAGGTCTTTCAAGCCGCAGACGCGGGAACAGGATCACGCCTATTCGGGCTGAGCACCTGTGACACCCGGGAAACCGCCGGGACATCTTTCATTGCTGTTGCAAATGCATGGCAAGGCGCCCGTAATTCCGCGCGCCTTAGCCCCGCCCCGCGACCCGCTTGGCCACATATCCCAGAAAGGCCCGCTGCGGATTTCTGATCTGCGGACGCCCTGACGCGGCCCAATAGGCCAGCCAGTCCGCCTCCAGCGCATAAACATCGCGGCCCGGT
>NZ_JBQFLX010000023.1:0-85211 GCF_056531525.1 Ruegeria sp. N11
ATGCCGTTCGGTTCGGGGACGAACTGCCCGCAGATGTGCCTACCTCAACACAGGAGCGCGCTTACACTTCGCCAATCTGGTATACTCCAGAAGGCTGAGATGTCCGGCAACCGATGTTGCCCAGGACCAATGTCCGTTGGCAAATGGGCTAGCGATACCAGACGAACGCCTGGGCGATCACCTGGAATGAACGTCATTGCCAGCTTGCGAAGACCTCGCGGGCCAGTTCGCTTTCCGGGCGCAGGTTTTCAATTCCCTCATAGGGAACGCCTTTGCCGAGTGGCAGGTGCGGGTATTTTGCGATCATTTTCTGATGGCGCTTGACCATGTCCTGAAAGGACGCACCAGACCAAAGCGAGCCTCCAATGTCCGGCATCTCTTCCCGTGGGTCGCGCAGGAGATTGAAGACCGGTGCTGCCGCGCCGGGAACACCGGGCGGTGGCATGTGCATCTTGAATTCCTGCTTCACAACAGAGCGAAGAACCGGGCCCTCGTAGATGTAGACATAATCCCTGCGCGAGTTTCCTTCTCCCTCCAGGAACAACGCAGTTTGATCGATGCCGTCAATAATGCGGTCGCGCGGAATGAAGGCGCTGGCGCCACCAATTCTGGCCAAGGTGGTGAAAAGGTCTGATACGTGCACGATATCGCCCGCATAACTGCCTTCCTCAATCGCACCGGGCCAGCGGACAAAGGCGTCGACCCGAACGCCGCCCTCCAGATGTTCGGCTTTTCCGCCGCGATAGATCAATTGCTGCATTCCTGAATTCGGAGAGTATTGTTTGAAAATCCCATTGTCGGCCATGAAGACGATCAGGGTGTTTTCAGCGATACCGAGTTCATCCACCTTGGCGATCACCTCGCCAAACCAATCATCGATGACCTCCATCTTGTCGGCCATGAATCCGCCGTTTCTGGTCCGTTGTTGGTCTGAGTAGACAAAGTTCAGGGGATACAGCGGCCAGTATTGCAGGAAGAACGGCGCATCCTGGCCAGCCAATCGTTCCAGTTGTTCAAGTATTTGCTGCTGGTAGCGTTCGTTCATCCGCTCGTAATGTGCCTGGGTCCATTCCTCGCCGGCCTCGATGTCGACCTCACGCGCCAATCCACCCGCCTCGGCCTCCAGACCGGTCACCAGACCGTACGGCTTGAAACGCTCATCGATCGCAAACTGATTGGACTGCCCCGAGGAATGGAAGCCCAGCATATTGTTGGCCACCATAGCCTCGCGTGTCATCAAACTGAGTTGCACTTGCTGGTGGACGGGAAAGAAGGCGACATCAAATCCCTGATTATGAGGGAAGGATTGCTCGATATCGCCCTGATGCCATTTCCCGACATGTGCGGTATTGTAACCAGCTTGTTTGAGCACCTCGGGGAGCGTCACTTCCTCGGACGAAAGGCCTTCTCCGACAAGAGCAACCTTCACCTCTTCCTGACCGGCACGCACGGGGTGACGTCCGGTCAGGAAAGCTGTGCGCGTGGGTGTGCATGAAGGCTCGGTGTACATTCGCATCAAAGAAAGGCTTTCTTCAGCGAATTGGTTGATGTTGGGCGTGTCGAAACCCGCAACATAATTCATGGCCCGATTGCCCATTAGGCCAAAGCTCACATCGTCTATCAGGACGTAGAGGATGTTAGGAGGTGCATCGCCGTTTGCCTCGCGCAACTCCTCGAGGCGGGCGTCGATCTCAACGTCCTGCGCGTCCCACTGCTCGCCAAATTGGGCACGCAGATATGCGAACTCACCATCGTGGACTATCCGGTTGTCTTGCGCACTTACGCTACCCGCAGCTAACACGAACGCTACGACTTTTACTCCCACTGACATCAGAACTCACTCCTCCAGATCGTTTTGCCGCCGTACCGCCTGATCACACAAGTAATTTTCATTTGTGTCAAAGGGGGCCAAGACCACGGCAGTTGTTGCTTCGAAGTGGCTGCAATGTAGAACGTAAATGGAATGCTTTTGGTTTGCGGCGGCCATCAATCAAAAAAGTGTGGAAACCGCAAGTTGCAGGCACAGCAGCCTTTCATTTCCAAAGATGTGTTTTCCGCTATTGTCACAAACTTTGGGGCTCGGTTACTGGATGCAATCCACATCGCAGCTTTACGGGATTTCCTTCCGACCAGCATCAGCAGGATTTCATGTACACTGGACTTTCAAGGGCCCGACCGTAGATTTGTGACATTCTTCGAAAGAGGTACCCGCGTGTTGGTCAGGACCGGTTCACTCGTTTTCGCGGCATTGAGTTTGCTTTGTTTCGGCGCTGCGTCTTCTGTCGCTGATGTTGTGCATCATTGGGTCCAGCTTGGGCCCGATGACGAAGTTGTTGTACGCGCAACCTCTACATCGCCTGACTGCCCTATTTTGCAAATCGACGGCCATTCTGTCGCCATGAAAAAAAGGGCGCTGCCAGTTAGCCAGTTCCCGGAAACCGTTTGCGAGCATCGCGCGCCAAAAAGGGCGCAACAGATAATGCTTGAGGGAAACGCGCTGCCAATTCTAAATCCAAGCGTCCTGCGGATTGTCGTGATTGGAGATACCGGCTGCCGCATTCGGGGCGGCAGCGCTCAGGCCTGCAATGACCCGGTTGCCTGGCCATTGGAATCGATTGCGGCAGAAATTGCATCCAGATCACCGGATCTGATCATCCACGTTGGCGATTACCTGTACCGATCAAGCGATTGCCCAGACCCGGAAAAGTGCGGTGGTTCCCCTTTTGGTGACAATTTCCGGGCCTGGTCTGCAGATTGGTTGGACCCGGCCGAAACCCTTTTCGCTCTTGCCCCCTTCATATTTGTCAGAGGCAATCACGAAAGTTGCGGACGCGGCGACAAAGGGTGGTTCCGGTATTTTGCACCTGGTTTCGTTCCGGATGATTGTCCGGCTGTGACTGAACCCTGGGTAGCCTCTGTCGACGGGTTTGATCTGATCGCATTCGACTCGTCCACCGGTCCCGCACCACAAAGCAGCCCCGATCTGTTGCCCGAATATGGTCGAATGGCCGGGGATTTGTTTGCAAACATCAGTGGCGAAACCTGGTTTCTCACTCATCGCCCACTTTGGGTAAACATGTGTGCCTTCGGTGAACTGATCGATGGCGACGACACGCAGCGCGCGGCATTTGGCGAGGCCATGCCAGAAACATTGAACCTTGTCCTGTCTGGCCATATTCACGCGTTTCAGGCAATCGATTTGGCAGATGGGCCGGTGCAGGGGATAAGCGGCAACGGCGGGACACAGCTGGATCCAATGCCAACAGGGGCTTTGACCAATGTTGAAGTCGCCGGAAGCCTGGCAAGTCTTGTGGTCAACAACAGTGATTTCGGCTTCCTGATGTTGACCAGAGAGGTTGGAGACAGTTGGTCGATGGAGGCGATTGACGCAAAAGGAAACGCACTAAATCGATGCCGCCTGAGCAACCGGACGCTTTCCTGCGAGTGACATATAGTCCGGTAATGTCACCGTTCATTTGTTCAGGTGTCCGTCGAGCGTCCGCTCAAGTACCGACAGCGGGTCCAAATTTACAAAAAGCCAAGGTCTGGTTTGCGGACGAAACCGATGGTTCGTTCTGGCGTTCCGCCGTTGTATGATAACTAAAGTCAAAACAGGGTGGTAACGGCAATGGAAAAGAGCGACGAACTGCGAAAAATCCAAACCCAGGGAGTTCACCATATCACGCTTGTCGGAGCGGATCGGCAAACCTCGATCGACTTTTGGGAAGGTGTGTTGGGTATGCCGTTTGTATTCGATCAACCGAACCTCGACAATCCGAATGAGGGGCATCTTTACTTCGATCCCGGTGACGGTCGATTGATTACCGTCTTCACAAATGAGGACCGCAAGCGTGACCCAACCATTGTTCCCGAAGACACCGGGTCACTGCACCACCTTGCCCTGAATGTAAGCCAAGCGACATTCTGGCAGGTTCCGGCCAGGCTTGATGCGCGCGGCGTCGCGCATACCGGTCCTGTCGATCGCGGATTCATGGATTCGATTTACTTTCGTGATCCGCTCGGGCTGCGGATCGAATTGGCCTCGTACCGATTTGAGCCACCCGAAGGCTGCCGACACGCCGACGTTATGATAGAAGCGCACCGCATCCGGGTGGCTCGCGGAGATCACCATATCGATAAGGAACATCTCGCTGACGCCATTGAGCTTCTGGTGCGAAGGGATCAGCAGAGCCTGTCCGCGGACCGCTCAGTCAGAAATCCTTACTCCTGATCGGCGTAAAGAACTATGCGAGAGCGCTTGGCTCATATTGACCGTGTTCCAACAGACTTAGGTGGGTAAGCTGAAACAATGGAAGTCTTGATACGAATGGCATCGACTGAGGCCGAATTCGAACAAGTCCGCGACTTGTGCCAACAGTGGTTGGACTGGCATTGGAAAAACTACCCAACCGACTGGCCAACCAAAGGAAACCCGATGGACCCGGCCCGGTTTCAGGCAATACTGGACGATCTCCCCTCTCTACATGCCAGACCACATGGCGGCATTCTTCTCGCGTTGCTCGATGATCAACCGGTTGGATGCGTGATGTACAACGAGGCGCGTCCCGGAGTTGCCGAGTTTAACCGCATGTTCGTGAACGACAATGGTCGTGGCTTTGGATTTGGTCGCCAGCTCTTGGATCACATGTTCGAGCAATTGATCGAAGACGGTTATCAACGTGTGCGTTTTTCGTCGGCGAAGTTTCTCACACACGCCCGGTCAATGTATGAAGCTGCAGGCTTTGTGGACGCACCACATCCCGACGAATTTCCCAACGAATGGCAGCCGTATGTCTATTTCATGGAACGTCCTCTGACGAGCTAGTCTATTAGTTTTTTAGAACAGAAGGGCCGTGGTACCTTAACACCCACCAAATCTCGCGACCGAGATGGATGCTTGGTTGATTGCTGCTCGATATCAGGATGCCGCTTCACAGGATCGACTGACCGACCGATTTCCATTCATTGAAGTATTTTTAAACGGTCCATCGGCAGGGGTTTTGGGGCCGTTGGGGGCGTGATCTAAGAGAGGATCTGGCGCATCTTTTTGGTTTGACTACTCGGCGGTTCAGAACGCGTAGCGCACGCCGAATTCGGTATAGTTCTGATTTAGGACCAGATCGGCCTTCCGACTTTTTCCAAGAACCAGTTCGGCGTTGGGCAGGTCGTTCCCGGTTGCGCGTTGCAGTGCCGTTACCGGGTCGAGGCCGTGTTTGATCCACCGTTGTTGCAGTCTGCTTTCGAGTTCTTCCAATGTCGGGCTGACAAAAACCGTCAGGGCAAAGACATCCGCCAATGCATTCCAGGGATCACTGTCCATCAGAAGGTAGTTCCCCTCAACGACGACAATCGGAGTTTCTGGATGAACGGCAATCGCGTTTGCAATCGCCAGATCCATCTGCCTGTCGAATTTTGGGTGAAAGACCTCATGCTGCGCGGACTGCAAGTCCTTGATCGCCTTGCAAAATCCAACCGCATCGAAGGTTTCCGAGGCCCCTTTTTTTGCCAGTAGTCCCCGTGCTTCAAGGACGCGGTTGTCCAGATGATAACCGTCCATGGGCACCAGCGTTGCGTGTGGAACCCCCGAGCCCTGATCAGTATTGAGCGATTGAACGACGGCCTCCGCCAGGGTCGATTTTCCGGATGCAGGGGGGCCGGCGATTGCGACAATCATCCGGACACCGGCCTGCCGTCGGGCGGCGATCAGGTCGCAAACGTGTTTTACGTCCTGCTCGATCACGCGGCGTCCTCTTTCGGGGGTTCCTTGGCGCCGGTCATGAAAGCCACGGCGTCGGACATCGTGTAGTCCTTGGGATCGATTGTGCAAAGCCGTTTGCCCAACCTGTGTACGTGAATACGATCGGCGACTTCGAAGACATGGGGCATGTTGTGGCTGATTAGGATGATCGGAATGCCCCGCGCCCGAACATCCTGGATGAGTTCAAGCACCTTGCGGCTTTCTTTCACGCCCAGTGCGGCTGTTGGCTCGTCCATGATGATGAACTTGGTCGCAAACGCAGCGGCACGGGCAACGGCCACGCCCTGGCGCTGGCCTCCGGACAGGGTTTCGATTGCCTGATTGATCGATTGAACGGTCATCAAACCAAGCTCGGTCAGTTTGTCACGCGCGAACTTCTCCATGGCTGGCCGGTCGAGCTGACGCAGGTATTTTCCCATGAAGCCCTGTTTGCGGATCTCGCGGCCCATGAACATGTTATCCGCAATCGAAAGGGCAGGGGACATCGCAAGTTGTTGGTAGACGATCTCGATCCCCATGTTCCTCGCATCAATCGGAGAGGTGAAGTTGACCTTCTTCCCCTCTATCAGGATATCGCCCTCATCCGGGATCGTTGCGCCGCAGATTGCCTTGACGATGGATGATTTGCCCGCGCCGTTATCCCCGATGACCGCCAGGATTTCGCCCTGACGCAGCTCAAAATCGGAATGGTCGATGGCGGTTACGTGGCCATAGCGTTTTACGATCCCGCGGCCCTGGACGACTGGAGTTGTGTCTGACATCAGCCCGATACCTTTCTGATCCATTGGTCAACCGCGACCGCCGCGATGATGAGAAGTCCGATAAGCAGGAAGGTCCACTGCGCGTCCGCGCCCAGTAGCCTGAGGCCAAGCGTGAAGACGCCGACGATCAGGGCACCAAACAGGGACCCCAGAATTGAACCGCGCCCCCCAAACAGCGAGATACCCCCGATCACAACCGCGGTGATGCTTTCGATGTTGGCCAATTGCCCGGATGTCGGCGAGACCGATCCGATGCGCCCGATCAGAGCCCAGCCAGCGAATGCACAGATCAGACCGGACAACATGTAGACCGACATCAAAGTTCTGTGGACATTGACCCCTGATAGTTCTGCGGCTTCTGGATCGTCCCCCACTGCGTAGACATGTCGGCCCCAGGCCGTGTGTTTGAGCGCGTAGGCCAACACAAAGATCAGCACGAGCATGAATATGACGCCAACGGTGAAGGTTGCTCCACCGATGCTGAACTTGGTGCCGAAGAACTGAAGGAAGGGGGCGTTTGCCTCGATGTCCTGACTGCGAATGGTTTCGTTCGCGGAATACAGGAAATTTGTGGCCAGAACGATCTGCCACATTCCAAGCGTGACGATGAAGGGGGGAAGCTTGACGCGACTGACAAGCCAGCCATTGAGCGCTCCGATCATGGTTCCGGCGGCCAGTCCGCACATAACGGCAATTGGCACCGGAATGCCGTATCGGAAGGAAAACTGCCCCATGATGACAGAAGAAAACACCATGATCGCGCCAACGCTCAGATCGATGCCAGCGGTCAGAATGACCAGGCTTTGCGCTGCGGCCACGATGCCGACGATCTGCACCTGCTGAAGGATCAGGGTCATCGCGAAGGGCGAAAAGAACTTTGAGCCCAAAAGCAGTCCGAAAATCAAAATCGCACCGACCAGGACGATTAGCGGCACAAAGGACGGGTTAACATGCAGAAGATGCTGCAACTTCCCCAGAACGCCGTGGCGATGATCCTCAAAAGTCGCAACAGTTTCTGTTTTGCTGGCTGCGGATTCAAATCCCTGGGCGCTTTGGTTTGCTTCGGACATATCTCCCCCTTTTCGTGGGCGTCATGCCGCCCACGAGATTAGTGTACAGGAAGTTTCGGTTTGCTGGCGAAAGGAATGATGAGGCGCTTCGGCGCGCCTCATCCAACAGGCCTGCGCTTAGCCCCAGCAGAGCTCCAAGCCTTCAGCGACCGAAATCGATTCCACACCATCAACGGGCTGATCGGTAATCAGCGCAACGCCGGTATCGTAGAAGTCTTTACCGGGTGTGTTTTCTGGCTTCACGCCCTCGTCGGCCCATTTCTTCACGGCCTCAACACCAAGCGACGCCATCAGCAAGGGGTATTGCTGGCTTGTGGCACCAATCACTCCGGCCTCAACGTTTTGTACGCCGGGGCAGCCGCCATCGACCGAAACGATCAACACGTCGTTTTCACGCCCGATGGATTTCAGAGCCTCATAGGCACCCGCCGCCGCCGGTTCATTGATCGTGTGAACCACGTTGATCGTTGAATCCTTGGCCAGAAGGTTTTCCATGGCACGGCGTCCACCTTCTTCGTTTCCGTCGGTCACGTCGCTGCCGACCAGCCGTGCGTCTGTTTCATCGCCGATAACATTTGGATCCGCCAATTCCACTCCGAACCCGTCGAGGAAGCCCTGATTGCGCAGAACGTCCACGGTCGGCTGGCTGACATTCAGATCAAGCGTCGCGATTTTGGCGTCCGCTGCTGCATCACCCATTTTGGCCTTCGCCCATTGCCCGATCAGCAGGCCTGCCTTGTAGTTATCTGTCGCAAATGTCGCGTCCGCCGAGTCAATCGGGCTGAGCGGCGTATCCAATGCGATCACAAGAACACCAGCGTCCCGAGCCTGCTGAACCGCGGGGACAATCGAACTTGTGTCAGACGCTGTCAGCAGAATTCCCTTGGCGCCATCGAGGATGCAGGTTTCAATCGCCTGGACCTGAGTTTCGTGGTCGCCGTCGATTTTGCCGGCAAAAGCCTTCAGGGTCATGCCAAGCTCTTCCGCCTTCGCGGTCGCACCCTCCTTCATTTTTACAAAAAATGGATTGGTATCAGTCTTGGTGATCAGGCAGACGGTCTCACCGGCCGCTTGCGCAGATGCGGCAGCCAGTGTGAGTGCAGTCGCCGATACGGCAAGCTTGAGTAAATTTCTCATGTTGTCCTCCCATAAAATCATCGTCGTCCCGCATGGCGCACCAGCGAGACCTACCTCCATCCTCCAATGCAGGTCGTATTCAACAAACCGCGATTCGAGCCTCGATGTCAATAAGTAAATAAAGTTTATTTATTAATTCGATCAGATATCTTTTCATAAGAAAACAAGGTGGTTATGTTCGGGATTATGGAGAAAGAAGCACTTAAAATGCTGACCGGCGGGGTAAGTCAAAGCGGTGTTCGCGATCATAACGAACGCCTGATTTTGACGGTTTTACAACGTCATGGACCGGCAGCGGGTGCGGATGTTGCCCGGTTGACCGGCCTTTCTCCTCAGACCGTTTCAATCATCCTTCGCAAACTTGAAAAGGATGAGATTCTCAAACGTGGAACCCCTTTACGTGGGAAAGTTGGCAAGCCTTCGGTCCCGATGGAGTTGAACCCGGAAGGCATCCTTTCGGTCGGCATGAAGATTGGGCGGCGCAGTGCAGACCTGCTTTTGATCGACTTTACAGGCAAGCCGCGCCGCCAGCTTTCCACCACTTATGACTACCCGCTGCCAGAAGCCGTATTCGGGTTTCTGGAGGCTGGCCTGGAAACGCTTTTGGTGCATGAGCCCCGGAAACTGCGGGACCGCGTTTGCGGGATTGGAATTGGCACCCCGTTCGAGCTTTGGAAGTGGCATGACCTGACGGGGCTGGCGGCCAAACAGTTCCGGTCCTGGAAGAACGTAAACTTCTTTACCGAGGTGGCCAGGTTCAGCAGTTTGCCTGTTTTTGTCGTCAACGATGCGACAGCAGCGTGTCACGCCGAACATCTCTACGGTCGCGGCGCGGAATACCGCGACTATTTCTACTTTTTCATCGGCTCGATGATCGGCGGCGGGGTCGCTTTGAATGGCACGGTGTTCGAGGGCAACCAGGGCAACGCCGGGGCCCTGGGCGCGATGCGCACCACCGGCCCCCTGGGCGAAAGCCAGCAGTTGATCGACACCGCCTCGCTGTTTTTGCTTGAGGACAGGCTGGTCGAAGCGGGTGTCGATCCGGGCATTCTCTGGAAGAAGCCGCAGGATTGGAGCAGCATTTCCCGGTATGTTGAGCCGTGGATTGGCACGACAGCTCAGGAATTGGCCAAAGCCGCGCTCTCGATCTGTGCTGTCATTGATTTCGAGGCAATCTTCATAGATGGGGCATTCCCGCCGGAGGTCAGGGAAGAACTGGTTTCAAGGGTGCGTCGCTATCTGGCCAACCAGGACAAGCGGGGGCTGATCCCGCCGGTCGTTGAAAGTGCAGCGGTCGGGGAAAACGCGCGCGGCATTGGCGCGGCGAGCAGTCCGATCTTTCGCCAGTTTCTGTTGAACACAAATGCGGGGCTTTCCGGAATGTAGCGGAAGCGCATTACAGGCATATTGGATCAGAAGCCCGCAAAACCCATTCGAAACAAAATTCCCCCGAGCATCTGCACCCGGGGGAATTTCAGTTTTGTATCTTTGACCTGTCAGATCGGCTGATCGGCCAATCTCAATGGACGAAAGCCTAAATGTCGAACTTGACGCCCTGCGCCAGCGGCAGTTCGGCCGAGTAGTTCACGGTGTTGGTCTGGCGGCGCATGTATGCCTTCCAGGCATCCGAGCCACTTTCGCGCCCGCCGCCGGTTTCTTTTTCACCGCCAAACGCGCCACCGATCTCGGCGCCGGACGGTCCGATGTTGACATTGGCGATGCCACAATCCGATCCTGCCGCAGTCAGGAATTGCTCGGCCTCGCGCATGTTCAGGGTGAACACGCAGGATGACAGGCCCTGCGGCACATCATTCTGAATGTCCAGCGCTTCGGCAAAGTCGTCATATCCCATGACATAAAGGATCGGCGCAAAGGTTTCGGTCTTCACCACCGCGCTTTGACCGGGCATTTCGACGATAGCGGGCTCCATGTAGACGCCGGCCGGCACGTTTTCGGTCACCCGGTTGCCGCCAAAGACAGTTCCACCCTCGGCTTTTGCGGCCTCCAGCGCTACGGTCATGGCCGCGCCCGAGGCTTCATCTACCAGCGGGCCGACCAGGGTGCCTTCAGCCAGCGGATTGCCGATGGGCAGACCGGCATAGGCCTTCTTCAGACGGCTCACCAGTTCCTCGCGGATCGAGTTGTGCGCGATCAGGCGACGCAGGGTGGTGCAGCGCTGACCGGCGGTGCCAACAGCCGAGAACACGATGGCACGAACCGCCATTTCCAGATCGGCCGAAGGGCCAACGATCATTGCGTTGTTTCCGCCCAGCTCCAGAATGCACTTGCCGAAACGTTGCGCCACGATGGGGGCCACCGCGCGGCCCATGCGGGTCGAACCTGTGGCCGAGATCACCGGAACATCCTCGCTGGCCACCAGCGCTTCACCCAGCGCGGCGCCCCCGATCAGGGTTTGCAGCAGGCCGTCAGGCGCATCGCCGAACCGGGCCAGCGCGCGCTCAAAAATCTTCTGGCAGGCCATGGCGGTCAACGGCGTCTTCTCGGACGGCTTCCAGATCACCGGATCGCCACAGACCAGGGCCAGCGCCGCGTTCCAGGACCAGACCGCGACCGGGAAGTTGAAGGCCGAGATCACGCCGACCGGACCTGCCGGATGCCATGTCTCCATCATCCGGTGACCGGGGCGTTCCGAGGCGATGGTCAGACCGTAAAGCTGACGCGACAGACCGACAGCGAAGTCGCAGATATCGATCATCTCCTGCACTTCGCCCAGACCTTCCGAGGTGATCTTGCCAGCTTCCCAGCTGACCAGAGCGCCCAGATCATCCTTGGCGGCCCGCAGCTCCTCGCCCAGCAGGCGGATAAGCTCGCCGCGGCGCGGTGCAGGAACAACACGCCAGGCTTTGAATGCCGATTGCGCGCGGGCAAAAACAGCGTCCATCTCCGCAACCGGTGGCTCGTGTATTTGGGCCAGCAGGCTGCCATCGATCGGAGACGTCACCTTGAGCGTGCCGCCGTTCAGTTCGGCCTCGGTCAGATCCAAATTCGCAAGCGTGGTTTGGGCTGTCATCACAATGTCTTTCATATCTCAGGCTGCCTTGTTCTGTTTGGTGACGTCACCAGCGCGATAAAGCTGGCCGAATTCGGTGTTGAGGAAGTCATCAAGTTTGACCTGTTCCTGCCGGACAAACCCCTTCGCGGACAGTGCGCCGATGCGCATCAGGTCGACTACGCCCAGAACACCTGCGGCGGTGGTGACCTGAATGGCGCTCCAGACCTGTCCGTTGATGGTGCGGGCAAAGGACTTGTTGATCAGAGACTTCTCGCGCAGCACCCCGTCAATCCTGCCCTTGGCGGTGCAGTAAACCAGAACGACGTCCTGGTCGGTGCGGGGCAATGCGGCCTCGAAAATCTCTTTCAGCAGATCGCGGCGGCGTTCCAGCCCCAGATCGTTCAGGAGCAGTTTCAGAATGTCGCAATGGCCCGGATAGCGGATCGAGCGATAGGACACGGCCCGCGCCTTGCCTTCCAGCGTTTCCGGCAAAGTGCCCAAGCCACCGGAAGTGTTGAAGCACTCGTATTCCACGCCGTCATGGCCCAGAACCTCGTAATCTTCCAGCGGTGCAGTCTTGACCAGCTTGCCGTTCACGATGGCATCGCACGGGTTGCAGTATTCGTTGATCAGCCCGTCGGTTGACCAGGTCAGATTGTATTTCAGCGCATTCGTCGGATACAGCGGCAATGCACCCACCCGCATATGCAGGCTATCGATCTCGTCAAACTCTGCCGCCAGCGAAGCGCCGGCAATCCCGACAAAGCCGGGTGCCAGGCCGCACTGCGGCATGAACGCCGTCTGGCTGCCCTCGGCAAGCTCGCGCACTGCCTGGGTTGCGGCGACATCTTCGGTCAGGTCGAAATAATGCGCGCCCGCAGCCTTGGCTGCCTTGGCAATGGTCGGGGTCAGAAAGAACGGTGCTGCCGAAATGACGGCATCAAATCCCGTTAGCTCTTTGGCCATGCCGTCCGCGTCAGTGGCGTCGATCTGTTTGGTGCCAACGCCTATTTTCGCGATATCGCCCAAGGCTTTCAGGTCATGATCCGCAACGGTAACACTGTAATTCGGCGACCCTTTCAAAAGCGTCGCGATCATCTGCCCGATCTTGCCGGCCCCGATGACACAAATATTCCAGGGCATCAGTTTCTCCATAAAAACTGTCTTGCGTGGAAAATGGCTGAAAGGGGTTACGCTTCATAGGGGCCAATCTGACGAATCGCACCCAGAAGCCGTCAAAATGACGGAATTTTTGTCAGTTCGGTAGGTCGATTGCAAAGCACCGTGGCACGTAACGAGGGTTGCAAATTGGCATGACGTTGAAATCACGAACGGCTCAAACAGCCGAAGGCCTTCTGGGCGCGGTGACAAGACGCCGGGCACCCGTCTCTTTTTCCGAAGACTTCATGATTTGGCGACCGTTCGCGGTGTATCAGGGGCGATCCGGGGGCGTGGCGCAGTTGCTTTCGATCGCGCCCTCCAGCTCGAGCCGCAATTGAAAGCAATGAGACCAAAATTTCCAGCGAAATTCTGTGAGCTGGACTACGCCGCGCCCGAAAACTCGGCCCACTTCTGACGAAGTGTCGCCGTCAGGCCGGTTGGCTGAGGTTCAGCCTGCTCCGAAAACTCTTCAGCCGAAGCCAGCACCGGAAACTCGGAACGTACTGTTTGAAGCGACGGAGTGCTTTGCGAGAGTTCCTCACACATGACCGCGGCAATTGCGGCCTCCAATTCGGCCTCGTCCAATTCCTGTGCCGGGGACTCCATCGTCCTTAGACGCAGATACGGGTAATACGGCCTTTCATATTCGTCATGCATTGTAACACCAAACCGTTAACTCAGACATTCGCAGATCAATGCGTCACACTTGAATCCAACACATCGCCTGAAATCTTGTTCTGCCAGGAATGCGTCACACTCGCCCCACATGCGGCGGCATTGCAGCTTAAATGTGGCAAAACATTGTCAATCGGACAAGCCTGCAGCGGCAACGGACGGCAAAAAACCGTTCAAACTGACCAGCTTAGCAAACAAAGGAGTGGGTTTTGACCGGACTGTTTCCCGTTGCTCCATTATGGGAACGTTTTCTACCCATAAACGCGACGGTCAGTTCCGATACTCAATCGGTGTCACGCCACCGATTCACGATGGGATACCGGCGATCCAACCAGAAGGCGCGTTTGGTCAGCCTTGTTCCCGGCGCAGACTGAAACCGCTTGTACTCGCTGATGTAGATCAGATGTTCGACCCGACGGGCCTCGGCCTCGTCAAAACCTGCCGCCACGCAATCGGCGATCGAGCCGTCCTGGTCGACCAGGATCTCCAGGATGGCATCCAGAACCGGATAGTCGGGCAGGCTGTCACTGTCTTTTTGGTCCTCGCGCAGTTCAGCGGTTGGGGGCTTGTCGATAACTGATGGGCGGATGACCTCACCCGCCGGTCCCATCATCCAGTCGCGATGATTGGCATTGCGCCAGCGGCAGGTCTCGAACACGCGGGTCTTGTACAGATCCTTGATCGGATTGTAACCGCCGTTCATGTCGCCATAAATGGTGGCATATCCCACCGCGACCTCGGATTTGTTGCCGGTTGTCAGCAGCATCTCGCCAAACTTGTTGGAAATTGCCATCAGCAGAAGTCCACGCAGGCGGGATTGAACATTCTCTTCGGTCAGGTCTTCGTTTCGACCTTCAAACAACGGGGCGAGCGAATTGGTGACAGCGGCGCGGCTTTCCGAGATCGGAACAAAATCGTAGTGCACGCCTAACGCCCTTGCGACGGCCTCGGCGTCGTCCAGCGAGGCCTGGCTGGTATATTCCGACGGCAACATCACGCAGCGCACGTTTTCCGACCCGAGCGCATCCACCGCTATTGCCGCCACCAGAGCGGAATCGATGCCGCCTGACAGACCAAGCAGGGCTTTGCCGAACCCGGTTTTCCCCATGTAATCGCACAAGGACTGAACCATTGCGCGATAATCCTGTTCCCATTCATCCGGTTGCGGCACGATTTCTGCCGGTGCAATGCGCCAGCCATCTTCGCTACGTTCCAGATCAATATGTGTGATCGCTTCATCAAACACGGGCATCCGGAACGCCAGCTCTCCACCCGGATTCAGGCCGAATGTTCCGCCGTCAAAAACCTGGTCGTCCTGACCGCCCACCATGTTGAGGTAGATCAGCGGCAGTCCGGTTTCGATAACGCGCGCCACCATGTGGTTCAGGCGTATGTCGTATTTGTCGCGGAAATACGGTGATCCGTTGGGGATCAGCAGAAACTCGGCGCCGGTTTCTGCCAGCGTTTCGGTTACATCCTCGTGCCAGCTGTCTTCGCAAATCGGGCTGCCGATGCGGGTGTTGCCCACCGAATAGGGGCCACCCAGCGGTCCGGCGTCATAAAGGCGGACTTCGTCGAAAACCGTTTCATTGGGCAGGTGATGTTTCAGGACTTTGCTGGAAATCCGCCCACCCTTGAGGATCAAATAGGCGTTGAACAGTTTGCCATCCTCAACCCACGGGCCGCCAATTGCCAGCGCCGGCCCATCGGCGCAGCGTTCAGCAAGCGAATCGACCGCAGCCATGGCCGCTTGGTGAAACACCGGCTTCAGGATCAGATCCTGCGTGTTGTACCCGGTGATGAACATTTCGGGCAACGCCACCAGATCGGCCTTGGCATCGCGCCCCTGTGCCCAGGCGGCAAGGGCTTTGTCAGCATTGCCGTCGATATCCCCGACAACGGGGTTGAGTTGCGCCAGAGTGATGCGGAAACGGTCGGCCATACTGCCCTCTTGCCCTCGACTGTCCTATTGCCATTTACCAGATCGCACCGTGAGGAAAAGACAAATGCGGCAAAAGCCGTTGCCCTGCCCTGAGTGGTGCCTTAGTTTTGCGCAACAGAACGCATTCAAAGCATGACCGGCCAGGCGTGAAAACCCATGAACTTGTTTCGCATATCTATAGCCGTTTCACTTTTGGCCCTGACGGCGGTCAACGTGGCCGCGCAGGGTGACGAAGTTATCATCGCCGATGACGAGGTTGGCGGCGTCTACGAGGGCACGTTTGAAAACGGGCTACGTCATGGGACCGGCACGTATCGCCTGCCGGACGGTTTCGAGTATTCCGGTGAATGGTTCGAAGGCGAGATCAAGGGCAAGGGCATCGCGCGCTACGCCAATGGCTCGGTCTATGAAGGGATGTTTGCAAAAGGCCAGCCCGAGGGGCGCGGCAAGATCGTTTTTGCCGATGGCGGCAGCTACGAAGGCGATTGGGCCGGCGGATCCATCAACGGGACAGGTATCGCCGAATACGCAAACGGAATGCGGTATGAAGGCGAGTTCAAGGATGACCGCCATCACGGCAAGGGCATGATCAAGGATCCTGCCGGCTATGTCTATGACGGTGATTGGGTCGACGGCGTGAAGCAGGGCAAAGGCCGGATAACTTACGCCGAAGGCGGCGTCTATGAAGGCGATATCGAAAACGGGCTGCGTCATGGCCAGGGTACGCTGACGCTTTCTGACGGGATGATCTACACGGGGGACTGGTCACAGGATCTGATCACCGGCAAGGGCCGTCTCACCCAGGCCAACGGCGATGTCTACGAAGGGGACATGGTCGAAGGTCGGCGCGAAGGAAAAGGCAAGGCGACCTACAAGAATGGCGCGACATATGAAGGCGACTATGTGGATGATCGCCGCCACGGCAAAGGCCGGTTTCTCGGCGCGGACGGGTTCGACTATAACGGCGAGTGGTCCGAAGGCCAGATTGAGGGATTTGGTGAGTTGATCTATCCGGATGGATCAACCTATGTCGGGGACTTTCAGGCTGACCTGCCGCACGGCAAGGGTATGAACACTTTTGCGGACGGTACGATCTACGAAGGCGACTGGATCGCCGGTGTGTTCGAAGGCAACGGCAAGGCGACCTATCCCAGCGGTGTCGTCTACAACGGACAATTCAAGAATGCCCGCAGCCATGGCCAGGGCGTTCTGACATTTGCCAACGGCTACAGATACGAGGGCGAATGGGTTGACGGCGAACGGCACGGCAAGGGCAAGGCCAGTTTCGCCGACGGCACCGTTTACGAGGGTGATTTCCGGAACGGTGAGCGCCACGGCGAAGGAACGATCACAGCGCCAAACGGGTTCAGCTACACGGGCGGCTGGATTGACGGCAAGATCAGTGGTGATGGTATTGCCACCTACGCAACCGGCGACGTTTATGAAGGCAGCTTTGTTGACAACAAACGGCAAGGCAACGGCACCATGAAATATGCCAACGGGCTGGAAGAAACCGGTGTCTGGGAAAATGGTGCGCTGGCGGAAAAGGCTGACGAATCCCAGGACGCCACAGATGCGGATGAACCTCCGCAGGAAAACGCTGAGGAACCGGCCGCTTCGGATGGGTGACCCTTACCTACCAGGGTATCCGCTCGCCGGCCCAGTCAAAAAAGCCGCCGCTATCCGCAGGCATTAATCCTTCGATGACGGACAGCAGATTGCGGGCAGCTTCATCCGGTTCGACTGCCGGGTGCCGCCCCAGATATTTCCGCGTAAACTCGGTTTTGACCGTACCGGGGTGCAGCGCCACGTAAATCGCCTGTTTATGCGTGCGTTCCAGTTCAATTGCAGCGGTGCGCGTGATCTGATTGACCGCTGCCTTTGCGGCGCGGTAGCTGATCCATCCCCCAAGCCGGTTGTCCCCGATGGAACCGACGCGCGCGGAAAGGATGGCAAAAACCGAACGCCGATCCCGAGGCAGCAACCGATTTGCGTGGCTAAGCACAAGGGCTGGCCCAACCGCGTTCAACGCGAACTGGTCCATCATCGCCGTTGAAGACAGCGACCGGATGGTCTTTTCCGGCCCGTGGCCATCGATCTCAAGCGCGCCAGTGGCGACCAGAACCAGATCAAACGGGCCCTGAAGCTTGTCCAGCGCGGAGTGAACCGCGTCGGGTTTCGTCATGTCAAATCCATCGGCCGAGCGGGACAACCCGGTCACGCTGACCTGTTGCAGGTCCAGCTGCCTGCAAATGGCGCGTCCAATTCCTCCGCTTGAGCCGATGATCAATGCTGATTTCATGTGCGCCAACCTAGAAGGATACCCGTCTGAATCAATGCCCGGCTGAAAAGGCCGGGTCCGGTCAGAGGATCGCAAATTGGTTCTTTTCATTCCTTGCGGGCTCTGTATAACCTCACAGTCATGATCAACCGCGCAGATATCCCTTATGCCGACACCGCTTTTTGCGGTGCGTCGCTGCGTGGCCTACTGATCCTAATCCGCCTCTGAGCGTGCCATTCGGCGCGCCCGCTCAGAGGAGGACGCCCGCGCGCCGTAGGCTTTAGGACAGAAGAAGAAAGAGAATCCCATGACCAACGTGACCGACCAAGACCGCGTCTTGATCTTTGACACCACTTTGCGCGACGGCGAGCAAAGCCCCGGCGCCACCATGACCCATGACGAAAAGCTTGAGATCGCCGAGCTGCTGGACGACATGGGCGTCGACATCATCGAGGCCGGTTTCCCAATCGCCTCTGAGGGTGACTTCAAAGCGGTTTCCGAAATCGCCCAACGTTCAAAAAACAGTCGCATCTGCGGTCTGGCCCGCGCAAATTTCGCGGATATCGACCGCTGCTGGGAGGCGATCAAACACGCCGAACAGAACCGCATTCATACATTCATCGGCACCTCTCCGCTGCATCGCGCCATTCCGAACCTCACGCAGGACGAAATGGCGGAAAAGATCCATGAAACGGTCAGCCATGCCCGCAACCTGTGCGAGAATGTGCAGTGGTCGCCAATGGACGCGACCCGGACGGAATGGGATTACCTGTGCCGCGTTATCGAGATCGCGATCAAGGCAGGCGCGACCACGATCAACATACCCGACACTGTCGGTTATACGGCACCACTGGAATCCGCCGATCTGATCAAGCGCCTGATCGAAACCGTTCCCGGCGCAGATGAAGTCGTGTTCGCGACCCACTGTCACAACGACCTGGGGATGGCGACCGCGAACTCTCTGGCGGCCGTGATCGGCGGGGCGCGTCAGATCGAGTGCACCATCAACGGCCTTGGCGAACGTGCGGGCAATACCGCGCTGGAAGAAGTTGTGATGGCCATGCGGACCCGCAATGACATCATGCCGTTCCGCACCGGGATCGACACCACCAAGATCATGCATATCTCGCGCCGGGTCGCCACAGTGTCGGGCTTCAACGTGCAGTTCAACAAGGCCATTGTCGGCAAGAACGCCTTTGCCCATGAAAGCGGTATCCATCAGGACGGGATGCTGAAAAACCGCGACAATTTTGAGATCATGCGCCCCGAGGATGTGGGATTGTCCGGCACTTCGCTGCCCTTGGGCAAGCACTCGGGCCGCGCGGCATTGCGGGACAAGCTGAACACGCTGGGCTATGAGGTCGGTGACAACCAGCTCAAGGACATCTTTGTTCGGTTCAAGGATCTGGCTGACCGCAAGAAAGAGGTCTTTGACGACGACATCATCGCGCTGATGACGCTGGACGATGACGAAGCTAACGATTTTCTGCAACTGGTGTCGATGAAAGTCACCTGCGGCACCGGAGGTCAGGCAGAATCGACGGTTGAGCTTGAGGTTGACGGAAAGGATGTCATCGCCACGGAATACGGTGACGGCCCGGTTGATGCGACGTTCAGGGCAATCCGCGCGATTTTCCCGAACGAGGCTCATCTGCAGCTCTATCAGGTGCATGCCGTCACCGAAGGGACGGACGCCCAGGCCACAGTATCGGTGCGGCTGGAAGAGGATGGCATGATTGCAACCGGCCAGTCGGCGAATACCGACACTGTTGTGGCCTCGGCCAAGGCTTATATCCATGCTCTCAACCGTCTGGTCGTGCGCCGTGCAAAAGCCGGGCCCGGGGCGGACACGCGTGAGATCAGCTACAAGGACCTGACCTGAAGGGCGCGAATGCTCCCGCACCCGCGGCGGTTCGGCTGCGCAGAACCACCTTGCGGCTTTGGGCCCGGCGCCGCGCTTTGGCGCGGTGCCGGGCCCAAACCAATTGACTGCATCTTTGATGCCGGCAAACGGGGCGGGGGTTCCCCCGTTGTTTGCGCGAACGTCTCTCAGATCCTGTCGAACAGGGCCGTAAGCCGCGCGGTTTCATCTTCGAAACCGTACGGAGCGTTGATTATGAACATCCCTGAACCGATCATGTTGTGCCCTTCCCGGGCAGGCGGGAAGATCACTTCGTGGCGCATCACCTTTGGCAATGCCTGATTGGTCAGGGCTGCCAGCATAGGCTTATGACGGTCATCGGCCAGAATCGGGTACCACAGCGCGATCACCCCGACATTCCACTTGCGGTGCAGTTTGGCGACGATCCCCGGTAAACGACCATATTCGGCCTTCACCTCGTAGCTGGGATCGATCAGCAACATTCCACGACGCGGCGTGGGCGGCAGCAGGGATTGCGCCAGTTCGTAGCCATCCTGCCGATACACCCGTGCGTTTCGGGCCGTTAGCGCGCCTGAAAGGGCCGCGTATTCCTTTGGGTGCAGTTCCGCGAAATGCAAATTGTCCTGTGGGCGTAACAGGCTGGCTGCGATCATGGGAGAACCCGGGTAACAGGCCGGTCCATACCGGGCCTGTATGTCCGAGATTGCCCGGGCCAGCGGGTGTTCCGGATCGAACCAGGCCTCTCGCCGCGCCCTTTCGATGCCCGCGTCCGCTTCGCCGGTTTTGCGGGCCTCCTCCGAGTCCAGATGGTATAGCCCGCGTCCGGCGTGGGTTTCGATGTAGCTCAGCGGTTTGTCTTTTTGCGTCAGATAACGCAGCGTCCAGGCCAGCAAAGCGTGCTTTTGCACGTCCGCCAGATTCCCGGCGTGGTAAATATGTTGATATGAAAGCATTTTGCCTTCTAAAGTCCCTATCAATGAGGCGAAAAGGCGCTGATTGTCACGGAATCAGGCCTTTAATCGGGCGTGTTGGCACCCTATAAGTCATCCGTCCCGGAACCGTCGAGTCGCGGGCAGTAGAAAATTCTGACAGACAGGATCAGGGGAAACATGGGGATCTTTGGCAATCTGGGCGGCCTGTTCACAGCGGACATGGCCATTGACCTTGGGACGGCGAACACGCTGGTTTATGTCAAAGGGCGCGGCGTCATTCTGTCCGAACCCTCTGTGGTCGCCTATCACGTCAAGGATGGCGTGAAGAAAGTGCTGGCTGTGGGCGAAGACGCCAAGCTGATGCTGGGCCGGACCCCCGGTTCCATCGAGGCCATCCGCCCGATGCGCGAAGGGGTCATTGCCGATTTCGACACCGCCGAGGAAATGATCAAGCATTTCATCCGCAAGGTGCACAAGCGCTCGACCTTCTCGAAACCGAAAATCATAGTCTGTGTTCCGCATGGTGCGACTCCGGTCGAAAAGCGCGCAATCCGACAGTCGGTTCTGTCCGCAGGGGCCCGTCGCGCGGGTCTGATCGCTGAACCCATTGCGGCCGCCATTGGCGCGGGAATGCCGATCACCGATCCGACCGGAAACATGGTTGTCGATATCGGTGGCGGTACAACCGAAGTTGCGGTTCTGTCGCTGGGCGACATCGTTTATGCCCGCTCGGTTCGCGTCGGTGGGGACCGGATGGACGAGGCCATCATCTCGTACCTGCGCCGTCAGCAGAACCTGCTGGTAGGTGAATCGACCGCCGAGCGTATCAAAACCACCATCGGCACTGCCCGGATGCCCGATGACGGCCGTGGCCAGTCGATGCATATCCGCGGCCGTGACCTGCTGAACGGTGTCCCGAAAGAAATCGAGATCAGCCAGGCTCAGGTGGCCGAGGCGCTGTCCGAACCAGTCCAGCAGATTTGCGAGGCGGTGATGACCGCGCTGGAAACCACGCCGCCCGATCTGGCAGCGGACATTGTGGACCGGGGCGTCATGCTGACCGGCGGTGGCGCTCTGTTGGGTGATTTGGACCTGGCGCTGCGCGAACAAACCGGTCTGGCCGTGTCGATTGCCGATGAAAGCCTGAATTGTGTGGCTTTGGGCACCGGCAAGGCGCTGGAATACGAAAAACAACTGCGCCACGCGATTGACTACGAAAGCTAAGGCGCGCACCCTTCCAATACAGGGTTAACAATCGGGCGCGAGCAGCACGGGAAGGAGTCCTGTGGCAAAGGACCGATCACAGCGCGACGAATACACCACCCCCTTACGCCGTTTGTTGTTGGGGATCGTTGTTTTGTGCCTGCTGGGTATCTTTCTGGTCTGGCGCATTGACAGCCCACGGGTCGAGAGGTTTCGCGCTCAGGTCGTGGATGCCGTGGTGCCCTCGATGGAATGGGCCATGGTGCCGGTCACGGCCACGGTCAACCTGGTCCGCGATTTCCAGAGCTATCAGCGATTGAGCGAACAGAACCGGGAATTGCGCAGTGAACTGCGCCGGATGCGCGCCTGGAAAGAGGCGGCGTTGCAGCTGGAACAGGAAAACGCCCGGTTGCTGGACCTGAACAACGTCCGGCTGGATCCGCGCCTGACCTATATCACCGGTGTTGTCATGGCCGACAGCGGTTCCCCCTTCCGGCAGTCTGTCCTTCTGAACGTGGGACGACGGGACGGTATAGTCGATGGCTGGGCCGCCATGGACGGGATCGGGCTGGTTGGGCGCATCTCCGGCGTCGGCGCCGACACGGCGCGTGTCATCCTGATGACGGACGCCTCGAGCGCTATCCCTGCCACCATCCAGCCTTCCGGGCAGACCGCTTTGATCAAGGGGGACAACACAGCGGTACCATTGGTCGAGTTTCTGGAAAACCGTGAACTCGTCCGACCCGGCGACCGGGTCATTACGTCGGGCGACGGTGGCGTTTTCCCGGCAGGATTGCTGATCGGTCAGATCACCGCCGATCCGGGTGGCAGGTTGCGCGTGCGTCTGTCCGCCGATTTCGAGCGGCTCGAGTTTCTGCGCGTGCTGCGCTACCAGTCGGCGCCCGCCATTCGTGATTCCGGGGATATTGTTGGTCCGCTGCGACCCGAAGCATCCCTGACCCCCGACGAGGCCGCAGATGGATAAGGCGGTTTCCCATCTCTGGGCCATGCGCTGCCTCTATGTTTTTCTGGTGGTTCTTGTGCTGTTTCTGCACCTGTTGCCGCTGAACACCCAGCCGGACCGCTGGCCGTTTCCGGATGTTCTGATCGCCCTCACATTCGCTTGGGTGCTTCGGCGCCCCGAATACACGCCCATCGCAATTGTGGCCGTTGTCATGCTGATAGCCGACCTGCTTCTGCAACGGCCGCCGGGGTTGCTGGCGGCACTGGTCGTTGTGGCAACAAACTATTTGCGCTCGGCAGCGCCGGGAATGCGGGACATCGGATTTTTTGGCGAATGGAGCTCGGTCGCGGCGGTGATGACCGGTATCTTTGTGCTGAACCGTTTCATTCTGTCGGTTCTGTCGGTCCAGCAGACCGCTTTTTGGCCGACAGTTGTTCAACTGATTTTGACCATCGCCATCTATCCCTTGATTGTACTGATCAGTCAGAATGGTATGGGCGTCCGCCGTATTTCAGCTGCGGATGCCGGTATTGTCGGGGCGCGGGCATGAAGCAGAAACGCACCAAATCCCAGGGCCTTGCCTACAAACGTCTGCCGCGCCGGGCGTTGGTTCTGGGTGGTTTGCAGGCGGTCTTTATCGGTGGTCTGGCCGCGCGGATGCGGTTTATGCAGGTTGATCAGGCCGATCAGTACCGGCTGCTGGCCGAGGAAAACCGGATCAACATCCGCCTGATCCCGCCGACACGCGGGCGCATCTATGACCGGAACGGACAGGTCATTGGCCAGAACTCGCCGTCCTACCGGATCGTGATCGTGCGCGAAGACGCGGGTGATATCGACTCGGTCATTGCCAAGCTTTCGGAACTGATCCCCCTGAACGAGGATGAGATCGAGCGTGCCCGCACGGAAATGCGCCGGTCCGCACCCTTCCTGCCGGTCACGCTGGCAGATCAGGTTACGTGGGAGGACATCTCGAAAGTTGCGGTGAACGCGCCGGCCCTGCCCGGCGTGACGCCCGAAGTCGGTCTGACCCGCCAATATCCCCGGTATGAGGATTTCGCCCATATCGTCGGTTATGTCGGCCCGGTCAGCGACTACGACCTGAGCCAAATGGAAGACCCCGAGCCGGTTCTGCGCATCCCCCGGTTTCAGATCGGCAAGGTCGGGCTGGAGGCCAAGCAGGAGGCCACCCTGCGCGGCAAGGCCGGGGCCAAGCGGGTCGAGGTCAACGCGACCGGTCGCGTGATGCGGGAACTGGACCGCCAGGAGGGTGAAGCCGGGGCCGACCTGCAATTGTCGATCGACGCCGATCTGCAGCAATACGCACAGGCCAGATTGGCCGGGGAAAGCGCGGCGGCGGTTGTGATAGACTGCGAAACCGGCGATCTGCGTGCGATTGCCTCGGCCCCCAGCTTTGATCCCAACCTGTTTGTACGCGGTATCTCGGTCGCCGATTACAGGTCGCTGACACAGGACAAATATCGTCCGCTGGCAAACAAGACGGTACAGGGTACCTATCCACCGGGGTCGACGTTCAAAATGATCACGGCCATGGCTGCGCTTGAGGCCGGTGTGATCGGACCCGGCAACACGGTATATTGCCCCGGTCATCTGAAAGTCGGCAGCCGCAGGTTCCATTGCTGGAAACGCGGCGGGCACGGTACGGTCGATCTTGAAACCTCTCTCAAACGCAGTTGCGACGTCTACTATTATGATGTTGCCTTGCGCGTGGGCATCGACAGGATATCCGACATGGCCCGAACTTTCGGGCTGGGCATCAAGCACGATATCCCGATGTCGGCCGTGGCAGGGGGGCTGGCGCCAAATCAGGAATGGAAACAGCGGGTCCACGGGCAGGAATGGCTGGTCGGGGACACCGCTAACGCCTCGATCGGTCAGGGCTTCATGCTGGCCTCGCCCATGCAGCTTGCCGTCATGACCGCGCGGATCGCCACAGGCCGCGCCGTGACGCCGCGCCTGGTCCGGTCGGTCAACGGGGTCGAACAGCCCTCGGGCGCGGGTGAGCCACTTGCGGTCAATCAGCGGAACCTGTCACAGGTGCGCAAAGCGATGTTCTCGGTCTCCAATGACCGGCGTGGAACGGCCTACCGCAGCCGTATCATCGCAGATGAGTTTCGCATGGCGGGCAAGACGGGTACCAGTCAGGTCCGCAACATTACCAAGGCTGAACGCGCTGCTGGTGTGATCCGAAACGAAGATCTGCCTTGGGAACGGCGTGACCACGCGCTGTTCGTCAGCTTCGCCCCGTACGATAATCCGAAATACGCCATAGCCGTCGTCGTTGAACATGGCGGTGGCGGGTCCAAGGCGGCCGCCCCTGTCGCGCGGGACATCATGCTTCAGGCGCTCTACAACGGTACGCCCCCGCTTGAGGCGTATCCGGTTGCCGACCGCGAGCGCATCAAGGAACAGCAAAAAAGGTTGGAGGGCGACCGCCGCCCCAAAGCGCGTCCGGATGAAAAGGACCGCGCATGAGCTATCTTGAATATGCCGTCAAATCCACGCCGTCGGGGTTTCGCAAGTTTCTGTATATGAACTGGCCGCTGACCCTGCTGTTGATCAGCACGGCCAGTGCCGGGTTCCTGATGCTGTATTCGGTGGCGGGCGGTTCGTGGACCCCGTGGGCCGAACCGCAGATGGAGCGGTTCGGGATGGGTCTGGCGGCCATGTTCATTGTGGCGCTTGTTCCGATCTGGTTCTGGCGCAACATGTCGGTTCTGGCCTATCTCGGCTCGATCGTTCTGCTGATCTTTGTCGAGCTTTTCGGCACGGTCGGCATGGGCGCGCAGCGCTGGATCGACCTTGGGTTCATGCGGCTTCAACCGTCCGAGGTCATGAAGGTTGCCCTGGTCATGGTGCTGGCCGCCTATTACGACTGGTTGCCGTCTCACAAGACCTCGCGCCCGCTTTGGGTGCTTATCCCTGTTGCCCTGATCCTGATCCCAACCTTCATGGTGCTCAAACAGCCTGACCTGGGTACGTCGATCCTGTTGCTGGCCGCTGGCGGTGGCCTGATGTTTCTGGCTGGTGTCCACTGGGCCTATTTCGCCGCCGTAATAGCAGCAGGTGTCGGGCTGATCGCCACAGTGTTCAACAGCCGTGGGACAGACTGGCAATTGCTCAAGGACTACCAGTTCAGGCGCATCGATACGTTTCTCGATCCTTCCACCGATCCGCTTGGCGCGGGTTACCACATTACACAGTCCAAGATTGCCCTGGGATCCGGGGGCTGGAACGGACGCGGGTTTATGCAGGGCACTCAGTCGCGGTTGAACTTCCTACCCGAGAAACATACCGATTTCATCTTTACCACACTGGCCGAAGAGTTCGGGTTCGTCGGCGGCATCACGCTGTTGATCCTGTATGCTCTGATCCTGATTTTCTGCATGGTTACCGCGCTGACGACCAAAGACCGTTTCTCATCGCTTGTGACTTTGGGCATTGCACTGAACTTCTTCCTGTTCTTTGCCGTCAACATGTCCATGGTCATGGGTCTTGCCCCGGTTGTCGGCGTTCCGCTGCCCATGGTCAGCTATGGCGGCTCGGCCATGCTGGTTCTGATGGCCGCGTTCGGCATCGTTCAAAGCGCGCATATCCATCGTCCTCGTTAATCTGAAAGGCAATCCATGACAGTGAATGTCCTG
Organism: Ruegeria sp. N11; assembly: GCF_056531525.1. Classification (NCBI taxonomy): domain Bacteria; kingdom Pseudomonadati; phylum Pseudomonadota; class Alphaproteobacteria; order Rhodobacterales; family Roseobacteraceae; genus Ruegeria; species Ruegeria sp. N11. Next base: position 26,445 of record NZ_JBQFLX010000023.1, read on the forward strand.
TTTTCCGCACGTCCCGGGCTTTGGCCGGTTTATGAGCCGTTGCTGCGCCAGGGCCTGTCCGAAGCCGGGCTGGAGTTTGAGTTGTCGCCAGAGATTTCACCGGAACAGGTCGACTACGTGGTTTACGGACCGACGGGCGGATTGCGGGATTTCGGGCCCTTCAGTCGGCTCAAGGCTGTACTCAGCCTGTGGGCCGGGATCGAGAGTATCGCGGACAATGAAACCCTGACCGTGCCGCTGGCCCGGATGGTCGATCACGGGCTGACGCAAGGCATGACAGAATGGGTCGTCGGGCATGTGCTGCGCTACCATCTGGGGATGGATCGTCACATCACCGTCCAGGACGGCGTCTGGACGCCCGAAGCACCGCCGCTCGCGCAGCAACGGCATGTAACGGTTTTGGGTCTGGGCGCTTTGGGGCTGGCCTGCGCCAAGGCACTGGCCGCGCTGAATTTCAATGTTACCGGTTGGAGCCGCACGCCCAAGGACGTCGACGGCGTGACTTGTCTGCATGGGCAGAAGGGATTGAAAAGGGCGCTGTCTCAGGCAGAAATTGTGGTTCTGCTGCTGCCCGATACGGCAGCGACGGAAAACACGCTGAACGCGGAAACGCTGGCCCTGTTGCCCAAAGGTGCACGGATCCTCAACCCGGGTCGCGGGCCGTTGATCGACGATGATGCCCTGCTGGATGCGTTGAATTCAGGGCAAGTGGGTCATGCCACGCTGGACGTGTTCCGGACCGAACCACTGCCGCCCGAGCATCCGTACTGGGCACATCCCAACGTGACTGTGACACCTCATATCGCGTCCGAAACCCGCGAGATCACTGCCGCGCAGGTCATTTGCGAAAACATCCGGCGCGGTGAGGCAGGTGAGCCCTTCCTGCATCTGGTGGATCGCCAGTTGGGGTACTGACGACCCATCCAGTTCAGGCGGCGATCAGGCCCCGCCCTTTCAGCAGTGCCTCGACACCCGGTAGGCGGCCACGGAAGGCGAGATACAGGTCTTCGGCCTCGCGTGAGCCTCCGGTGGACAGGATGTTGTCCTCAAGCGCCTGGGCGCGATCGGGATCGAAGGCGCTGCCCGCCTCCTCAAATGCCGCAAAAGCGTCGGCATCCATAACTTCGGACCACATATAGCTGTAGTAGCCGGAACTGTATCCGTCCCCGGAAAAGACATGCGCGAAATGCGGAGTGGCGTGGCGCATTCCGATGGCGCGCGGCATTCCGATTTCGGCCAGAACTTCGGCCTGTTTCGCCATCGGGTCGGCTGGGGCCGCGCCGTCGTGGAATGCCAGGTCGACCAGAGCCGAGGCGACATATTCCACGGTTTGAAAGCCCTGATCGAAATTGGCCGCTTTCAGTACCTTCTCCAACATGTCCTGCGGCATCGGTTCGCCGGTTTCTGCATGCGTTGCGTATTCTGCCAGTACCTCGGGCACTTCCAGCCAGTGTTCGTAAAGCTGGCTGGGCAGTTCCACAAAGTCCCGCGCAACGCTTGTGCCCGAGATGCTTTCATAGGTCACATTCGACAGCATCTGATGAAGGGCATGGCCAAATTCGTGAAACAGGGTGCGCGCGTCGTCGTAGGACAGCAGCGCCGGGTCGCCTTTGGCGAAGTTGCAGACATTAATGACAACTGGCGCCTGTTCCTTGGGGAATTTCGCCTGCGCGCGCATTGCGCTGCACCAGGCACCGGACCGTTTGGAACCGCGCGCGAAGTAGTCCCCGATGAACACCGCGATATGCTTGCCATCGCGCGTCACCTCCCATGCGCGGCAATCGGGGTGATAGAGCGGGACATCCAGCGGCTTGAATTCCAGCCCGAACAGCCGATTGGCGCAGGCAAAGGACGCCTCGATCATACGCTCCAACTGCAGATACGGCTTGAGCGCGGCCTCATCCAGATCATGCTCGGCCTTGCGCCGTTTTTCCGCGTAATACCGCCAGTCCCAGGCTTCCAGCGGCCCGTTGACCCCGTCCTCCTGCATCATTTGCGTCAGGGTTTTGGCATCGGCATCTGCGCGCGCCTTAGCAGGCTTCCAAACCTGCATCAGCAGGTCCCGCACCCTATCCGGCGTCCGGGCCATTTCCGTTTCCAGTTTGTAATCGGCAAAGCTGCCATAACCCAGCAGCGTAGCGCGTTCTCCGCGCAACGAAAGGATTTCAGCGGCAATCTCGCGGTTGTCGGTTTCCCCGCCTTTCGCACCACGCGCCGCCCACGCGAGATACGCCTTTTCGCGCAGATCGCGGCGGGGCGAGAATTGCAGAAACGGCACGATCAAGGACCGTGACAGGGTCACAACCGGGCCATCCAGCCCTTTCTCCTTGCCGGCCGCACGGGCGGCATCGGTGACAAAACCGGGCAGACTGGCCAGATCACCCTCGGTCAACTCCATGAACCAGTCCCTTTCATCCGCCAGCAGGTTCTGGGTGAAGGATGTGCCCAGCGTGGCCAGGCGGGATTTGATTTCCTGCATGCGGGTATCGTCATCACCCTGCAACGCCGCACCCGCGCGCACAAAACCGCGATGGGTCAGCATCAGGACACGCGCCTGTTCGTCGGTCAGGCCCAATTCACCGCGCCACGCCCAAAGATCGGCGACCCGCTGAAACAGAGGTTTGTTGGATGAGATCGCGGAAAAATGGGCCGCCAGTTTGGGTGAGAAATCGCGCTGCAGGGCTTCGCGCGCCGGGTTGCTGTCCGCACCTGCGACGGTAAAAAAGACCGCCAGAACTTTGTCCAGCTGTTCCCCGGCGGCTTCGAGTGCCTCGATTGTATTGGCGAATGTCGGGGCGTCCGGATTCGTCGCGATGGTATCGATCTGGGCGGTGTGCGCGGCCAATGCCTGATCCAGCGCCGGGGCAAAATCATCGTCCGAAATCTCGGCAAATGGGGCGATTGCAAAGGGGGTGTTCCAGTCGGACAGGATCGGGTTGGTCATTCAGATCTCCTTTGTCTGACAAGGTAGGCAGCCTGCCTGTGATGGTCCAGAGGGCGGGCGCGCAAGTCGCCTGAAAAAGTCGCAATCCGGCTTGCATCGGCAGCGTGGCGCACGCAGGGTCGTCGGCAAAGGGAGACAGGATATGACCAAGCCGAACCGTCCCGCCGGGATCATGACCAGGGCCATCCACGCAGGCGATCCGCCGGATGCTTCGACCAACGCGTCTGCTCCGCCGATCCACATGAGCTCGACCTATGTGACCGAGGATCTGGCGGGTTTTTCGGCCCATGACCTGACGCCGGACAGCCCGTTTGTCTATTCGCGCTGGGCGAACCCGACGGTCGCGGGTCTGGAGGCCAAGATTGCCGCGTTGCAGGGGACTGAAGCCTGTCTGGCAAGCGCGTCCGGGATGGCTTCTGCGTCAGCGATCTTTTTCACCTTTCTGTCCGCCGGAGATCATCTGATCGTGTCGGATGTTTCTTATGCAGGGGTCGCGGAACTGGCACGCGAGACTTTGCCGCGTATGGGGATCGAAGTCTCGGCGGTCAACATGTCCGATCCGGCCTCGGTGGCGGCCGCAATTCGCCCCAACACCCGCCTGATCCACACGGAAACGCCGGTGAACCCGATCGGTCGCCTGACCGATCTGGCCGCCGTCTCGAAACTGGCGCGTGACGCCGGGGCGTTGCTCAGCTGTGATGCGACCTTTGCATCGCCGTTGGGCATGGACACGGTGGGTCTTGGCGTTGATCTGACGATGCATTCGATTACCAAATATATCGGCGGCCATGGTGATGCGATTGGCGGCGCCGTTGCCGGGTCCGCCGAGCTGATCGCGAAAATGCGGATCGAGGCAGGTATTCATCATGGAGGCGTTTTGTCCCCCTTCAACGCCTGGCTGATCGCGCGCGGGGCTACGACCCTGCCGTTGCGGATGAAAGCGCATGAGGCGGGTGCAATGGCTGTGGCGCAATGGCTGGAAGACGACCCACGTGTCACGAAAGTCATCTATCCGGGTCTGGCCTCGCATCCGCAATCGGATCTGGCGGCACGGCAGATGTCGAACAAATCCGGCATGATCTCGTTTCAGGTCGGCCGCGCCGCTGATGGTGAACGTATCGCGCAGCAGATGATCGAGCGGCTTGAGGTGATTCACTACGCGGTGTCGCTGGGGCATCATCGCAGCCTGATTTTCTGGATGGGAACCGATGGCCTGATGGAAACGTCCTTCCGGCTGAGTGGTGCGCAGCTTGAGGACTACCGCGCCTATGCCGGCGACGGGATTTTCCGCCTGTCTGTCGGGCTGGAAGACGCCGAAGACCTGATCGCCGATCTGGATCGGGCATTGGGCCAGCATTAGGCTCCCGCCCCCGCGGGACACATCAAAGACGTGCCCCGGCGGGGTTGGGCCGGGCCGCGCGCCGCTGGCGCGCGGCGGATTGGGTTAAACCGCTGCGCTTGCGCAGATCGGGCAATCGTCGCGTTTGAACAGGGTGATCTTGCGGCTTTCGCCGTAAAGCGCGTCATAGATCAGCATCTCGCCGCGCAAGGCCTGCCCCGCGCTAGTGATGACCTTGATGGCTTCCACCGCCATCATGGATCCGACCACACCGGGTAGGGGGCCAACGACACCCGCTTCGGCACAGGAAGGAGCCAGCCCGGGGGCGGGGGCTTCGGGGAAAATGCATTGATAGCAGGGGCCATCCGTGGCCGGATCAAAGACGCTCAGTTGCCCCTCCCATTGCGACAGCGCGCCCGAGATCAGTGGCTTGCCAAGCGCGACTGCCGTTCGGTTGGCCAGATAGCGAGTGTCGAAATTGTCGGTACCGTCCAGGATCAGGTCAAAGTCGCGGAACAGTTCTTCGGCGATGTCGTTTGTCAGGCGGCGATGATAGGGCAGGACCACCACATTCGGGTTCTGCGCCTCCATCGCCTGTTGGGCGGAAAACACTTTGGGCATGCCGATATCCGCGTCCCGATGGATTACCTGCCGCTGCAGGTTGGCGTTTTCGACCTCATCATCGTCGATCACGCCGATTGTGCCGACACCTGCCGCTGCCAGATATTGCAGGGCCGGGGCGCCAAGCCCGCCGGCACCAATGACCAGAACCCGCGCCTTTTTCAGCCGTTTCTGTCCGGGTCCGCCCAGTTCGCGCAGAACGATGTGGCGTGCGTAGCGGTCAAGTTCGGTTTCGCTAAATTGATCGGATGGCATGGCAGGCTCCTTGGCAGGCGCTGCGCGAGCGCGCAGCATCCTCAACAACCTGCCATAAATCAGAGCAAGACCGGCCGCGCCACCCAGGATCAGCCAGACGGCCGCCGATCCGCCGGTCGCCTGCCTTAGCGGGTTTCCATCCGGCAGCACCAGTTGGGCAATGATGACCCCGGCCAACAATACGGCAACGGATACATTCCGCGCCCCGCGTGAAACTCCGGCAAAATACCCGATGCCCCAAAGCCCGGCGGCAAGCCCCAGAACCAGTATCATCAGCCGCGCCCGGTCGAACCGAAGCCACTTGCCCCGCGTTCGGTGTCGGACAGGGCAACCGCGGCCTCGAACACGGCCTGCACAACCGGGGCCACCACAAGTTGCGCAATGCGTTCGCCATGCGTGATCTCGAACACATCCTGCCCAGCATTCAGAACGATCACACCCAACGGGCCGCGATAGTCGCTGTCGATGGTGCCGGGCGTGTTTGGCAAGGTAATTCCGTGTTTCAGCGCAAGCCCGGAACGGGGGCGCACCTGCACCTCATACCCGTTGGGAATTTCGATCCGCAGCCCGGTCGGCACCAGTGCCCGCTGACCCGGTTCAAGCCGGATCGGCGCGCCACCCGGCAGATTGGCCCGCACGTCCGCGCCCGCCGCGCCCGATGTTTCATACGAGGGCAGGGGAACCGAAGGGTCCGCTCCATCTTCACGGATTACACGAATTGCTACCATTGCTGCACCTCTTGCCGTGCCACGCGGGGCCGGTATCTTATTCTGTCAAAGCGTCGGCGATTTTGGCGGCCAGTTTCCGGGCCACTTCATCCTTGCCCATGCGAGGCCAGCTTTCGGCCCCATCTTGCGAGATGAGGGTCACGGCATTTTCCGAACCGCCCATAATGCCCGTCGCGGGGCTGACATCGTTCGCGACGATCCAGTCGCATCCTTTGCGCGTGCGTTTGGCCGTCGCATTTTCGACTACGTCATTGGTTTCGGCGGCAAAGCCGACAACCAGTCTGGGCCGCCCTTCCGTCATGTGCGACACACGTTTCAGGATGTCAGGGTTTTCGGCAAACTCCAGCGCCGGCAGGCCGTCGCGGCTTTTCTTCAGCTTCCGATCGGACGCGCTGGCCACGCGCCAGTCAGCCACGGCTGCGGCAAACACGCCGGCATCGACAGGCAGGGCTGCATCGACCGCATCGGACATCTGGCGCGCGGTTTCCACTGGGATGACCTGCACGTTATCGGGCGGGGGAACATCTGCGGGGCCGGTCACAAAGATCACTTCGGCCCCCAGGGATGCCAGCGCGCGGGCCACGGCCGTGCCTTGCGCGCCAGACGACCGGTTGGCGATATAGCGCACCGGGTCGATGGGTTCGTGGGTCGGTCCCGACGTAACCAGAATACGCTTGCCGGACAGGGGGCCATTGCCCAATGCGGCCTCGATCGCGGCCACGATCTCCAGAGGTTCCGACATGCGGCCCGGTCCGAACTCGCCGCAAGCCATATCGCCTTCGTTCGGACCGACGAACCGGACGCCATCGGCCTGCAATTGCCTTAGGTTGCGTTGCGTCGCGGGATGATCCCACATACGCACATTCATGCCGGGTGCGCACAGCACGGGCGTATCCGTTGCCATCAACAGGGTCGAGGCCAGATCATTAGCGAGCCCAGCAGCCATCTTGCCCATCAGATCCGCCGTTGCCGGAGCCACTACGATCAGGTCAGCAGAACGGGACAACTGGATATGGCCCATCTCGGCCTCATCCGTCAGATCGAACAGATCTCGGTAGAGTTTGTCTCCGGCCAGAGCGGACACGGACAAGGGCGTCACGAATTCTTCTGCTGCGCCCGTCAGGACCGGAGTCACCGCCGCACCGCGTTCTTTCAGCCGCCGGATCAGGTCCAGCGACTTGTAAGCCGCAATCCCGCCGCCAATGATCAGCAATATGCGTTTGGATGCCAGCATCATCTGCCCTTCCCGTCCCGGTCGGCCCCGACATTAGGCAACGCAGGCAGGTTGTTCCAGTTGTTAATTCTGCACACCAAAGGCTTCGCACGGATCTTCCCGCTCGGCAGCGGGGCTGTCGATTACGGCGTCAAACGTGCCATCGATAACGCCATCTTCGGACTGGCCCAGTACATAAACCTTCAGACCGGGGCTCAGGCGCGACAGGAAGGTCGGGATACCGCGGTCTTTGCGAGCGTGGCCGTTGCCGGTGATAACCGCGACCGGCCCGCCGGTTTCATCCTTTGCGCGCAGGATCGCGCGTGTCAGGACCGCATCCCGCAACCGTTGAATCGCAACCATCTGGGGCAACATCTCGGTCGGAACCGCGTTGCAATGTGCGGCAAGCTGATCGGCCTCGCGCGCGGCCTGATCATCGGCTGACAGGGGTACCGTCAGGCCATAGCGCGCGGCATCGGCGCCGAACGTCGTGGCGGCACCTCGTTCCATGGCAGTTCGGGCGGCTTTTCGTGGAACCATCGCCCCGTAAACTGGCGCATCCGTTGCCTCGAAGACGGGGTAATACATACTGAGCGGTGGCCAGCCTGACTCGGCCCATTGCAGAATACGTGACAATTCCTCGGGGTCGGAGGCTGCCGTCTGAGCCAGACGTTTGGCACCCTCTTCCGTCACCATTTCCCAAACAACGGCAGAGGGCGAAACCGCCTCAAGCGCCTGAGTCTGAACCAGGTGATGGCGCGGGTTGTCGTGAATTTCACCCAGTATGACCACATCCGCCGCCTGCATGGCGGACGTCACATCATCGCGGATCAGGCCGTCGGCCTGCCCGGGTCGCGCCAACCCGTAGGTAAGGGTCAGGGCCCAAACAAGAATCGCAAACTGTTTCATGCGATGAAGTGTTGCACCTCGCGCGATTGGCCTTCAAGGTTCTTGCGCATTTTCACAAAGGCGGCGGCTTCAAGCTGACGTACACGTTCCTTAGACAATCCCAACTCCTGCCCGAGGCTTTCCAGTGTCCGGGAAGGTTCACGCAGTTTGCGCTCGCGCACGATGAAACGCTCGCGCTCATTCAGCGATTGCATCGCTTTCAGCAGCCATTCACGCAGCTGTTCGGTGTCGTGACGGCTTTCCACGGTTTCAGCGGCCTGTTCGCGATCGTCTTCAAGCGCGTCGATCCATTCTCGCCCGTCTTCATCGGCCGACTGCACCGCATTGAGCGAGAAATCTGAACCGGACAGACGCCCCTCCATCATTTCGACGTCGCGCAGCGGGACCCCGATTTCGGCCGCGATCATCTGGTGAAGCTGATGGCGATCCAGTTCCATACCCTCGGTCGCTGCTTCACGTTCCAACCGGGCCTGAACCCGCCGCATGTTGAAGAACAGAGATTTCTGCGAAGAGGTCGATCCGGTTCGCACCATCGACCAGTTTCGCATCACGTAATCCTGTACGCTGGCCTTGATCCACCAAACCGCATAGGTCGAAAAGCGCACGCCGCGGTCCGGATCAAACTTGTCGGCGGCTTTCATCAGGCCCAGCCCGGCCTCTTGAATCAGATCATTCATTGGCGCGCCATAGCGCTTGAACTTGGCGGCCATTGAAATCGCCAACCGCATATAGGCGGTGATCAGGCGATGCAGCGCCTGCTCATCTCGTTCATCCCGCCATGCATAAGCCAGCCGAAGTTCGGTTTCAGCGTCCAGCAGCTCGGCTTTCATTGCCTGCCGGGACATCGAAAAGTCTTTTGCGTTATCCAGTGCCATGCAAATCTCCCCTTTCACAGGCGCGGGCCGGGCTTGCCATGCCGACCTGGTGTCGATACGCACAGAAAGACCAGATGGATCATTTGAAAGGTAGGGATCGTGAGCTCCGATTTAACCTTTGTACTGGGCGGGGCGGCCTCGGGGAAATCGGCCTTTGCGGAACAACTGGTTGTTTCAACTGCAAAAAGCCGGGTTTATCTTGCAACTTCACAAGTGCTTGATGGCGAGATGCACGCCAAGGTTCAGCGCCATCTGGATCAGCGCGGGGAAGGCTGGACCACGATTGAGGCGCCCATGGATCTGGCCCCGGTTCTGGCCGAACTGGCAGCGGATCAGATCTGTCTGATCGATTGCGCCACCATGTGGCTGACCAACCATTTGCTTGCAGAATCCGATCTGCAATCTGCGCAGGAGGATTTGCTGAACGCACTGCGCGATTGCCCGGCCCGGCTGGTTGTCGTGTCCAACGAAGTCGGTCATGGCATCGTGCCCGAAAACGCGCTGGCCCGCCGGTTCCGCGAGGCGCAGGGGCGTCTGAACATTGCGCTGGCCGCGCAGGCCAATCTGGTCGTGCAGGTGACAGCCGGGTTGCCGCTGGTCTTAAAGGGGCAATTGCCATGACGCGTTTGTTTCTTGTCAGGCACGGGCCCACACATGCCAAAACCATGGTCGGCTGGTCCGATCTGCCTGCTGACCTGAGCGATCAGGCCGCGATTGACCGGTTGCACGAGCACCTGCCATCAGATGCTCTGATCGTGTCATCCGACCTGTCCCGTGCGGCGGATACGGCAACGGCCATTCAGGGCACGCGGAGACGGTTGCCGCATCACCGTGATTTGCGGGAAATCAACTTTGGCCGCTGGGAGATGCGCGCCTTTGCCGAGATCGAGGCGGAAGATCCCGAACTTGCATTTGCCTATTGGGACAATCCCGGCGACATACGCCCGCCCGGTGGCGAAAGCTGGAACGACGTGCGCCTGAGGGTGGACCGGGCCATTGATCGGCTGATCGCAGCGCACACGGGCGCGGATCTGGTCATTGTCGCCCATTTCGGCGTTATCCTGACACAGGTGCAACGCGCGCTTGATCTGGATGCGCAACAGGCATTTTCACACCGGATCGACAATCTGTCGGTGACGCGGATTTCGCTGGACGGCAGCACATGGTCGGTTGGGTCTATTAATCATCTTCCGTGATAAGAGTGCCCACAATTCTCTGATTTACTGATGCAAAGCCCTGCGGCATCGTTGCCGCATGACTTATGACCTGTATATCGGGGACCGCCTGTTTTCCAGCTGGTCCATGCGTGGATGGCTGATGCTGGAAAAATTCGGCCTGCCTTATCGAAGCCATTTGATTGGTCTGTATTCCGGCACAATGGACGAAGACATGAAATCTCTGGCTCCGGCACGGCTTGTGCCGGCCTTGCGTTTGCCGGACGGAACTGTGGTTGGTGAAAGCCTGGCCATGGCCGAGACGCTGGTTGAACGGCACCCCGAGGCAGGCTTGTGGCCCAACGAACCGGCGGCCCGCGCAACCGCGCGCTGGCTTTGCACAGAAATGGTGTCGGGTTTTTCGGCGTTACGCAGCCAATGCCCGATGCAACTGCTTCACTGCTGGGTGGGTTTTGACCCTTCGCCCGAGACCCTGTCAGACCTGAAGCGCATCGACACATTGTGGGATCACGCCCGTTCGGTGTCCGGTGCGGCTTCGGGTCCGTTGTTCGGCGCATATTCTCTGGCAGATGTTTTCTATACACCAGTTGCGGCCCGCATCATTGGCTATGGGCTGCCGGTGTCATCGGCGAGCCGCGACTATTGTCTGGAGCTGCTCTCGGACCCTTGCGTAAGGCAATGGCGGGCCATGGGGTTGACCGTGCAGTACGATCCTTTTCCTTACGCGCAGAACCTTTCTTCAATCCCGTGGCCCATCGGCGGGTTTTCACAGGCGAGGCCAGTTGCAAGCGGCCCCTCCGCCAATGAAAACTGTCCCTATTCCGGCAAAGTAGCCACCCACTTCCTGGAGCTTGACGGCGCAAGTTGGGGGTTCTGCAACGCGTTTTGTCGGGACAAGACGGTCGCCGACCCCGAAGCATGGCCGAAATTCAAGGCGATGGTCGGGAAATGAACACCGCCGTTAACCATTCCTAAACCGCAACCATGGCAGCAACGTCCTGTTAACCAAAAACAGGAAGACAATGGTTGCCCGCGCCCACACTGTCGCATTTCAAGGGGTTGATGCCCGTCCGGTCGAAGTTCAGTGCGCCGTTTCACCGGGGTTGCCAGCCTTTTCGATCGTAGGCCTGCCGGACAAAGCCGTGTCCGAAGCGCGCGATCGTGTGCGCAGCGCCCTCAGTTCCATGGCCATCGCCCTGCCGTCCAAACGGATCACCATCAACCTGTCGCCCGCCGATTTACCGAAAGAGGGCAGCCATTTCGACCTGCCCATTGCCGTGGCCCTGCTGTCGGCGCTGGAGATCATTCCTGCCGATGCCGCGGAAGGCACAGTTGCGCTGGGCGAGCTGTCCCTGGATGGATCGCTGGTCCCCGTCGTCGGCGCCTTGCCTGCGGCCATGACCGCCGCTGCCGAGGATCGTTCCCTGTTGTGCCCCAAAGCCTCAAGCGCCGAAGCGGCCTGGGTTGATGCTACGCAAGTGATCGGCGCCGAATCTCTGGGCGATGTGGTCCGGCATTTCTCGGGTCAGTCGCCATTGCCGGTCGCGCAGCCCGGCGAAGTGACACTTGCGCCCATTACGCGAGACCTGCGCGATGTGAAGGGGCAGGAACGCGCCAAACGGGCGCTGGAAATTGCTGCGGCGGGGCGACACCACCTGATCATGATCGGCACACCGGGATCGGGCAAATCAATGCTGGCCGCCCGGTTGCCCGGTATCCTGCCACCGCTGACAGCGGTCGAAGCACTGGAAACCTCGATGATCCAGTCCCTGTGCGGCTTGCTGGACGAAGGCGGCATCAACCGCAGCCGCCCCTTTCGCGAACCGCACCACACCGCTTCGATGGCGGCCATCGTCGGCGGCGGAAAGGGTGCCAAACCCGGTGAGATTTCGCTGGCCCATAACGGGGTGCTGTTCATGGATGAGTTCCTCGAGTTTCCGCGCACCGTGCTGGAAACTTTGCGCCAGCCAATCGAAACCGGCGAGGTCATGGTCGCCCGCGCGAATGCGCATGTGAAATACCCTTGCCGGTTCATGCTGGTTGCGGCCGCAAACCCATGCAAATGCGGCTATCTGAGCGATCCTGCGCGTGCCTGTTCGCGGGTTCCGATGTGTGGCGAGGATTACCTGGGGCGCATTTCCGGTCCTTTGATGGATCGTTTTGACCTGCGAATCGAAGTTCCTCCGGTCGGGTTTACCGATCTGGATCTGCCGCCGTCAGGTGACAGTTCGGCTGTGGTTGCAGCGCGCGTGGAACGGGCGCGTGGCATTCAGGCAGCGCGATTTCAGGGAAACCCGTCGGTGCGTCAAAACGCTGATATCGAGGGGGCGCTGCTGGAGGAAGTTGCCGCGCCGGACGCCGAAGGCAGGGAGTTGCTGTTGAAAGCGGCCGAACGGTTTGGACTGTCAGCCCGCGCGTTCCACCGTATCCTGCGCGTTGCGCGCACGATTGCGGATCTCGACGGCGCGCCTGACATCCGCAAACCCCATGTGGCCGAAGCGCTGAGCTTTCGCATCAGCGCCCGGACGATGGCCTAGAGCTTTGCCTCAATTGCGTCCCAGATTTTGCCTGCGACGTTGACCCCGTCGAACCGTTCCAGTTCCTGAATACCGGTGGGCGAGGTGACGTTGATCTCAGTCAGGTAGTCGCCGATCACGTCGATGCCGACAAACACCTGGCCTTTTTCCTTCAGCAGCGGACCGATTTTGGCGCAGATTTCAAGATCCCGGTCGGACAAGCCGATCTTTTCTGGCCGGCCGCCAACATGCATGTTGGACCGTGTCTCGCCCTTTGCTGGAACGCGGTTGATGGCACCAACCGGTTCCCCGTCCACCAGAATCACGCGTTTGTCGCCGTTTTGGACATCGGGCAGGAATTTCTGCACGATCAGAGGTTCACGCGAAAAGCCCGTGAAAAGTTCATGCAGCGAGGTCAGGTTGCGGTCATTGGTATCCAGGCGGAACACACCGGCGCCGCCGTTGCCGTAGAGCGGCTTCAGGATGATGTCGCCATGTTTTTCCTTGAAGGTTTTGATTGTCTCCAGATCCCGCGCAATTGTGGTTGGCGGGGTCAGGTCAGGAAAATCCAGAACCAGCAGTTTTTCCGGGTAGTTGCGCACCCAGAAGGGATCATTCACCACAAGGGCGTGCCCGTTCAGGCGGTCCAACAGGTGCGTGGACGTGATATAGTGCATGTCGAACGGTGGGTCCTGACGCAGCCAGATCACGTCGAAATCGGCCAGATCCACTTCGCGTTCTGGCCCCAGAACCGCGGGATCGCCGGGAACGCGCTGTACCGTCATGTCCCGGCCAAGCGCTGTAATGCGACCTTCCTGATAAGCAAGCTGATCGGGTCCGTAGAAAAACAACTGATGTCCGCGGGCCTGTGCCTCTTCCGCCAGCCTGAACGAACTGTCTGCATTGATGTCCACGGTCCCGATTGGGTCCATCTGAAAGGCGATTTTCATGGCGTATCCCTCGTTTTCTCGCCTGATACATGGCGCAGAGGGGCAGGGGGTTCAATGGCGATCAAACCTGACCGAAGGCGTTTTCGATGATTTGAACCGCTCCGCTCGCGTCGACCAGAGCCGCGTCAATTCGGACATTCGTCAGCTGCCCATTGGGTTCATGCTCCAGAAACTGGGCTGCGGAGGTGTAGATTCGGCTGATCTGGCGGCGGCTGATCCGCGCTGCGGCCTTTTCAAAACTGCTGCTTTTCTTGACTTCGATGAACACGACGCCGTCCGCATCGCGTGCAATCAGGTCGATCTCACCACCGGCCCCGCGCCAACGACGGTGAGTGATTGTGAAACCACGTCGTTCATAATCAGCTGCAACGCACAGTTCCGCAGACTGACCCGCGTGGTAGGAAACTGACCCCCTGACCGAACGACTGGCCATTTCACTCCTTCCCGAGTTTCAGAGCCTTCTGATAGAGGGGGCGGCGCGGCAGTTTGAACATCTGCGAGACAAGATCAGCCGCGTCCCGAACCGAATGGGTTTCCAAGGCTCTTTTCAGAGCCTCTTCTACGTCAGAGTCCTTAACGTTTTGCGAATGGCCGCGATCAACCAGCAAGACAACTTCGCCCTTTACGGTTTCGCCGCGATAGGCTTCGGCCAGATCGCCAAGCGTGCCGCGCCGGACCTCTTCAAATTTCTTGGTCAGTTCGCGGCACAGCGCGGCCTGACGGTCGGGTCCAAGACCCTCGGCCAGATCGGACAGGCTGGCGGCGACGCGCTTTGGTGATTCGTAGAACACCAGCGTACCGGGTATGTCGCGCAGCGCCTCTATCCGGCTGCGGCGCGCGCCCGAGGCATTGGGAAGAAAGCCTGCAAAAAAGAACGCATCCGTGGGCAAACCGGCAAGCGTCAAGGCCATCAGGGCCGCAGAAGGTCCCGGGGCACAGGTCACGGAATGCCCGGCCTCGGCCGCCTGTCGTCCAAGATCGTAGCCGGGGTCGGCAATCAGCGGCATCCCGGCTTCGGATGCGTAGGCCACCGACAATCCCTGCGCCAGGGCGTCCAGGATTTTCTGGCGCGCGCCTGCACTGCTGTGGTCGTGGTAGGCCTGGATACGCCGCCCTTCCAAGGGGATTCCATGAATCTCCATCAGGCGCCGCAGGCTGCGGGTGTCTTCGGCGGCGATCATGTCAACCGAGGCCAGTACATCCAGCGCCCTGAGCGTGATGTCGCGCGCCGTTCCGATCGGAGTGGCAACAAAATACAATCCCGCGCCTAATCTGACCTTCTGGAAATTCAAAGCTGGACCCTCACTGCATGACGTTTATTATCGCGGCTCAATAGAATAGCAGCGTTCCAAGCCGCCGGATCAGGGAGTTTTCATTTAGATGTTTACCGTTTGCAAGCCCGTTCGCAAGTTGGCGAAATCCGCCGTTGTCCTCGCCACTGCCGCGCTTCTGGCCGCTTGTGAGCCCGGCGGTCTGGGTGGGGGTCCTTCGATCAACGCATCCAAACCGGTGCCTGTCGCCCTGCTGGTTCCACGCGGATCGGCGCAATCGGGGGATGCGGCATTGGCCCAAAGCCTTGAAAACGCCGCCCGTCTGGCCATGGCTGATCTTCAGAATGTGCAGATTGATCTTCGGGTTTATGACACTGCAGGAAACGCGGGTATCGCCGGCACGGTGGCCAAACAGGCCGTGGATGACGGTGCGAAGATCATCATCGGCCCGGTTTACGCGCAGGCAGCCAATGCCGCCGGTTTGGCCGTTCTGGACAAAAGCATAAATGTTCTGTCCTTTTCCAACAACACCAGCGTCGCCGGTGGAAACGTGTTTGTGCTAGGACCGACCTTTGAAAACACGGCTGGTCGGCTGGTGAATTACGCGGCCCAGCAGGGCAAAACCGGAATGGTCGTCGTTCACAGTAACGATGGGGCAGGTCAGCAGGGCCAAACCGCAATTATTTCAGCCCTCAGCACAAGCCGGGTCAACAATGCGGGTTCGGTTGGATTTGACCGCTCGCAGCAGGGCGTCATCGGCTCGGTTCCCACGATTAAGGCGACGGTCGACGCAACCGGGGCCGATTCGATCTTTCTGACGGCGACCACCGCCGGTGCCTTGCCGCTGTTCAGCCAGTTGCTGCCCGAGGCCGGCATTTCCCCGGCCACGACGCAATTCATCGGGCTGACACGTTGGGATATTCCGCCGCAAACACTGGAATTGCCGGGTGTGCAGGGCGGCTGGTTTGCCTTGCCGGATCCGGCAAAGGCACAAGCCTATCGCCAGCGGTACAATGCGACCTATGGCGAGGCACCGCACCCGATCAGCGGTTTGGCCTATGATGGCATCGCGGCCATCGGCGCATTGGTCGGGCAGGGAAAATCGGACGCGCTGACAGGTGCCGCGCTTACTCAGAATGCTGGGTTTCAGGGCGTTGGCGGCATCTTCCGTCTGCGATCGAACGGAACAAATGAACGTGGTCTGGCGGTTGCCACGATCCAGAACAAACAGGTGGTTGTGATTGACCCTGCTCCACAAAGCTTTGCAGGCGCCGGTCTCTGAGCCCGAAGGCAGCCTGATCTGCCCGGCAAACGAGATTTTTGACAGTGAGGGCGTCAGTGCCCGTTTGTCCGAAGCCTTCGATAACTGCAATGACAATGCTGAAATGCGCGCGGAAACCGTGCGCGTTTTGCGTGATGCGCAGAAGGCCGGACGCACGGCCATCGCCAATGCGTTTGCGGAGCAACCCTTTGCCGCGCGACCACTGACGCGATCGTACACCTACCTGACGGACCAGTTGGTCGGAACCGCGATGCTGGTCTCCGGCCGGTATCTTCACCCGTTGGCAAATCCGACCCAGGGTGAAAAGATCGCAGTTCTGGCGGTCGGAGGGTATGGCCGCGGTGAAATGGCCCCGTCATCCGACGTCGATCTGCTGTTTCTGACCCCCTACAAGATCACCGCCTGGGCCGAGAGCGTGATCGAATCCATGCTCTACATCCTTTGGGATCTGCGATTGAAGGTCGGGCATTCATCGCGCACGATCCGGGATTGCCTGCGTTTGGGCGCGGATGATTTCACGATCCGCACTTCGATGCTCGAGCAGCGGTACCTTGCCGGGGACAGGGAATTGGCGACGGGGCTGGAAGAGCGCCTGAAAGCCGACCTGTTCAAGGGCAGCGAGCGTGAATTCATCGAAGCCAAGTTGCAGGAGCGGGACGCACGACACCTCAAGCAAGGGCAGCGATATATGGTCGAGCCCAATGTGAAAGAGGGTAAAGGCGGTCTGCGCGATTTGCAGTCATTGTACTGGATCGCCAAGTACATCTATGGTGTTCACGACGTGGCCGAGCTTGTTCCGCTTGGCTTGTTTACACCTGATGAATTCAAGGGCTTTGTCGAGGCCGAGGAGTTCCTTTGGGCTGTCCGGTCGCATCTGCATCTGATCACGGGTCGCGCGACCGAGCAGCTGACCTTTGATCTGCAGGTCGAGGTTGCCGACCGCATGGGCTATCAGGACCGCGCCGGTCGGCGAGCGGTCGAGGTGTTCATGCAGCGCTATTTCCGCGAAGCAACGCGGGTCGGAGAACTGACGCGGATCTTTCTGACCAAGCTGGAGGCCGCGCATGTAAAAGGTGCGCCGCTGCTGGAACGCATCTTTCGCCGCCGCCGCCGTGTCAAATCAGGCTACACGGTGGTGCATGGCCGTCTGGATGTTGGTGACCCGGACAAGTTTCTGTCCGACAAACTGAACCTGCTGCGTCTGTTTGAGGAGGGGTTGCGGACCGGGATGCTGATCCACCCGGATGCAATGCGCCTGGTCACGGCCAACCTGCATCTGATCGACGATGAAATGCGCAATGACAAAGAGGCGCAGCGCATCTTCCTCGACCTGATGCTGAAACACGGCAACCCGGAACGCGCCCTGCGCCGGATGAACGAGCTTGGTGTGTTGTCGGCCTTCCTGCCCGAGTTCGAGCCTATCGTGGCGATGATGCAGTTCAATATGTATCACAGCTATACGGTGGACGAGCACACCATACAGTGCATCGTCAACCTGGCGCAGATCGAACGCGGAGAGTTGGTTGAATCGCTGCCGCTGGCCTCGTCGATCCTGAAAGGGGGCGTCAATCGCAAGGTTCTGTATGTGGCGCTGCTGTTGCATGACATTGCCAAGGGGCGGCCTGAAGATCACTCGATTCTCGGCGCCCAGATGGCCCGCAAGATTGCGCCGCGTCTCGGGTTGAACAAGTCAGACACCGAAACGGTCGAATGGCTTGTGCGTTATCACCTGCTGATGTCGGACATGGCACAAAAACGCGATATCTCCGACCCGCGCACGGTGCGCGATTTTGCCAAGGCGGTGCAGACAGTCAAACGGCTGGACCTTCTGACGGTGCTGACGGTTTGTGACATTCGCGGCGTCGGCCCAGATACATGGAACAACTGGAAGGCCACCCTGTTGCGCGCGCTGCATGCCGAAACAAAACGCGCGCTGGAAACGGGGATGGAGGATCTGAACCGGGCCAACCGCGGGGCCGAGGCCAAGAAGGCGCTGCGAGTTGCGCTGGACGACTGGTCCAAGGCCGACCTAAAAACCGAAACCGGACGGCACTACGATCCTTACTGGCAAGGTCTCAATCTTTCGACCCACATCGAATTTGCCGAGATGCTTCAGGCCTTGGAAACCAGCGGCGACCCCGGAGCGATGGAAATCCGCCTGCACCCGGACGAAGACCGCGATGCCACCCGCGCCTGTTTCGCCATGGGCGATCACCCCGGAATTTTCGCGCGGATTGCCGGCGCGCTGGCGCTGGTCGGGGCCAACGTCGTGGATGCACGCAGTTATACGACCAAGGACGGCTATGTGACCGATGCGTTCTGGATACAGGATGCCGAAGGCCACCCGTTTGAAGCCAGCCGCCTGCCGCGCCTGACCCAGATGATCCACAAAACCCTCAAGGGTGAGGTGGTGGCGCGCGATGCGCTGAAATCGCGGGACAAGATCAAAAAACGCGAACGCGCCTTCAACGTTCCGACTCACATCATGTTCGACAATGACGGGTCTGAAATTTACACGATCATCGAGGTCGATACCCGCGACCGCCCCGGTTTGCTGTTCGACCTGACCCGAACCCTAGCGGCATCCAACGTGTATATCGCCAATGCTGTGATCGCGACCTACGGCGAACAGGTGGTCGACACCTTCTATGTCAAGGATATGTTCGGGTTGAAATACTATTCGGAAAGCAAACAGCGCGGGCTGGAAGCCAAGCTGCGCAAAGCGATCACCGAAGGCGCCGAGCGCGCGGCCTCATGAAGCAGATCCGCCTGTTTTCGGGCCTGTTCACGGTCGGCTTCTGGACGCTTGCCAGCCGCATCCTTGGATTTCTGCGCGAAATCCTTCTGGCGGCCTATATTGGTCCGGGACCGGTCATGGATGCATTTGTCGCTGCCTTCCGCCTGCCCAACATGTTCCGCCGCTTCTTCGCCGAAGGCGCGTTCAACGCAGCGTTTGTTCCGATGTTCTCAAAGCGCCTTGAGGGCGGCGAGAACGCACAAGAGTTTGCGCAGGACGCCTTCAACCTGCTGGCGTTGGCTGTGTTGGCGCTGGTCGGCCTCGCCATGGTCTTCATGCCCGCGCTGGTCTGGGTCACGGCCGAGGGCTTCTATGGCGACGAACGTTTCGATCTGGCGGTGGACTATGGGTATATCGTCTTTCCCTACATCCTATTCATGTCGCTGGCCGCCTTGTTTTCGGGTGTCCTGAACGCGACGGGCCGGTTTGCCGCCGCTGCGGCCGCGCCGGTGTTGCTGAACATCTTTGCCTGTTCGGCCCTTATTCTTGGTGCTGTATCCGGTGGCGAAGTCATCCGCTGGCTGCTGGCGGTCATTCCGGCGGCCGGTGTCGCACAGTTGGCGCTGGTCTGGGTCGCAACCGAGCGCGCAGGTATCCGTATTCGTCCCGGGCTTCCCAAGCTCAGCCCTGAGATGCGCAATCTGGTTCGTGTCGCGGTTCCTGCTGCTTTGGCGATGGGCGTGACGCAGGTCAACCTGGTGGTGGGCCAGTTGGTGGCGTCGAAAACCGAAAAAGCCGTCAGCTGGCTGTTTGCGGCAGACCGGTTGTACCAATTGCCATTGGGTGTGGTGGGCATCGCTGTGGGCATCGTGCTGCTGCCCGATCTTTCGCGCCGCATGCGCGCGGACGACAAGGACGGTGCGCGCAACGCCTTCTCCCGTGCGGGCGAATTCACGCTGCTTCTGACCATCCCATCGACCGTGGCGTTTGTGATCATTCCCACGCCACTGGTGTCGGTGCTGTTCGAGCGGGGCCAGTTCGGCCCCGAAGACACAGCCGCCACGGCGCTGGCCGTTGCGATTTACGGGGTCGGTCTGCCGGCCTTCATGCTGCAAAAGCTGCTGCAACCGCTGTTCTTCGCCCGGGAAAACACCCGCACGCCGTTTCACTACGCGGTGGTGGCCATGATCGTGAATGCTGCCCTGGCCTTTGGCCTGTATCCGGTGGTGGGCTGGATCGCGCCCGCCATTGCGGCTTCGGCTGCCGGGTGGGCGATGGTGGCGCTACTGGCCATCGGCGCACGCCGGATGGGGGAAGAGGCCCGCTTTGACGCCCGCTTCAAGCGCCGTGCATGGCGGATCGTCGCGGCCTCGGTTGGAATGGGCGTTGTGTTGTTTGTTGCGCTGCACCTGTTCGGCTGGGTCTTTGCCCTGCCCGGATGGCGTTATCCGGCCCTGTTCCTGCTGATTGCGATTGCCGCGATCACCTATTTCGCGCTGGGCCACCTGTTGCGGGCTTTTGAAGTATCGGAATTCAGGCGCGCCTTGCGCCGGTCCTGATCCGTCAGTCGCGCCGGATGCGCCCGACAATCCGGGCCCATCCGCCCGGGGCCAAAAAGAATGACAGGCCAAAGCCGGTGGCAAACCCGCCCAGATCGGCGACCCAGTCGGACGTGCCGCCAAACAGCAGGCCGAACAGCAGTTGGATGCCCATCAGCACGGCAATCAGGCTGAAAGCGCGTGACTGGTTTTCGCCGACCAGCGACAGTTTGCGCCACAGCAGCCAGGTGAACGCGCCGATCAGACCGTAGACCGGTGGGAACCCGCCGACCAACGGGTAGCGGGGATCCAGGATCAGCGCATAGGCCAGTGCACCGCCGACACCTGACAGCACAAAGATCAACAGCATGGGAAAGCCGCCAAACACCTCGGCCACCATTTTGCCCATGGCCAGCACGAACACGCAGACAAAAATGGCCTGCGTGAAATTGGCCGAGACAAAGGGATAGGTCACGAACCGGATAACATGTTCGAAGGGCCACCGCCCGTTTTGAACCATCCAGTCGAATATGTCCGGCGAGAAGGCATAGCTTTGCAGCGCGTCCAGCCGCCATCCGACAGCCGAAGGTCCGCCGACGATCCCGCGCGTACCAAGGGAAAACGCCAGTTCGATACCCATGATGAACAACACCAGCGCCACAACGACAGGCGGCAGAGGGTTCACGGCAGGTGTATATTGTTCGCTGCTCATTGGGCGGGCCTTTCGCGGCTGTTGACGTCCCTTGACCTCATGGGTAAGCGACGGGGGCTGATTTTTCCAGACGGGAGTTCCCTTCGATGACCGAAACTCAATTCACGCCGCGCGTGTTTTCCGGCATCCAGCCTTCGGGAAACCTGCACCTTGGCAACTACCTGGGTGCGCTCAAGCGTTTTGTGGATATGCAGGGCCCTGAGTTCGAAACCATCTATTGCATGGTCGACCTGCACGCGATCACCGTCTGGCAAGACCCGGAGCGTCTGCGCGAAAAGACCCGCGAAGTCTGCGCGGGTTTCATCGCCGCCGGTCTTGATCCGGAAAAGTCGATCCTTTTCAACCAGAGCCAAGTGGCCGAACACACGCAGCTTGCGTGGATCTTCAACTGTATCGCCCGGATGGGTTGGATGCAGCGGATGACGCAATTCAAGGACAAGGCGGGCAAGAATGCGCAAAACGCTTCGCTGGGTCTGTTTGCCTATCCTGCGCTGATGGCGGCGGACATTCTGACCTATCACGCAACCCATGTGCCTGTGGGAGAGGATCAGAAACAGCATCTGGAACTGACCCGTGACATCGCGATCAAGTTCAATCACGACTATGGGGTGGATTTCTTTCCTGTGACCAAACCGGTCATCGGTGGTGCTGCGCCGCGCGTGATGAACCTGCGCGACGGAACGCGCAAGATGTCGTCTTCGGATCCGTCCGACATGACCCGGATCAACATGACCGATGACGCCGACGCGATCGCCAAGAAGATTCGCAAGGCCAAGACAGACCCGGATGCGCTGCCGTCCGAGATCGACGGGCTGGCAGAACGCCCGGAGGCGCGCAATCTGGTGAACATCTATGCCGCCCTCAGCGACCAGACTGCCGAGCAGGTTCTGGCCGAAGCAGGCGGCAAGCAGTTTGGCGAGTTCAAACCGATGCTGGCCGAACTGGCGGTGTCGAAGCTGGCGCCGATCTCGTCCGAGATGGCCCGACTGATGGGCGAAGAGGCCGAGATCGACCAGATTTTGGCACGGGGCGCAGAGAAGGCGCGCGCGATTGCAGCTCCGATCCTGCAGCAGACCTACGAAATCGTGGGCATGGTCGGCGCCAAACAGGGCTGATTACGCTGGACGTTGCCTCAACGCCTTCCTAGGTTTGCCATAAGCTAGGGAGGGCGCCATGGCAGTCGGCAAGAATATCCGTACCTATTTCGAGGGTCAGTGGCATGACGGGGATGCCCCGATCATGCGCGCGGCCGATCACGGTGCTTGGCTGGGATCGGCCGTCTTTGATGGGGCGCGGTATTTTGATGGCATGGCCCCGGATCTTGAGGCGCATTGTGCCCGCGTGAATCGCTCGGCCGAGGCGCTTATGCTGACGCCATTCGTAACCACTGATCAAATGATCGGGATTGTCCTCGAGGGGTTGGAAGGCTATAGCCCCGATGCCGCTGTCTATATCCGTCCGATGTACTGGGGTATTGATGGCGACGCGACCGCGATCGTTCCGCAGGAAAACAGCACCGGTTTCGCGGTCTGCCTGGAAGAAATTCCGATGGCGCCCGAGACTGCCTCGGCAACGCTGGGCACCACACGATTCCGTCGCCCGGTATTGGAATCCGCAGTCGTGAATGCCAAGGCCGGCTGTCTTTACCCCAACAACGCCCGGATGTTGCAGGAGGTGCGCGGAAAAGGGTTTTCAAATGCGCTTGTCACCGACGCCCTTGGACATGTGGCGGAAACCGCAACGGCCAACATTTTCATGGTTCGCGACGGCGAGGTGTTCACACCCACCCCAAATGGAACCTTTTTGGCCGGGATCACGCGCGCCCGTCATATCAAGAACCTGAGGGCGGACGGCGTCACTGTGCACGAAGCCATCCTGAGCTTTGATGACTTCCACAACGCTGACGAAGTGTTCATGACCGGGAACATGAACAAGGTCACACCGGTCACGGCACTGGAAGATACCCGGTATCAGGTCGGCCCGATTTCCCGCCGCGCCCGTGAGTTGTATTGGGACTGGGCCGCCAGCAACCGCTAACACGTCAATGCGGCGCGCTTCCGAGTTGCCAGTATCCCCACTGTCGGGCATGATCCCGGAAACAAAAGAGGATACAAATGCGTAAGTTCCTGGTCATACTTGACGACAGCCGCGAATGCCTGAATGCCATGCGTTTCGCGGCAATGCGTGCGGCGCATACCGGCGGAGGGGTAACGGTTCTGTCGGTCATCCCTCCGGATGAGTTCAACCACTGGATCGGTGTGGCGGAAGTCATGCGGGAAGAAGCGCGCGAGCGCATTCACGCACATTTCGAGGTGTTTGCGAAATGGATGCGCGACAAGCAGGGTATCGAACCCGAACTGGCCATCCGCGAAGGCGATCCGGTGCCGCAGATCATTGAACATGTCCAGTCGGACCCTGAAATCGGGGTACTTGTTCTGGGTGCGGGGGTT
Source organism: Ruegeria sp. N11 (assembly GCF_056531525.1). Taxonomy (NCBI): domain Bacteria; kingdom Pseudomonadati; phylum Pseudomonadota; class Alphaproteobacteria; order Rhodobacterales; family Roseobacteraceae; genus Ruegeria; species Ruegeria sp. N11. The sequence goes on from NZ_JBQFLX010000023.1 coordinate 49,960, forward strand.
GAAAAGAAAGGGCCCGGTCCGCTGGTGACGCAACTCACACGCAATTCCGGCAGTCTTCCGATCCCGATCACCATCGTGCCCGGGGATCTGAGCAAGGAAAAGCTGGAAGCTATTACCTGAGGCCCCAACATGACCCGCCGTATTCAATTCTGGTTCGAATTTGCTTCGACCTATTCCTATCTCAGTGCGATGCGGGTTGAACAGGTGGCGGCGCAAAAAGGGGTTGCCGTGGATTGGCAGCCCTTTCTTCTGGGTCCGATTTTCGCGGCGCAGGGATGGGACAATTCTCCGTTCAATATCTATCCCGCCAAAGGGCGCTACATGTGGCGTGATATGGAACGTCTGTGCAAAAAGCGCGGGTTGGCTTTCGTGCATCCGAACCCATTTCCCCAAAACGGAGTTCTGGCCGCCCGGCTGGTTCTGGCCATCGAGGATCAGGACCAAAAAGCGGCATTTGTGCGCGCTGTGTACCAAGCAGAATTTGCCGACGGGCGCACAATCTCGGACGAAAGCGTGCTGGCTGATTGTCTTGTCGTTGCCGGGTTGCGCAGCGATATGATTGCGCGATCAAAGGATCCGGCTATCAAGGAAGCTTTGTTCGAACAGTCCAAGCGCGCTCAGGCCCTGGACCTGTTCGGGGCGCCCAGTTTTGTAGCAGGCGACGAGCTGTTCTGGGGGGATGACCGGCTGGAGGATGCGGTCGATTTTGCCAGTATGATTTAGAATCGTTCCAAATCTTGACTTCCACGGCGCCTGCCCGCATATCAGGTACAACCCAACCGGAGCCGCGCCATGTTCATTCAAACCGAATCGACGCCCAACCCTGCAACATTGAAATTCCTGCCCGGTCAAACCGTTCTGGAAGCGGGTACGGCAGACTTCCCGACCGCCGAAGCTGCCGAGAAGTCACCTTTGGCCAAGCGGATCTTTGAGGTGAACGGCGTTACCGGAGTTTTCTTCGGCAATGATTTTGTAACAGCCACGAAGTCTGACGACGTGCAGTGGGATCACATCAAGCCCGCAATTCTGGGCGCGGTGATGGAACACTACCAGTCCGGTCAGCCGGTTATGGGCGCAGACGCCGCAACCGCTTCGGGGCACGCCGAACATACCGGCGAGGACGCGGAAATCGTCAATCAGATCAAAGACCTGCTGGACAGCCGCGTGCGTCCGGCCGTGGCACAGGATGGTGGGGACATCACCTTTCACGGCTTTGACCGCGGTGTCGTATATCTGCATATGCAAGGCGCCTGTGCGGGCTGCCCATCGTCGACCCTGACCCTGAAAATGGGGATCGAGAACCTGCTGCGTCACTACATCCCCGAAGTGACCGAGGTGCGCCCGGTTGCCGTCTGATCCGATCATACTGGCATTCGACACATCGGCCGCGCATTGCGCGGCCGCTTTGTTGCGGGACGGTGAAATCGTGACCTCCTGCGCTGAACCCATGACGCGCGGCCAGGCGGAACGCCTGATGCCTCTGCTGCACGAGGTTCTGGCCCTGGGCGGGCGTACTTGGGCGGATTTGGATGCGATCGGCGTTGGCATAGGTCCGGGCAATTTCACCGGAATCCGAATCTCGGTTTCTGCCGCACGCGGTTTGGCGCTGGGCCTGGGAATTCCGGCCGTCGGCGTGACGGGATTCGATGCCCTGGCCGAATTTGCGCCTCAGGGCAGCATCCCTGCGATTCGCGCGCCGCGAGAGCAGGTTTATGTTTCCTTGCATGATTCTGACCCGGAACTGATTGGCCAAGAGACGGCAGAAACGTTTGGAGCCCTGGTTCTGAACGACAACGCGGATTTGCAAGCCCGCGCGATTGCCCGGATTACGTCGCGTCGCTGGCAGTCTGTATCAGAGGCACCAGCGCCGCTCTATATCCGTGCGGCCGATGCGGCCCCATCGAAAGATCTGCCTCCGGTGTTGCTGGACGAATGAAACCGCAGGATCTTGCAAGGACGCATGCCGCGGCTTTTACCCGAGCCCGCCCGTGGAGCGCCCAGGAGTTTTGTGATCTTCTGGAAAACAGATTCACGCATGTTGTTGGAAATGAAAGATCATTTGCCGTCATTCAGGTTATTGCCGATCAGGCGGAGCTTTTGACGATTGCAACTCACCCGGCCTATCAAAGGCAGGGTCTTGCAAGGCAATGCATGAAAGACTGGCACAACAAGGCAAAAAAACTGGGTGCCACTCATACTTTTCTAGACGTAGCGGCCGACAATTTGCCGGCAATTTCCCTCTATCAGAGCTGTGGTTACAAGGTCTGCGGTCTGCGTAAGGGGTATTACCTTCATGAAAACAATCAGAAGCTCGATGCAATCCAAATGGAATGCCGCCTGATCTGAAGGCAGGCAAGTTTTTTACCGATTGGTCAAATTAGTGGTTGACCATGGCTGTTGCAAACGGCCTTAATTCCCGCCATCACAACAGTTATGCTCGCTCTGAGTGGGTAAAGGGGGCTATCTTGGCTCCAGCCGACAAAAAAACAAAACGGGAGTAACCAATGACCCTGATGAAATCCTTGATGGGTGCCGCAGCCGCAGTCGCGATGACAGCGGGTGCCGCAATTGCAGAACCGGCCCTGATCTTTGACCTGGGTGGTAAGTTCGACAAATCGTTCAACGAAGCGGCCCATAACGGCGCGTCACGTTGGGCCAATCAGACCGGCGGTACCTACCGCGAGATCGAGCTTCAGTCCGAAGCCCAGCGCGAGCAGGCCCTGCGCCGCTTTGCCGAAGCCGGTGCCAACCCGATCATCACCATGGGTTTTGCAATGGCCGATCCGCTGTCTGCTGTTGCAGGCGACTATCCGGACACCAAGTTCGTCGCGGTTGACGTAACCTGGCTGGACGCGCCGAACATCCGTCAGATCGGCTTTGCCGAGCATGAAGGCTCGTATTTGGTCGGCATGATGGCCGCGATGGCGTCCAAGTCCGGCACCGTCGGCTTTATCGGCGGCATGGACATTCCGCTGATCCGCCACTTCGGTTGCGGCTATGCACAGGGCGCCAAGGCCGTGAACCCGGACATCAACGTGGTAGCCAACATGACCGGCACCACCCCGGCCGCATGGAACGACCCTGTAAAGGGTTCGGAACTGACCAAAGCCCAGATCAGCCAGGGCGCTGATGTAATCTATGCGGCTGCCGGCGGCACCGGTGTTGGCGTTCTGCAAACTGCGGCGGACGAAGGCATCCTGTCGATCGGCGTGGACAGCAATCAGAACCACCTGCACCCGGGCAAGGTCCTGACATCGATGCTGAAACGTGTGGACGTTGCTGTTTATGAAGCGATGAAAGCGGGTGAAGACCTTGAAACCGGCGTATTCGCCATGGGTCTGGCCGAAGACGGAGTTGGCGTCGCAATCGACGATAACAACCGCGAGCTGGTTCACCCCCAGATGGCTGATGCCGTAGAAGCTGCACGTCGTGGCATCATCGACGGGGACATCTCTGTTGTCAGCTACTACGAGAACGACAGCTGCCCGGCACTGCAGTTCTGATATCGCATGGGACGGGGGATTTTATCTCCCGTCCCAACTCACTCTGCCGCTGTTTGACTACGCGGCCCTTCGGCAATTGAGGGCAAGACATGACCGTCCCCGCCATTGAGCTCAAAGGGATTTCCAAAGCCTTTGGGCCGGTTCAGGCCAACAAAGACATTTCCATCAGCGTCGCCCCCGGCACGATCCACGGGATCATCGGTGAAAACGGTGCGGGCAAATCCACGCTGATGAGCATCCTCTACGGGTTTTACAAAGCCGACAAAGGCGAGATCTGGATCAACGGGACAAAGACCGAAATCCCTGACAGCCAGGCCGCGATTGCCTCGGGGATCGGGATGGTGTTCCAGCACTTCAAACTGGTCGAGAATTTCACCGTTCTGGAGAACATTGTTCTGGGCGCTGAAGACGGCGGGCTGCTGGCCCCGTCTTTGTCCAAGGCGCGCAAGGAACTGAAAGCGTTGGAAGAAGAGTACGAACTTTTCGTGGATCCGGACAAACGCATCGACGAGATCGGCGTGGGCATGCAACAGCGTGTCGAAATCCTGAAAGCCCTGTATCGCAAGGCCGAGATTTTGATTCTGGACGAGCCGACCGGCGTTCTGACCCCGGCCGAGGCTGATCAGCTGTTCCGCATCCTTGACCGTCTGCGGGCCGAGGGGAAGACCATCATCGTGATCACGCACAAGCTGCGTGAGATCATGGAGAACACCGATACGGTCTCTGTCATGCGCCGCGGGCAGATGACTGCGACGGTCAAGACCGCCGACACCAGCCCCGAGGAACTGGCCGAGCTGATGGTTGGCCGGAAGGTCCTGCTGCAAGTCGATAAAGTGCCCGCCCAGCCCGGCAAACCTGTGCTGGAGATCGAGAATCTGCGGGTGAGCGATCAGGCGGGTGTAGAGCGCGTCAAAGGTATCGACCTGACGATCCGTGCCGGTGAGATCGTCGGCATCGCCGGTGTTGCGGGCAATGGTCAGTCCGAATTGCTGGAAGTTCTCGGCGGAATGCGACCGGGGCAGGGGTCCATCAAGCTGAACGGCACCCCACTGGCGCTGAGCGGACCGGGTTCGGACGGGCGCGCGCGCCGCGATCAGCACATCGCGCATGTCCCCGAAGATCGGCAGCGCGAAGGTCTGATCATGAATTTCCACGCTTGGGAAAACGTCGCCTTCGGCTATCACCGTGACCCTGCCTACAAGCGCGGCATTTTCATGGACAACGCTGCCCTTCGGGCCGATACCGAGGCCAAGATCGAGAAATTCGACGTCCGCCCGCCCAACCCGTGGCTGACAGCCAAAAGCTTCTCTGGCGGAAACCAGCAGAAAATCGTCGTTGCCCGCGAGATCGAGCGCAACCCCGACCTGCTGCTGGTCGGCCAGCCCACACGCGGTGTGGACATTGGTGCGATCGAGTTCATTCACAAACAGATCGTCGCACTGCGTGATCAGGGCAAGGCAATCCTGCTGGTCTCGGTCGAGCTGGAAGAGATCTTCTCGTTGTCCGACCGGATTGCGGTGATGTTTGACGGACATATCATGGGCGAACGTCTGCCCCATGAGACAGATGAAAAAGAACTGGGCCTGTTGATGGCCGGTGTGGCGGGAGAGGCCGCGTAATATGGAAAAAATGCCCAAATGGGCCGATGTTGTCCTGATCCCGCTGATCAGTCTGATATTGGCCGCAATCCTCTCGGCACTGGTCATCCTGGCCATCGGTGAAAACCCAGTCGAGGCCGTGAAGCTCATGGTTTCCGGCGCGCTTGGGTCGACCTATGGCTGGGGGTACACCCTGTATTACGCGACGAACTTCATGTTCACGGGGCTGGCGGTGGCCGTCGCCTTTCATGCGCGCATGTTCAACATCGGCGGCGAAGGACAGGCCATGCTGGGCGGCCTTGGGGTTGCCATCGTCTGCCTTTATGTCCCCTGGCCACACTGGAGCATTGCCCTTCTGGCCGCCTGCGCCGCGTCAATGGTTTTCGGTGCGGCATGGGCTGCGATCCCGGCCTATCTGCAGGCCAAGCGCGGCAGCCATATCGTGATTACCACGATAATGTTCAATTTTATCGCAGCGGCGGTTCTGAACTATGTTCTGGTCAATGTGATGCGCCCCCCGGGGGCGCAGGATCCGGCGACCGCCCGGTTCCCCGAAGCCGTTCATCTGCCTACGTTCCAGTCCATGTTCTCGACGGCCGAAAACGTTCTGTTCAAAGGTGCCCCGGCCAATATCACCTTCTTTGTCGCCGTTCTGGCCTGTTTCGTGGTTTGGGCGCTGATCTGGCGCACCCGGCTTGGCTATGAAATCCGGGCCTATGGTCATTCGGAAACCGGGGCCGTCTACGCAGGCATCTCACCCGTGCGCATTACCATCATCGCCATGCTGATCTCGGGCGCGCTGGCTGGTCTTATGGCCATCAACAACGTCATGGGCGAGGCGGAGCGACTGGTTCTGAACTCGACCGAGGGTGCGGGTTTCATCGGTATCGCGGTGGCGCTCATGGGGCGGTCTCATCCGTTCGGGGTGTTTCTGGCGGCAATTCTTTTTGGCTTCCTGTACCAGGGCGGCGCCGAGTTGGCGTTCTGGACCAGTATTCCGCGCGAGTTGATCGTGGTGATTCAGGCCCTGGTGATCCTGTTCACCGGCGCGCTGGACAACATGGTTCGTATGCCGCTTGAAAAACTGTTCCTGGGCATGCGGAAAGGAGCTGAGTGATGGAAACATTCCTGATCATCATCCAGGTCCTGGACTCAACCATTCGCCTGGCAACACCGCTGCTGCTGGCCTGTCTGGCCGGGCTCTATTCCGAACGGGCGGGCGTCTTCGACATCGGACTAGAAGGCAAGATGCTGATGGCGGCTTTCTTTTCCGCCGCCGTGGCAGCAGTGACCGGGTCGGTCTGGCTGGGCTTGTTGGCAGGTGTTGCCGCATCTTTGGTTTTGTCCGCCCTGCACGGCGTTGCGTCGATCACATTCCGGGGCAATCAGTTGATCTCGGGCGTGGCGATCAATTTTCTGGCGGCGGGGATGACCGTTCTTGTGGCGCAAAGCTGGTTCCAGCAGGGGGGGCGAACACCTTCACTGATCGGCGGCGGACGGTTTGGGCCGATCGAATTTCCCTTTGCGGAAGCATTAAGCGGTGTTCCGTTCATTGGCCCGATTTATTCCGAGTTGCTGTCTGGGCACTCGATTCTCGTCTACGTCGCCTTTCTGATGGTGCCTGCCACTTGGTGGATCCTGTTCCGCACCCGGTTCGGCCTGCGACTGCGCGCCGTGGGTGAAAACCCCGCCGCGGTGGATACGGCCGGTGTTTCCGTTGTGGGGCTTCGCTATGCCGCTGTTGCCATCTGCGGCCTGCTTTGCGGGATCGCCGGTGCCTATCTGGCCACCGCGCTTCAGGCCGGGTTCGTCAAGGACATGACAGCCGGGCGTGGCTTTATCGCGCTGGCGGCCCTGATCTTTGCGAAATGGAGACCCTGGCACGCGATGGGGGCCTGCCTTCTGTTCGGTCTGCTTCAGGCCATCGCTCTGCGATTCCAGAACATCGATCTGGGTGGGGTTGTCATACCGGTGCAAGTCATGGACGCGTTGCCCTATATCCTGACCGTGGTGATCCTTGCCGGGTTCGTGGGCAAGGCCGTGCCGCCACGCGCCGGGGGCGAACCCTATGTGAAGGAACGCTGATAGGTCCAGTTCCGACTAGTATCTCAGTCCTGTTCGCTGCAGAGCGGCATGCAGAGTTGATTTTGCATGTCGCACCCGCTCTAAAGGGGTATGCAAACGCCCCCTTTCATAACCCGGTCTGCAGACAGGCTTTTTTCGCTTTCCGAATCCTCGGACTCTGGCTCCGGGATTGTTGTGCGGGTCAGTCTGTCTTTGCCGCAGGTGGGTCATAAACAGAGATTGTTCGCCCAGAACGCTGCCAAGACCGTGCCGGTGCGTCGCACTTGCGGCCAGACCCATTGCAATAAGACGGGCTTTGTCACATTACACGACCACACCCAGCCCGTTTAGAGAACATCATGCAGATTTACCTTCCAATCGCCGAAGTATCCGTGAACGCCTTTCTGCTGTTGGGTCTGGGCGGAATGGTGGGCATTCTTTCCGGCATGTTCGGAGTTGGCGGTGGGTTCCTTATGACCCCGCTGCTGTTCTTCATAGGCATCCCTCCCGCTGTGGCGGTTGCAACCGAGGCCAACCAGATCGTGGCGTCGTCGTTCTCTGGCGTGTTGGCGCATTTCCGGCGAAGGACCGTGGACTTTCGAATGGGTACCGTGTTGCTGACCGGAGGTCTGATCGGCGCGGCGCTGGGCGTTGTGGTGTTCAACTACCTCAAAAGCCTGGGTCAGGTCGATTTGCTGGTTACACTGTGTTACGTCGTGTTTCTGGGTGTCGTCGGTAGCCTGATGTTTATCGAAAGCCTCAACGCGCTGCGCAAGTCGAAGAAGGCCGGAGGTTCGCCTCCCAAGCGACGTCAGCGCGGCTGGGTTCACGCCATGCCGCTCAAGATGCGCTTTCGGACTTCGGGCCTGTATATTTCGGTCATTCCGCCGGCGCTGGTCGGTCTGTGCGTCGGCGTGCTGTCCGCCATCATGGGCGTGGGCGGCGGGTTCATCATGGTGCCTGCGATGATCTACCTGCTGGGTATGCCGACCAAGGTCGTTGTGGGAACATCGCTGTTTCAGATCATTTTCGTGACGGCGTTTACAACAATGCTGCATGCCACCACGAACTACACTGTTGATGTGGTCCTGGCGGTGCTTCTGCTGGTTGGTGGAGTTATCGGGGCGCAGATCGGCACGGTCATCGGATCGCGCATGCCGGCCGAGCAGTTGCGTGTTCTGCTGGCGGCCCTGGTGCTTGCCGTATGCGGAAAACTTGCGCTGGACCTGTTGCTTCAACCCTCCGAGTTGTACTCGTTGGGCGATGCGGGAGGGCACTGATCATGATGCGTTATCTGATCGCCGTTCTGAGCCTTATCTGCCTGCCTGCGCATGCAGAGGATGAGCAGGTCGTTCTTGGCCTCAGCCAGGACCGGGTTGCAATCACCGCAAACTTTGACGGTTCCGAAATTCTGATTTTCGGGGCGGTCAAGCGCGAAGCGCCGATCCCGCCGGGCCCTCCGCTGGAAGTGATCGTTGCGGTCGCCGGGCCATCCAGCCCTGTAACGGTGCGAAGAAAAGAAAAGCGGCTGGGTATCTGGGTGAACACCGACAGCGTGTTGGTCGATCTGGCACCCAGCTTTTATGCCGTTGCAACCAGTTCACCGCTGAATTCCATCCTGTCGGACGTAGAAGACCTGCGCCACCGGGTTTCGATCGAACGTGCCATCCGGTCGGTGGGTGCCGCGATGCATATTCGCGGCGCGCAGGACTTTGCGGATGCGGTTGTTCGAATTCGCGAGCATGAGGGCCTTTACTCGATCCGAGAAAACACCGTGGCTGTAGATGAGCAGACCTTGTTCAGAACCTCGATCGACATGCCTGCAGACTTGACCGAGGGCGATTATGTCGCGCGCATTCTGCTGACACGCGGCGGAGAGGTTGTTTCCCAATTCGAGACGGTGATCGACGTGCGCAAGGTTGGACTTGAACGGTTTCTGTTCAACATGTCCCGCCAACAGCCGGTCTGGTACGGTCTGATGTCGCTTGTCATCGCGATCTCGGCCGGGTGGGGCGCCTCGACCGCGTTCAGATTGCTGCGCGAGAAGTAAACCTTTAGCCCCGGCCGATGTAAGGCATCGTGGTGGCCATCACCGTCATGAACTGAACATTCGCCTCGGGCGGCAGCGAAGCCATATGCAACACAGAGCGTGCCGCATCCTCGACAGACATAGTCGGGTCCGGGGTCGTGCCTTCTGCCATCGCCGCGTCGACCAGGCCCTGCACTATTTGCGTGCGCGCGTTGCCGATGTCGATCTGGCCGCAGGCAATTCCAAAGCTCCGCCCGTCCAATGACAGGCTGCGGGTCAATCCGGTGATCGCGTGTTTCGTCGCCGAGTAGTGGACCGAGTTGGGACGCGGGACATGGGCCGCTATCGAACCGTTGTTGATGATACGCCCGCCTTGTGGCGACTGATGGCGCATGATGCCAAAGGCCGCCCGGGCACACAGGAACATCCCGTTGAGGTTCACGTTGACCGAGTTGTACCAGTCGTCCAGCGCGATCTCGTCAATGGTTCCGCCAGGCGCGAAGATGCCCGCGTTGTTGAACAGCACGTCCAGACGGCCAGCCTGTTTGGTGAAAGTATCGAAGGCGGCGGCGACTGCGTCCGGGTTCGTTACATCGGCAACCAATGGGACAGCGTTTTCGTGAGACTCTGACATTGCCGTCAGAACATCGGCACTGCGCGCCAGAAGGCCGACGCGCCAGCCTTCCTTCAGAAACAACTCGGCGGTTGCCCGGCCGATACCGGAACTTGCGCCGGTTACGATGATGGTCTTCATGTGTCTTCAGCCTCGAGAACCAGAGATGCCACGGGGGCTGTGCGCAGGTCATCAACGCGCAGCGGATGAGTCGGCTTGGACAGGCGGTTGCGCACGACCCAGATCAGCCGTTCCTGCGCGCGGGTTATGGCCACATAAGCCAGGCGCTTCCACAGGGGTTGTCCCGCCTCGGTACGACCCATTCTGGCGGCAGCGTAGATATCGGGCGCAAAAACCTGAACCGTGTCCCATTGCGACCCCTGCGCTTTGTGAATCGTCACGGCAGCACCATGCAGGAAGGTTGCCCCCATACGGGCGGCATAGGGGATAAACGGCTCTTCCTCGTCCGGTTTCTCAATCTTGACGATCGAGGCGGCGCTGACCTGCGGGTCTTCAGCCCCCATAACATGCAGACGCGAAAAACCCGGTTTGCGCCCGGGACCCAAATAGATGACCTGCGCGCCCTTGATCAGGCCGCGCGCTTCCAGATCCAGCCGCTTCTTGCGGTGTTTCAGCGGCAGTTCCAGACCGTCGCAGATCAGGGGTTCACCCTCCAGCAACTCGGTGTCGGGGGCGCCGTGAACATGCCGGAAGGCGTTGATCAGGCGAATGCGCGTGGCGTTGCGCCAGACCAGAACCGGGCTGCGCGCCATCAGGTCAACCTCGACCCGCTGCCCCCAGACGACGCGGTCATCCTGCCTGGCGGTCTGCTCGACCAGCCTTTCGAAATCCTCGAACCCCATCGCCGGGTCCGCCAGTGCATGGGCAAGGTCCAGAATCGGGTTATCCGCATCCTGCCGGTGGACCCGGTGCAGTGTCAGCTTCCGAGGCTCGGGCAGAGCTTCGAATACCATGCTGCCGGACTGGTTCACAGGCGCAAGCTGGGCCGGATCCCCGAACAGCAGCAGGGTGGGGAAAATCTCTTTCAGGTCCTCGAACTGCCGGTCATCCAGCATCGAGGCTTCGTCGACAAACCCGATATCGAGCGGTTCGTCCCGGCGTTTCCACCCGGTAATGAAGTCCGAACCCCGCAGTCCGGCAGCGGCCAGCGCCCCGGGGATGGATTTGTTGTTGGCATAGAATGCCGCAGCCCGGTCGAGCGCCTCATTCGTCAGCCCCTCGATTTCAGGGCGTTCGTCATTGCCTGCCAGCCATTCGGCAATACGTTCATATTCCGGGTCGTATACAGGCGTGTAAAGGATGCGGTGGATGGTTGTTGCGGGAACCCCGCGCAGGCGCAGAACGCTGGCCGCCTTGTTGGTCGGGGCCAGAATGGCAAGGCTGCGCTTGTCTTTTGACTTACGGCTTTCAAAGTCGCCAGACACGATCTGAACACCGGTTTCGGCCAGCGCCTTGAACAATTCAGCCAACAGCAGTGTTTTGCCTGACCCGGCCTTGCCGATCACGGCCATCGTTTCTGTCTTTCCACCTCCGGGCGGCCTGAGCAGCGCGTCATCGTCAAGGTCGACGCCCGCCGATTTCAGCATCTCGGAAATGCTGTCATAGGCGGCGGCCTGATCATCGGAAAAGGTGACAAGAGGCAAGGACATGGCGCGACCCTACAGGGCCGCGTCAGTCACCACCAGACGCGGAGTCCGCTTTTCACGAATTCAGGCCGAAAGCGCGAACCGATGTTGCGCACTGCCCCCGAACGCTGCACGAAACCACAGCCGGGACAGGTCTCGGGAAACCCCCGCCCGTTCAGCCACCCGGTTGCAGTCCTCGGCTGAATAGGGCCACAGCCCGACCGAGATCTGATCCCGGCCCTTGCCCTGCGACCCCAGCACCACCGGCGAAGACCCTATCAGACGGTAGATCCGGATCATCCTTGCGTCGAAGACACCGGCAATATGGGTCAGGCCAAATCCTTCCATCACTTCGCCACCGCTCAGCATTATGGCACCTGCCGTGTGCGGGCTGGCATTGCGCGACAGGCAGAACCGCGTAACCTCCCAGATCAGCGGGCTGCGGATAGTACTGCCGCCCGTCAGATGACCAAAGACATCGTTTACCATGACCGGGCCGGTTGTCGGCAGTATCCGCATCGAACCGCCATGGCTGCCATCGGGTTCTTTCCAGATGACATAAAGCGGGTTCAGATCGTCATACCGATCCCGTTCTTCGCCGTTTTCGTCGACATCAACATCCCATCCCAGCCGGGTCTTGAACTGATCGGCGCGGTCCAGAAACATCCCCTTGGCCAGTTTTGGAAATTTATGCAGTTCGTCAGCATATACATAACGCAACATGACTTGTTCCCCTCGTCGTCCTGTGCAGGAACGAATGGGGTACAAACCCGTGGTTAATTTCCCGTTTGGTGACCGCGCGTTGCTTAAGTGGCTGTTAGGACTCGCCGTTCTGGTATTCCCGGCTATGCGCCTCACGGTCTTCTCGGATTCGGGCCAGTGCTTGCCGCAGAAAGGGAACGCGATTGGGGCGAAAGCTTTCTTCCGTGATCTTCATGTCCTGCATCCGGTCCAAGCGGAAAAACCGGAAATCCCGGCGCAGGTGGCACCAGCTCAGCAGAATGCTGGCCCGATCCATATAGACGATGCTGAGCGGATTGACGCGCCGCGTGGTGGCATCGCCTTTTGCATCGGTATAGGCGAACTCGACCGTGCGTTCATCCCACGTGGCCTGCCGCAGATCAGGGACATGAATCGAGGGCGTGGCCGGACGGTCAAAACGTGTTGCTGTCAGCACCGCATGGCTTAGCCTGTGGGACTGGCGCTGTGGCAGGCGGCCCTGCAATTTGCGCAGCGCCGCGCTGGCTGCGTCGGACAGGGCAGGGTCCCCGATCTGCTGCACTTCGCGCAGGCCAAGAACAAGGGCTTCAAGTTCATCATCGGTAAAACCAAGCGGTGGCAGGGTCGCGTCTTCGATCAGGGTGAACCCAAAACCGGCCTCTCCGTCGATGACTGCGCCAAGGCCGCGCAATGTGTCTATGTCGCGGTGAACCGTGCGGGCCGAGACACCAAGATCCTGCGCCAGTTGTGAGGACGTTCTGGGAGACGGGCCCGAGCGCAGGGCCTGCATCAGTTGGAACAGTCGGGTGGTTCGGGTCATGATGCAACTTAGCCTAAACCTGATGTCAGTTTCTGTCATCAGTCGGAGTTATGCATCGACCATCCCATTTAGGAGCGATTTTGATGCTGACCCTTCTGACCTTCCCATCCGCCTTTGGCCAATACAGTGCCAGCCCCTTTTGCGTGAAAACGGCTCTCATGCTGCAGCACTCCGGCCAGTCGTGGCAACGGTCGGATCTTCTGGATCCCCGAATGATGCCGCACCACAAGCTTCCGGTGTTGCGCACACCCGACCGGTTGGTGCCGGACAGTGACCTGATCCGGGACTGGCTGGAGGCGCAGGGCGCCGAATTCGACCGGGGCCTGAGCGACATTCAAAAGGCGCAATCGCGTGCTTTGGTGCGAATGGCTGAAGAACACTTGTATTTTCAGATCGTTCTGGACCGCTGGGGCAATGACGAGGTCTGGCCGATCCTGCGAAACACGTTCTTTACCTCTGTACCGGCTTTGATCCGAAAGCCGGTTTCCAATGCCATCCGAAAATCCGTTCTGAAAGGATTGCAGGCGCAGGGGGTTGGCCGATTTTCGGTTGCTGAACGGATGGAACGGATCGAGCGGGATCTGGAGTCCATCGCCGCATTTCTTTGGCAATCTCCGTTCCTGCTGGCGGAACACCCGACATCGGCGGATATGAGTGTTGGACCAATTCTCGCGGCGATGCGAGCGACACCGGCGGACACTCCGCTGACGCGGCGGATCAAACAGGATAAACTGCTGAACAGCTATATTGACCGCATGGAACAGGCGATCCCACTGATATGAGACCTTTTGACGACCCGGCAGTGGCACAGGCTTTCGAGGATCTGCCCCAGAGCACCCGAAAGGGTGCCCTGATCCTGCGAGAGCTGGTCTTTGAGACCGCAAGCGATCTGGAAGCCGCGCAGCCATTGACCGAAGCGTTGCGCTGGGGCCAGCTTGCCTATCTGGCGCCCAAGGGATCGACAGTCCGGCTTGGTAGCCACAAATCCGCCAGCTTCGCCCTGTTCGTACATTGCCAGAGCCGGTTGATGGGCGATTTCACCTCGGCCTTTCCCGGTGAGGACCGGATCGATGGCAATCGAGCCGTGTTGTTCGATGACATTGGCCAGATCGACGAAACCCGTCATGGGTGGCTGATCGCGCGGGCGCTGACTTATCACCTCTGACGGCGTTTGCGTTCGACCTTGCGCTTGATCTTGTCCTTCTTGCGCTTGGTGCTGACCGCCTTGCGCCGGGTTGCCCGCTTTGCCGGCCCCCGTCCGCGCGGCAGGGCCTGATCGTCAATCGACAACAACTCCAGTTCCAGCCCGCCAGTCACAGGCGTCGCTTCAGTCAGACGAACGGTGACACGCTGACCTATGGCGATGATCAGGCCGGTGTCCGACCCCATCAGGGTTCCGGCCTCGCGGTCGAAATGGAAGAACTCCCGACCCAGTGAGCGCACCGGCACCAGCCCGTCCGCGCCGGTTTCATCCATCTTCACGAAGGCGCCGAACCGGGCGATGCCGCTGATGCGACCGGTGAACTCATTGCCCACCCGCTCGCTGAGATAGGCGGCAAGATAGCGGTCGGTTGTGTCCCGTTCCGCCATCATCGAACGACGTTCGGTGTCCGAGATTTGGGTCGCAGTCTCTTCCAGGCGGTCGATGTCATCCTCGGTCAACCCGTCCTTGCCCCAGCCATGGGCCGAGATCAGCCCGCGATGCACGATCAGGTCGGAATAGCGACGGATGGGCGAAGTGAAATGCGCATAGTTCCGCAATGCCAAACCGAAGTGGCCGAAATTCTCGGGGTTGTAATACGCCTGCGCCATCGACCTGAGGGTGGTGAGGTTGATCAGTTCTGCGTCCTCGGTTCCGGCAGCGGCGTTTAGCAGCGCGTTCAGGTGGCGTGTCTGCAACACTTGTCCCTTGGCAAGGTTGAGGCCCGCGGCCTGAGCCGTTTCGCGCAGGCTTTCCAGCTTTTCGGGGGCAGGTTCTTCATGCACCCGGAACAATAGTGGCTGGCGCTTGGCGATCAACGTCTCGGCGGCGGCGACATTGGCGAGGATCATGAACTCCTCGATCAGTTTGTGTGCGTCCAGACGTTCGCGGAAGGCCACGCTCACCACCTCTCCGCTGTCGCTGAGGACGATCTTGCGTTCGGGCAGGTCAAGTTCCAGTGGTTGCCGTACCGAGCGCGCCTTTTTCAGCGCGGCATACGCAGCATAGAGCGGTTTCAGAACCGGTTCCAACAGGGGTCCGGTACGGTCGTTGGGATTACCGTCAATAGCTTCCTGCACTTCGGTGTAATTCAGCGAAGCAGCAGAGCGCATCAGGGCCCGAACGAAGCGGTGGCCGATCTTGTTGCCATCCGCGTCGATCTGCATTCGCACGGCGATACAGGCGCGCGGAACACCTTCGTGCAGCGAACACAGATCACCCGACAAACGATCCGGCAGCATCGGCACGACCCGGTCGGGGAAATAACTGGAATTGCCGCGCTTGCGCGCCTCGCGATCCAATGCCGTACCTGGCTGCACATAAGCTGCCACGTCTGCAATCGCGACCCAGATGACATGGCCGCCGGGGTTCTTGGGATCGTCGTCGGCATGTGCATAGCAGGCGTCGTCATGGTCCCGTGCGTCCGACGGGTCGATGGTCAGCAACGGCATGTCCCGCAGGTCTTCGCGTCCTTTCAGGCCGACGGGTTTGGCCTTGTCAGCCTCGTCAATCACCTTGTCCGGAAAATCATCAGGTATGCCGTGCTGATGGATGGCGATCAGCGACACGGCCTTGGGCGCAGACGGATCACCCAGCCGTTCCACGATCCGCGCACGGGGCAGGCCCATGCGGTTCTTTGGCCCGGCCTGTTCGGCCTCGACCAGTTCGCCGTCTTTCGCGCCCAGCACCGCGCCATCGTGAACCAGCCATTCGGTCTGGCCGGTCTTGTCGATGGGAACGATCCGCCCGCCCTCGGCACCTTTGCGGAAGATGCCGACGATCTTGCGCGGGTTGGTTCCGATACGGCGGATCAGTCGCGCCTCGTAATTGTGGTCTTCCTCATGCACCACCGTCAGGCGAGCCAGGATGCGGTCCCCTTCGCCCAGCGCCGGATCGCTGGCGCGGGCGACGATCAGGACAACGGGCTCGACCCCTTCGCCATGCCATTCCAGCGGACGTGCAAACAGATCGCCGTCAGCGTTCGGCGCCTTCACCTGCAACACACTGACGGGAGGCAGACGGTCGGGGTCGCGATAGCTGCGCTTGCGCTTTTCCAGATGCCCTTCGGCCTCTAGCTCCTTGAGGATACGCTTGAGGTCAATTCGGTCCGCGCCCTTGATGCCAAAGGCCTTGGCGATATCGCGTTTCGAGGTCAGGGTGGGGTTCGCCGAGATCCAGTCCAGGACCTCCTGCTTGGTGGGGATGCGAGTCATGATTTCGGCCTAGCACGGGGATGCGACCGCGTCATGACCAAAAAAGCAGTCGTGTGGATCAGGTTTGCAGATCTGCGACGGTATCCACGTCGTTCAGATAATCCAGCAGCGCGAAGCTGCGATCGGGGATCGAGGCGAGTGTGTCCGCCAGCGCGTGTTCCGTCGACCAGCGCACGTTATTGAACAATCCGGGTGGCAGCGCCGCTACGCCTTGCGCACCAACCAGCCAGTACCCGCCATCTGTCGCAGGTCCAAATACCATTTGCGTCGCCCCCAGGGCGCGAAAGGCGCTTGCGATGTGGTTTCGGGTAATGCCCGGTATATCGGCACCGATCAGGCAGACGGGCCCGTCCGGAGCGCTGCGTAACATCCGGGCCATGCGGACGCCCAGATCGCCTTGCCCTTGCGCGACGCGCGGCAAATCGGCGGGCCAGATCCGGCTGGCCAAACCCTCCTGATCGGGTGAAACGGCCAGCATGATCTGCCACCGAGGATCGCGCAGCCGCCGGATCAGAGCCCTTGCCTGATGCCGAAACCACCACGCTGCACCAACCATGCCGATATCCCGACCCAGTCGCGTCTTGACCCGACCCGGGCGTGGTTCCTTGATCATGATAATCAAAGTGCGTTGCATGGATCAGGCGAAGTAATCCCCGAGAATGCGGGTATAAATCGCCTTGAGCTGTTCGATTTGCGCGACTTCGACGCATTCGTCGACCTGATGCATGGTGCGCCCGACAAGCCCGAATTCGACCACCGGGCAATGGTTCTTGACGAAGCGCGCATCCGATGTACCGCCGGTTGTGGACAGCTCGGGAGCGATTCCGGTTTCGGCTTCGATCGCGCCCGAAACCAGATCCGACAGGGGGCCCGGCGGCGTCAGAAAGCTTTCGCCGGAGATTTTGATGCGGGTATCGATGGTGACGCCAAACTCTTCGGCAACCCGGTCCGCTTCGGCGTCTAGCCAGTCGCTCAGGCTTTGCCCGGAATGAAGGTCGTTGAAGCGGATGTTCACTGCCCCACGACATTGCGCGGGGATCACGTTCGTGGCCGGATTTCCGGTATCGATTGTGACGACCGCAAGGGTCGATGCATCGAAATGGTCCGAGCCCTGATCCAGCTGGTGGCTGGCCAGCCGGTCCATCAGCCGAGCGATGGCGGGCACCGGGTTCTTCGCGCGATGAGGATAGGCCGAATGGCCTTGTACCCCACTGACAGTGAACCATGCGGTCATCGAGCCGCGCCGCCCGATCTTGATCATATCACCCATGCGGTTCGGGCAGGTGGGTTCGCCAACCAGACAGACCGACATACGTTCGTCCGCAGTGTCCATGTAATCCAGCAATGCGGTTGTGCCGTCCAGCGCATCGGCTTCCTCATCCCCGGTGATGGTCAGGATGATGGCTCCGTCCGGCGGAGTGTCCCGTACGAAATCAATAGCTGCGGCTGCAAACGCAGCGACGCCCGACTTCATGTCCGTGGCGCCCCGGCCATACATGACCCCATCGCGTATTTCGGCCCCAAAGGGCGGCATGGTCCATGCTGCCTCATCACCTACAGGAACGACGTCGGTATGCCCGTTGAAGCCGAAGCTACGCGCATGGCCCTTGCTGCCCCAGCGCGCAAACAGATTGCTGATCCCGCCGCGATCCGCCCGGGTGCATTCAAAGCCCGCGTCCGACAGGACTTTCTGCAACAGAACCAGCGCGCCGCCTTCCTCGGGTGTGACCGATGGGCAACGGATCAGGTCTGCCGTCAATTGTACCGGGTCTGTCATCGCGGGCCTCTTGTCTGTATTGCTGGGCAGGTTCGTGCACAGATTCAACGAATTGGCCCGATTGCCAACCCCAGGGCGCAAATTTTCCAACTGTTTTGCCCACGCATGTCTGGTTGAGACGTCCGGAAAACATGGCGCTTTACCCCGCGATCACCTTGCCGCCCGGTCCAAAACTAAGTTAGAGGGCCGCGAAACAGGTATCTTGTCGATGAAACGCCTATTCTTCGCAGTGATCTGCCTGACTTTCGCCGTTCTTGCACAGCAAAGCCAGGCGCAATCGCTTACGGTCTCGACCGTAACCCGCCCCCCGTTTTCCTATGTCGAGGACGGGGACCAGAGCGGTTTTTCCATGGACTTGCTGGAAGCCCTGTCCAGCGCGCTGGGCTGGGAATATTCGGTCAACCGGTTGGATGCCTTTGGGGACATGCTGAATTCGGTGCAGGACGGGACAGCGGATCTCGCGATCGCCAATATCTCGATCACCGCGTCACGCGAAACGAGTATGGATTTCAGCCAGCCGATTTTCGAATCCGGTTTGCAGATCATGGTTCCGTCCGAAGCGATGCGCCGGCCGTCCCTGCTACAGGCGCTGTTGTCGCGCGAACTGTTCATAGCCATCGGGCTGGCTTTTGCGATCCTGCTGGGCGGCGGGATGCTGATGTGGAGTTTCGAGCGGCGCGCGCAGCCCTATTTTGACCGTAAGCTGAACGAGGCATGGTTCCCGTCTTTTTGGTGGGCATTGAACCTGGTGGTCAATGGCGGCTTCGAAGAACGCATGCCCCGCACGCCTTTTGGCCGTTTGCTGGGGGTCATTCTGGTTGTTTCCTCGCTGTTCATCGTGTCCGTTTTCACGGCCCGGATTACATCGGTCATGACAGTGGATGCGATCACCGGCAGCGTAAACTCGGTCAATGACCTTTACGGCAAGCAGGTTGGCACGATCTCAGGCTCGACCGCCGCCAACTTTCTGAACCGTCGGGAAATTGAATTTACCGGCTATCCCGGACTGGAAGAGATGCTGACATCCTTCGAGAAAGAGGAACTGGATGCGGTCGTCTTCGATGCACCGATCCTGTCCTATTACGCCTCTCATGAAGGCCGGAAAATCGCCTCGGTGACAGGCGGAATTTTCCTGCGCGAAACCTATGGGATCGCCTTTCCGACCGGCTCGCCTTTGGTCGAAGAAGTCAACCAGGCGCTGCTGTCCCTGCGTGAAGACGGCACGTATTCAGAAATCTACCGCAAATGGTTCGGGGCGCGGAACTAGGACTGTTCCGGATCCCCGAAAAACGGCGTCATCTGCGCGACGATGACCGCGTTTTCATCCAGCGCCCGTTGCATCAGAGCACGTTCGTCGGAATCGATGTCATGGCCCTGCGCCTCACGCTCGGCCAGTGTGCCATAGCCGGTAACATCCAGCGGAGCGGTATCGGCCTGTTTCAGAATCGCCACGGTTTCCCGTACCGCTTCCGCCTCGTCCACGCCGCTGGCAAAACACATCAGTGCGGCACCGGTCGCGCCCTCGGGCAGACCGTCACCTTCTTTCCGTCCGATCTGAACCAGCAGCGTATAGACCTGCTGGCGAGAGGGTTTCTTTTGCTTGTCCATATCCGGGCCTTAGCGCCGCACCCGGACATGGTCAAGTTCACGGTTGCCCGGATCAGCCAGCAACGACGTTCTGTTTCTGCACGCCCAGACCTTCGATGCCCAGTTCGATTTTGTCACCGGGCTTCAGATAGGTCTGCGGTGTCTGACCCATCCCGACACCCGGCGGTGTTCCGGTGGCGATCACATCGCCCGGCTGCAGGGACATGAACTGGGAAAGGTACGAAACTACTGTCGCAACGGCGAAATGCATCGTCCGGGTCGATCCGTGCTGATAACGATGCCCGTTCACCTCAAGAAACATTGCCATGTTTTGCGGGTCCGAAACCTCGTCCCGCGTCACCAACCACGGGCCAATCGGACCAAACGTATCCGCCGACTTGCCCTTGACCCACTGGCCCGAGCGATGAAGTTGGAAATCGCGTTCAGACAGGTCGTTGATCACGCAATAGCCCGCCACATGGTCTAACGCTTCGGCTTCTGACACGTATTTTGCGGCTTTGCCGATAACCACGCCCAGTTCGACCTCCCAATCGGTTTTGACCGATCCGCGCGGGATTTCCACGGTGTCATTCGGCCCCATGATGGCCGAGGTTGCCTTGAAAAAGACGACTGGCTCCTGCGGCAGTTCCATACCGCTTTCGTCAGCATGGTCGGCATAGTTCAGGCCAATGCAGATAAACTTTCCGACCTGCCCGACACATGCACCGATCCGGGTATTCGCATCGGCTTGCGGCAATTGAGCGGGGTCCAGCGCGCGGAGTTTTTGCAGGCTCTCATCGCCCAGCGTTTCGCCGGCAATGTCATCCACAACCCCCGACAGGTCCCGAATTACTCCGGTATCATCCAGAAGGCCCGGTTTTTCCTGACCGACAGGCCCAAAGCGCAGAAGTTTCATCCTGTTTCCCTCATTCGTTCAGATCGTCCAGCCGCCATCGATGGAAAAGGGCTGTCCGGTGGTGTATTTGCTGGCGTCGCTGGCCAGGTAGAGTGCGAGTTCCGCGATCTCTTCGGCGGTTCCGATGCGCCCCATGGGCTGGCGCGCGATAAAATCCGTCATCGCCTTCTGATAGTCGCCGGTTTCGCGCAGCCGGTCATGCAGAGAGGGGCTGTCCACAGTCCCCGGACAGATCGCGTTGCAGCGAACCCCTTGCGTGACGAAATCCGCCGCGACCGATTTGGTCAGACCAATGACGGCCGCTTTCGAGGCGCAATAGGCAAAGCGGTTCGGCACGCCCTTGATCGACGAGGCAACCGACGACATGTTGATGATCGAGCCGCCGCCGTTTTCCAACATGTTCGGTAAGATCAGCCGGGTCAGACGATACATGGCCTTGACGTTCAGGTCGAAACTGAAATCCCAGTCGCGTTCCTCGCATTCCAGAATGGACCCGTTTGCAACATAGCCCGCGCAATTGAACAGCACATCCAGTGCCGGCAGATTCGCGACAGCGGCCTGCACAGCATTGGCATCCGTCACATCCAGTTGCAGCGTTGTCACCCCCGCTGTTCCATCAAGCGAGGCCAACGCATCAGAGTTGATGTCGCATGCAATGACCTGCGCCCCTTCGGCGGCAAAAAGTTCGACTGACGCTCGGCCGATGCCTTGGCCTGCCGCCGTGATCAGGGCGGTTTTCCCGGCCAGTCGCGCTGGTGTTCCTTCGTTCGGCATACCGGACCTCATCCCTGTTCCGGCAGCAATTCGGCTGGAAAATTCTGATAGCAAACGGGACGCAGGAAGCGCCGGATCGAAAGCGTTCCCACAGAAGTTGCGCCAAAGTTGGTCGAGGCCGGGTAGGGCCCGCCATGGACCATCGCGTCGCAAACTTCGACCCCGGTGGGGAACCCGTTGGCCAGAATGCGCCCGGCTTTTCGCTCCAGCAGTGGCAGCAGCGAACCGGCATCCTGCGCGTCGCCCGCATCCATGTGAACGGTGCAGGTCAACTGGCCTTCGATCGTACGGGCGATATCGCGCATTTCGCAGATATCCTGAACGCGCACGATGATGCCGAGCGGGCCAAACACCTCTTCCTGCAATCGATGGTTCGATTGCCAGTCTTTGCCGGAAACACTGAACAGCCAAGGTCTGGCTGAGCGTGTCTCACAGCTTTCGCCCAGGATCCGGGTAACACCGTTGCAGGCCGCCACGCGATCTGACCCTTGCCGGTATGCGTTCGCGATTCCGTCGGTCAGCATGGTTTGGGCGGCAACGTCCTGCAGCGCATCTGCTGTCGCGGCTTCCAGCGCGTCCGCATCCGGGCCATCGATCACCACGGCGATGCCGGGATTTGTGCAGAACTGACCCGCGCCCAAGGTGAGCGAACCGGCCCAGCCCGCACCGATATCTGCCGCGCGGGCAGCCGCCGCCTGAGGCAGGATAAACATCGGGTTGACCGACCCGAGTTCACCGAAGAACGGAATAGGCTCGTCCCGTTGCGCGCACAGATCGAACAGCGCCCGCCCCCCGGCCAGGCTGCCGGTGAAGCCAACTGCGCGGATCAATGGGTGCTGAACCAGCCGTTCGCCGACTTCACGTGCGTCACCCTGAACCAGCGAGAAGACACCCGGGTGGACCCCGCAAGCCTTGACGGCGGCGTCGATGGCCTGTGCGACGATCTCGCCAGTGCCCGGATGTGCCGGGTGCCCCTTGACGACAACCGGGCATCCGGCGGCCAGCGCCGCGGCGGTGTCACCGCCCGCAACCGAAAACGCCAGCGGGAAATTGGAGGCCCCGAATACGGCAACCGGACCCAGAGGGCGCTGTATCATCCGCAGGTCCGGGCGCGGCAGGGGCGCGCGGTCGGGCATAGCTGGGTCATGGCGCATGTCCAGATAGTCACCCTGAAGGATGTAATCGGCGAACAGGCGCAACTGTCCCACTGTCCGCCCGCGCTCTCCTTGCAGGCGGGCTGCGGGAAGGCCGGTTTCCTGGCTGCCAATTTCGGTGATTGCATCCCCCTGGGCATCGATTTCGTCGGCGACCCGGCGTAACAGCTCTGCCCGTTCGGCGCGCGAGGACCAGCCGTAGGTTGCAAACGCCTCTTCGGCGGCGTCGACGGCGGCGTCGACGTGAGATGCCGTTCCCGCCGCAAAGTCATGGGCGGGGCCTTCTGCAGGCTGCGAAGCAAAGACAGTGTCCGCGCCAATCCATTCGCCAGCGATCAGGTGTTTTCCGGTGAGCATATTTTGGTTCTTTCTTACAGCAGGCCGCGCCGGGCCAGGTTTCGCATCAGATGGGACGCCCCGAAACGCCATTCGGGGCACTCAGTCGCCAGACGCACCGTGTTGGTCAGTGTGCCCAGCTTTTCACTGGCGATGGTTACAACGTCTCCCAGCTTGTGTGTAAACCCTCCTCCGGGTGTTTCCCGATCCTGCGTCGGGGCGAACAGGGTCCCGAGGAACAGCATCAGGCCGTCCGGATACTGGTGATGCCGCCCGATCGTCTGGCAAACAAGATCTGCAGGATCGCGGCTGATCTGGGACATGGAGGAGCTTCCGTTCAGGTTGAAACCGTCCGGACCGTTTACAGTCAGTGTCAGTTCGGCCTGTCGCACATCGTCCAGCGAATAATGGTCATCGAACAGCCGGATCAGCGGACCGATCGCGCAGGACGCATTGTTGTCCTTGGCCTTGCTCAGCAACAAGGCCGAGCGCCCCTCGACGTCGCGCAGATTGACGTCATTGCCCAATGTCGCACCCATGATCACGCCTTGCGAATTCACGGCAAGCACGATTTCGGGTTCTGGGTTGTTCCATTCCGAAATCGGGTGCAGACCAATCTCGGCCCCGTACCCCACCGACGACAGGACCTGCGCCTTGGAAAAGACCTCGGCGTCGGGTCCGATGCCCACCTCAAGGTACTGGCTCCACAAACCTTCTTCGATCAGGGCTTGTTTTGCCTTTGCAGCGGCGCCCGATCCGGGGACGATATCGCTCAGTTTCTTGCCGATGCGGGCACCGATCCGGTTGCGGATGCTGTCGGCCCGGGCCGGGTCGCCACCGGCCTTTTCTTCGATCACGCGTTCGACCATTGAGCCGGCAAAGGTGACGCCGCAGGCTTTGACGGACTGCAGATCACAAGGGGCAAGCCAGGCAAATGTATCGCGGGCAGGGTCCAGCACATCACCGTCGGCGGCGCGGACATATTCCACCGCATCTTCGCGTTCGAGGACATCCCGGATCGTAGGCGCGGTTCTTGATGTGATGTCCATCAGGCTTTCGCCGCGCAAGGTGACAACGCACGGTCCAATGCCGGCCCGTTCGACACGACCCAGCCACACACCGTCGCGGTCAAATTCAGACAGGTTCATTTTATTCCCTCAGGCTGTAGGCGCGCAGCGCATTGCCGCCCAGAATTGCCGAGCGTTCTTCAGGTGTCAGACTCGAAAGCAGCGTGTCAGTAACCTCGACCCAACGTTCATAGCTGCTGGCAAGAGTGCAAACCGGCCAGTCGCTGCCCCAGATCAGGCGTTCGGGTCCGAACACGTTCAGCAGATGATCCACGACAGGGCGCAGGTCGCCGATGTCCCAGTCGGGCCGCGCTTCGGTCACAAGTCCGGACAGCTTGCAAAACGCATGGCTGTTGCTGGCGATTGCGGCAATGTCATCGGCCCAGTCAGACAGCCGATCGTCCCGGATTGCCGGTTTTGATGCGTGATCCACGATAACCCGCATCTGCGGGTATCTGGCCAGCAAACGGCGCAACGGCCCAAGATGCTTGAGCAAGGTCAGGGCATCAAAGGCCAGTTCGTGATCGATGAGCGCCGCAAAGGCCGGGTGCAGAGACTCCCGCAGCATCCATTCAGGATCCTCGATATCCTGAATCATCGGGCGCAAACCGACGAGGAGTGGGTTTTGTGCCAGCGCCTTAATCTGTTGTGGGGCATCGGATGCTTCGAAATCAACCCAGCCCACGACGCCTTTGACAAAGGAAGTTTTGCCCGCCAACGACAACATGAACTCTGTTTCGGCAACGGTCGGGGCAGCCTGAACCAGAACAGTGCCATCGATTCCGGCACGTTCAATCAGGGGCAGCAGATCGGCGGGCAGAAAATCCCTGTAGATCGACCCCATCTCGGCTGTCAGCCAGCCGTAATCACCCCGATCCAGAGACCAGAAATGCTGATGAGCATCAATTCTCATCCAATCACGCCCTTTTTCAGGATGATATTGCCATAAAGCCTGCGCTCGCCGGTCTGGACGATGACGAAAGCTTGGGATGCGCGTTCATAGAATGCAAAGCGCTCAAGGCTTTGTATTTCGACGGGGTTGTCGGCTGTCTGGTGAATGACGGATTGAAAATCGGCCACCGCTTCGGGGATCGCCTCGGGGTTTCCCACCACCTGCATGGTCAGGGCGGGGTCGGGAACAAAATTGTCCAGCGGCATGACCGAGAGAACGGCCCGAAGAATATCACTGGCCGAGGATCCATCCGCCCGCAAGCATTCGGGACCTGTGCTGGAGCCGGGGAAATTGGCGTCAGCGATAACGATGTCATCTCCGTGCCCCATGGATCGTAAGGCGTGCAGAAGGTCAGGGGAAAGCAGGGGGTCGATGTTACGCAGCATGGGCCGTCTCCGATGGCAGGGGGGCATCCGCGCGGATCAGGCCTTCGGATTTCAGGTCCGACCACAGCGAAGCGGGAATATTGCGCTCCAGCAGGGCGACATTCGCATCCACCTCGGCCGCACTGACCGCCCCGGGTACAACAGTTTTGACACATGGATGCCCAAGAACGAACTGCAGGGCGGCCGCAATCAACGGGGTGCCGTGAGCGTCACACACGGACTCAATTTCGCGCACTTTGTCCATGATGTCCGGTGGCGCATCCACGTAATTGTACTTTGCTCCGGGAACCGCGCCGGTCGCCAGAATGCCCGAGTTGTAGGGGCCGCCCAGAATGATGCCGACATCGCGCTTTTCGCAGAGCGGCAGAAAGCTGTCCAACGCCTCCTGTTCCAGCAGCGTGTATCGCCCAGCCAGAAGGAAGCCGTCGAAATCCCCCAGACCCAGCAATTTCTCGCACACCTGCCATTCATTGACCCCGGCGCCGATCGCGGCGATTTCGCCCGCCTCACGCAATTCAGCCAGTGCGCGGTAGCCGCCGCCGTCAAAAAGCTCTCGGACCTTCGCGTCGGATGCTTCCTGACTGCCCTGGCTGAACACGCAAACATCATGCACCAGAAGAATGTCGGCATTGGCGACGCCGATCCGTTCGCGGCTGGCCTCGTAGGATCGCATGACACCGTCATAGGTGTAGTCGAATACGATGCGTTTCCGGGGAACATCCACGAAAGCTTCGGGCGTGACCTCATGCGGTTCGCAGTCCACAAGAAGGCGCCCGATCTTTGTGGAAAGCTGAATGTTGTCACGTCCAAAGACCGGGATGGCCTCTCCGAAACGCTGTTCAGACCGGCCCAGCCCGTATTGCGGTGCGGTGTCAAAGAAACGGATTCCGGCATCGAAGGCCGCATGCAGCGCGGCCTGTGCGTCGGCATCGGACACCTTGCGATAGAGGTTTCCCAATGGCGCGCCCCCGAAACCCATGCGGGTCAAAGGAACAGGGCGTGACGTTCGGTTGTTGAGGAGTTCGGTCTGAGAAACGGTCATCCTGCGTCTCGTTCTGGGTGGGAGCTGATGTTGAACAGGTGTGGTTTTTCGCGTTCCAGAACCTCGATGCGCGGCATCAACTGTCCCAGGTGATGGCGCATCGCCTCCTGTGCGGCTTGTTCGTTGCGGTCCTGGACCGCGTCGAATATCGCGCGGTGTTCCTGCAGCGTTTCCGCAACGCGGCCCGGGGTAGGCAACAGCAGCATGCGTGCACGGCTGACCTGCAGCGAAACCGTTTGCGCCACATCCGGTAGCCGGACAAAGCCGGTAAAGGCCATCAGCAGGGCGTGAAATTCCTCGTCGGCCTGATAGAACCCGGGGATGTCCTCATCCTCGATCAGCAGTTCCTGCAGCCGCATGTTGCGACTCAGGCGCTTGCGCTGGTCTTCGGTAAAATCGCGGGCGACCTTGGCGACGGTAGCCAGTTCAAGGGCTTCGCGCAGAAAGACGCCCTCGCGGATTTCCGACATCGAGAAATAGGATACCCGCGTTCCCGATTGCGGAACCACATCCACCAGCCCTTCGGCTGCCAGCCGGGCAATCGCCTCGGCCACGGGCGCACGGGAGACGCCAAGCCGTTCACAGATCGGCGCTTTCTTCAGATTTGCGCCCGGCAGGAAATCCAGGGACAGGATGGCCTGCTTGATCGCAAGATAAACACGGTGCGCCAGCGAGCCTTCTGTCACGGCAATTTCAGGCAGCAAGGTTGCGTCGATGTCTTGAGGTCGGTTCATGATTTTCGATCTAGCATACTAACATGTTAGTTGACAAGTGTGGGTTCGCTCATTAGCAATTTGTGCAGGCAAGTGGGAAAACAATGCAAGCACAGCAGAAAAACAAGGGCCTTCAGGACAAGGCGCAGGACACCGTCAGGCTGAACCCGGATGACAATGTGGTCATTGCGCTGCGTGACCTTTCGGCTGGCGACTGCCCGACAGGAGTGCCTGCGCCTTTGCCGGGTTCGATCGGGCGTGGCCACAAGATTGCCGTGGTGCATATCCCCGAAGGGACGAATGTGATCCGGTATGGCCAGATCATCGGGCAGGCCAAGTCAGATATTGCGCCGGGCGCGCATGTCCATGTCCACAACCTTGGGATGGGAGAGCATCAGCAGGACTATGCGCATGCGGCTGCCTGCGTGCCATTGCCCGAAATACATCACACCCGGACCTTTCAGGGGTTTCACCGAGCGGACGGCAAAGTGGGCACGCGGAATTACATCGGCATTTTGACCACCGTGAACTGTTCCGGCTCGGTCGCGCGTTTCATTTCCGAGGCGGCCGAGAAATCGGGCCTTCTGGATGCTTACCCCAACGTCGACGGCATTGTGCCGATTGTTCATGGCACCGGTTGCGGAATGTCCGGCAAGAGCGAAGGCTATGCCGCCCTGTTCCGCACATTGGCAGGCTATGCGCAGCACCCGAATTTTGGTGGCATTCTTCTGATCGGTCTGGGCTGCGAAGTCATGCAGGTGTCCGATCTGGTCGGGGGGCGTCCGATCCGTCCCGATGGCGCATTGCGTTATATGACGATCCAGAACGAGGGCGGCACGCGCCGAACCATCGAGCGGGGGCTGGAAGAGCTGCGCGGAATTGCCGAACTGGCCAATCAGGCCACCCGGCAACCCGCGCCCGTCAGTGCAATCACCGTTGGAATGCAATGCGGCGGTTCAGACGGGTATTCCGGCATCACGGCAAACCCGGCGCTTGGCTACGCCTCGGACCTGCTGGTTCGGCACGGTGGCACGACCATTCTGTCGGAGACGTCCGAAATCTACGGTGCGGAACATCTTTTGACCCGTCGTGCCGAAACCGTCGAAGTTGGAGAAAAGCTGATCGCCCGCATCCGCTGGTGGGAGGACTACACCGAACGAAACGGCGGCGAGATGGACAACAACCCCAGCCCCGGCAACAAGCGCGGCGGGCTGACGACGATTCTGGAAAAATCGCTGGGTGCGGTCGCCAAGGGCGGTACGGCGCCTCTGCGCGATGTGTACGAGTTTGGCCAGATCGTGGACAAACACGGGTTTGTTTTCATGGACAGTCCGGGGTTTGATCCCTGCTCGGTCACGGGTCAGGTGGCGTCAGGGTCGAACCTGATTGTGTTCACCACCGGGCGCGGCTCGGTTTCCGGCTATCAGCCGACACCCTGCATCAAGCTGGCCACCAATTCCGAAATGTATGCCCGCATGTCCGACGACATGGACCTGAACTGCGGCGACATCGTCACCGAGGGCGTCAGCATCGAAGCCAAGGGCGAGGAACTATTCGAGATTCTGATCCGCGTCGCATCGGGCGAACAGACGAAAAGCGAGCAGCTCGGATTCGGAGGGGTCGAGTTTGTTCCGTGGCAGATCGGAGCGGTGATGTGAACCGGATGCGACACGGGGGCTGAGGGACAAATGGGAGGAGAAATGACGAAACTGGTCGAAATGACGGGGATTGAAAAACACTTCCCCGGCGTGCACGCGCTGAAATCCGTGCAGTTCGATCTGGTTCCCGGCGAGGTTCACGCGCTGATGGGCGAGAACGGCGCCGGGAAAAGCACGCTGATGAAAATCCTTTCAGGCATTTATCAGCGCGATGGTGGGTCGTTGTCGGTCGAAGGCCGGGTCGTCAGCCCACAATCCCCGCGTCAGGCGCAGGATCTGGGGATCGGCATTATTCATCAGGAGCTGAGCCTGATGAACGACCTGACCGTGGCGCAGAACATCTTTATCGGTCGCGAGCCGCGCAAAAGCTTTGGTCGACTGGACGATGCGGCGCTGAATGCACAGACAGCCGACATCTTTGCTTCGATGAACCTGGGGCTCGACCCAAGGGCGCTGGTCGGCGGCCTGACCATCGCCAAGCAACAGATGGTCGAGATTGCCAAGGCTCTGTCCTACCGCTCGAAAGTGCTGATCATGGATGAACCAACGGCGGCACTGAACGATGCCGAGATTGCCGAACTCTTTGTAATCATCCGCCGCCTCAAGGCCGAAGGCGTAGGCATCGTCTATATCAGCCACAAAATGGACGAACTGAAACAGATCGCCGACAGAGTCACGGTGATGCGTGACGGCGAATATGTCGGTACGGTCGGTGCCGCCGAAACCCCGATCAGCCAGATCATCGCGATGATGGTGGGTCGCGAGGTCAAGGAAGAACCGCTGGAGGTACCCGATCTGGCCGGGGCCGAAGTTTCGCTTGAGATCTGCAACCTGTCACGGGGCGTCGAAATTCAGGATGTCAGCTTCTCGGTCCAGAAGGGTGAGATTCTGGGATTTGCGGGTCTGATGGGGGCGGGCCGGACCGAGGTGGCGCGGGCCATATTTGGAGCGGACCCGAAAGACAGCGGTGAAATCCGGGTACACGGACAATCCGTCTCGATCAGATCCCCCAGGGATGCGGTGCGGGCCGGGATTGGATACCTTTCCGAGGATCGTAAGCACTTCGGCCTCGCCACCGGCATGAACGTACGGGACAATATCGCGCTGGCTTCGATGGATCTGTTCACCGGTACAGGCGGCGTTCTGAACGACAGTGAAATCGGCACCGCCGCCAAAAGCTACATCAATCAATTGGGCATCCGGACGCCATCCGATGTGCAGGAAGTGCGGCTGTTGTCAGGGGGCAACCAGCAAAAGGTTGTCATTGCCAAATGGTTGCTGCGGGATTGCGACATTCTGATCTTTGACGAGCCGACGCGCGGCATCGATGTCGGCGCAAAATCGGAAATCTACAAGCTGCTGGAAGAGCTGGCAGAACAAGGCAAAACCATCATCGTGATCTCATCCGAACTGCCCGAGATCATGCGGCTGAGCCATCGCATCGCCGTGATGTGCGAGGGCCGGCTGACCGGCATCCTGCCCGGCGGAAAAGACACCACTCAGGAAGACATCATGCATCTGGCCACCCAACGCAAGGCGGCGATGCAGGTTACAGGGACAGTGCAATGACCACAGCAACGGATCTCGACAAGAAAAAGCCACTTGCGGGCCTGTCGGAAAGCGGCGCGTACCAGAAGTTGCTGGCCTTCGCCAGCCTGATCGCCCTGCTGATCGGCTTCTCGATCGCATCGCCCAACTTCATGCAGACCTCGAACATGATTGCCATTCTGCAGGCAACGTCGGTCAACGGAGTGCTGGCGGTGGCAGCGACATTGGTGATCATTACCGGTGGGATTGACCTGTCGGTGGGTACGCTGATGACGTTTTGCGCGGTCATCGCCGGTGTGGTTCTGACTTATCTGGGCATGCCTTTGCTGCTGGGTGTGGCTGCGGCCATCGCGGCCGGCGCGTTTTGCGGGCTGTGCTCGGGCACATTCGTGGCGAAGATGAAGATCCCGCCCTTCATCGCCACGCTGGGCATGATGCTGATCCTGAAGGGTCTGTCACTGGTGATTTCCGGCACGCGGCCGATCTATTTCAATGACACGCCGGGTTTCGACCAGATCTCGCGCGGGTCGCTGATCGGTGAGGTCATTCCGGCGCTGCCGATCCCCAATGGCGTGCTGATCCTGTTTCTCGTGGCCATCGCCGCCTCGTACATCTTGGGGCGCACCGTTCTGGGCCGTTATACTTTCGCGCTGGGCTCGAACGAAGAGGCGGTGCGCCTGTCCGGTGTGAACACCGACATGTGGAAGATGCGCATCTATGCGCTGGCTGGCGCGATCTGCGGCATTGCGGGAATCCTGATCGCCTCGCGGCTGAATTCGGCGCAACCGGCATTGGGTCTTGGGTACGAGCTGGAGGCGATTGCAGCCGTGGTGATCGGCGGTACATCCCTGTCCGGCGGGCGCGGCACCATCCTGGGCACGCTGATCGGCGCGCTGATCATGGCGGTTCTGACCAATGGTCTGCGGGTGCTGTCGGTTGCGCAGGAATGGCAGACCGTCGTGACCGGAGCAATCATCATCCTTGCCGTCTATGCCGACATGGCCCGGCGCAAGAAAACCGGCTGATCATTTCAGAAAACGAAAAAAACGACCAACTGGAGGAGAAAATCATGTTTACACGTCGTTTCATTCTGGGGGCGCTCAGTGCTGCCAGCCTTTCCGTTCCGGCCTCGATGGCCGTGGCCGAGGAGGTCTATATCCCGCTTGTGTCCAAAGGGTTCCAGCACCAGTTCTGGCAGGCCGTGAAGGCCGGAGCCGAGCAAGCAGCGAACGAATACAATGTCACCATCACGTTCGAAGGGCCTGACAACGAAACCATGGTGGATCGCCAGATCGATATGCTGGCCGCTGCGCTGGCCAACAACCCCAAGGCCATCGGCTTTGCCGCGCTGGACAGCCAGGCGGCGATCCCGCTGCTGAAACAAGCCAATGACAAGGGCATTCCGATCATCGCGTTCGACAGCGGGGTGGACAGTGACATTCCGGTGTCCACCGCGACCACAGACAATCTGGCTGCTGCGGGTCTGGCTGCTGACAAGATGGCTGAAATGCTGGGTGGCAAAGGCAAGGTTGCCGTCGTGGCCCATGACCAAACCAGCCGCACAGGCATCGACCGTCGCGATGGGTTCGTCAATCGCATCGCCGAGAAGTATCCCGATATCGAGGTCGTAACGGTTCAGTACGGACAGGGCGACCATCTGAAATCCACCGAGGTGACAAAGGCGATCCTGACAGCCAATCCAGATCTGAACGGTATTTTCGGAACCAACGAAGGATCGGCGATTGGCGTTGTGAACGGTGTGCAGGAACTGGGCACCGAAGGTCTGGTCATTATTGGCTATGACAGCGGCAAGGCCCAGAAGGACGCGATCAAGAGCGGCCTGATGGCAGGGGCCATTACCCAGAACCCCGTCGGTATCGGATACGAAACGGTAAAGGCGGCGGTGGCCGCGTCCAAGGGTGAAAGTGTACCAGCCCTGATTGATACCGGGTTCTACTATTATGACGCGTCCAATATGGAAGATCCGGCAATCGCCGCCGTATTGTACGACTAAGTCGAAACGCCCCAAAAAAAGCCCGCCGTTCGGTGGGCTTTTTTTCGATGGCAACACACCGAATAGACACCAAGGCTCAGAAGGATCTGCGCATCGAGTGATCCCAGCGCGGTGCGTTTCAATATTGAGCTTGATGTGGATTGTTTCGGCTACGTGCTATCGGGGTCGGCAACCTCAGACCCAAAAGTTGATCGACGAATATTGCAACAAAACGAAACCGGACGTGGATGCGATTGATCGATTGCCCGAGAGGCCTGTCGTGCCGCCGGGCGGATACCGTCGCAAAGCCGCATGGTCTCAGTCCAGAAACAGATAGTCCAACTGCATGACCGACCGCGCCTTTTCCGGAGAAATCCTCAGAAACGCGGCGATCGCCGCTTCGTTTTCTTCACGTTCGGCGGATTCGCGAAGGCGAAAATGGCCCTCAAGTCCTGCACTGCGGATAAGTTCGGATTCGTAAGCCAATGAGTTTCTGAGCGCGGGCAACAGGTGGGCGACCCGCTGCGTCGGCGTGTTTTCCCCGGCCAGTCCGACACGGCGTGCGTGGCCTATCAGGTACTCATCCGAGTAATCGCATTCGATCTCCAGAACATGCGTCCGGGCCTGATCCGCACAAAAATCTTGAATGATCTCAAGGTTTGCCGGGTCCACGCACAGGACCAGCCTGTCAGTTTCAAAACATTCGAAAAGCATGCGCACCACGGCGCGCCGATGACGGCCCCGTTTGACCAGGGTGGTTTCAATACCTCCCAGGTCCGGCAATGGCGAATCCTGTTCGTTGAACAGGTATTCAACGCAGGGAATGTCTGTTTCCGACATGATCTGATCTACCAGCCGCTTGGCGACGTGCCATTTTTTGCAGGCGATCAGGTAGATCTCGCGTCCGGGGTCCAGCGTGTTTCCAGCTTCCCAAAAACGCGGGGCATAACGCCGGCCAACCCGCCCGCGCCCGGCCAGAAAGTCATAGAGGCTGCGTCCTTCATTCGAAATCTGGAAGTCAATGCCGTCGCTGGCGTAGAGTTTGCCCAGTCTTTCCTTGAGCTCAAGCGCTTCGGGGCTGATCTTGCGGGCGAACAGATAATCCTGACCAAGCAGCATGTCATAATGGTCGTTATAGAACGTCACCGGCATGCCGTAATCCGAGAACATCAGAAAGGTCAGCGTCCGGTTCTCGATTTCCCGTCTTGGGATAAGATGGCGGACAAGCGTTTGAAAAAAGGTCTCGTCCGGAATCCAGGTTGTCGCGAAGAACCGGACAACATCTCGTCGCTGGCGCAGGAAATCCAGGATCTTTTCCACGGTCTGGCGTCGCAGACACCACCATTGGCTGCCGATCATGACCTGCAGGTCTTGCGGGATTTCACGGGTCAGGCCCATACGTTTTTGTATCTCGTATGACGCATAGAACCGCCCGCTTTGCGTACGTTCATTGAAATAGTGTCGATAGATCAGCCGGTCGTCCTTCATGCCGGTCTTGATCCAGTTGCTTTCGAAAAAGTCGTGGCTTTCGATGAAATCCAAATCGTTGCGGTTCAGGAAATCGTGAACGTATTCGGCTGTCTTGATCGCCATGCAGTCGCCTGACAGCATGTAGAAATGCGTTGCGCGCGGAAAACTTTCGACCGCTGCTGAAAGCGCGTGGAGCGTTGCCTGAACCAGCGACCAGGCACCCCAGCCGCATTTGATCCGTTTGACTGCGAATGCGACGTTCGGGTTGTCCTTCAGGGCCGTTTGTATTCTGGCGTAATCTTCAGCCTTAGCACGCGCATCGAAATGGATCGCCATGCAGTCACCGGCCGCAGTCAGTTGCCGGGCCTGCGCGATGATCGCGTCGGGGTCTTTGTGGCACAGCAAAATATAGGCAATCTTTGCCATCTGAGTTACGCGATTTCCGTTTCTGCCTGTTCGCAACCGTGATACTGAGGATGAGCGATTGAATAAACAGAATTTTTTTGCTTCTTTGGGGTCCAAAGCCGACGCGTCAATCTGAGACCCGATCGGATAAGGAGGCACAGCAGATGGGTTTTCCCGGCACCTGGATGACCGAAAGTGAAAGCATGGTTTACCGTGTTGTGCCCAAATGTGCCTGCTCGACCATCGGGCAGATCATGTATTATTCCGATCATGGCAGGTTCTTTGATGGCGACATACATGATGCCAAAGATGGCATGCATAAATGGGCTTTTGGCCCGAGTCAGGACCCGATTTCAACCAATGTCCGCTCGCACGCATCTTATTCCTTTACCTGCGTGCGCAACCCGTACACCCGCGTTCTGAGCTCGTTTTTCGACAAGATCTGCGGCATTCAGCGCAATGGGAAACGGTATCGCGGCAACCTTGTGCCGACGCTGGTTTACAATTACGGCATCGAGGTTGGCGGCGACGACGGCAAGGGAGAGTTCGACCAGATCGCCAGCTTTCGCCGGTTCCTGCTTTTTGCGCGTGATACGATTCGCTGGCGGCGCCCGATGGATCCGGACATTCACTGGTCGGCGATGTCCGGGCATGTCTCGACCTTCATCGTGAATGGCGGGCGGTATGACCGGATTTTCTGGACCGAACGTTTCAACGACGGGATGCAGGATGTTCTGGATCACATCCAGACCCCTCACGCCATAGCATTGTCGGATATTCCGCGGTTCAACGAATCCGAAGGACACGGGCCCAAGCGCGCGCATCCGATCGAGGCTTATTTCGACGACCTGTCGATGCATCTGGTCTATGAGATCTACAAACAGGATTTCGATCTATTCAAATACGATTTCGAAAACCCGGCAAACAAGATGCCGATCGGTGAAATCGATCTGGACGAGGTTCACGCCAAACTTGGTGATTGACCAAACCGCAAACGCTCCTGCCCATCGTCAGTGCTTCTTGCGAAACACCTCCTTTGGTTGGGCCCGGCGCCGGGCAATGCGCGG
>NZ_JBQFLX010000024.1:0-80361 GCF_056531525.1 Ruegeria sp. N11
CCGCCGTCAGCGTCGTCTTGCCGTGGTCAACGTGCCCAATCGTGCCGATGTTGACGTGCGGTTTTGTACGCTCAAACTTTTCCTTTGCCATGATGGCCTCCTTTTTCGGTAATGAAGGGAGCCCGTTACCCGAGCTCCCTCAAATCTTCGCTTATGCGTATTTCGCCTGGATCTCGTCCGAGATGTTTTGCGGAACCGGATCGTAGTGGTCGAACTGCATGGTGAACTGGGCACGGCCCGACGACATCGAACGCAGGGTGTTGATGTAGCCGAACATGTTCGCCAGCGGAACAAACGCGTCGATCGCGATTGCGTTGCCGCGCGGCTCTTGTCCAGACACCTGGCCACGACGCGAGGTCAGGTCACCGATGATACCGCCGGTGTATTCTTCCGGGGTGATCACTTCGACCTTCATGATCGGTTCCAGCAGTTTCGCGCCGGCTTTGCGCATGCCTTCACGCATACACATCCGCGATGCGATTTCGAACGCCAGAACGCTCGAGTCAACGTCGTGGAACTTACCGTCCAGCAGGGCAACCTTGAAGTCGATCACGGGGAAGCCAGCCAGCGGGCCGCTGTCCATGACCGAGTTGATGCCTTTTTCAACGCCGGGGATGTATTCCTTCGGAACGGCACCACCAACGATGCGGCTTTCGAACGAATAGCCTTCGCCCGCCTCAGTGGGCTGGATCTCCAGCTTGACTTCCGCGAACTGACCCGAACCACCCGACTGTTTCTTGTGGGTGTAGGTGTGCTCGACAGGCATCGAGATGGTTTCACGGTAAGCCACCTGCGGCGCACCGATGTTCGCCTCGACCTTGAACTCGCGCTTCAGGCGGTCCACCAGGATGTCCAGGTGAAGTTCGCCCATGCCCTTCATGATGGTCTGACCCGATTCCAGGTCGGTTTCCACGCGGAAGGACGGGTCTTCGGCGGCCAGACGGGCCAGACCCTGGGACATCTTCTCTTGGTCGCCCTTGGTTTTGGGCTCGACCGCGATCTCGATTACCGGATCGGGGAAGGTCATGGTTTCCAGAACCACCGGATCCTTCGCGTCACACAGGGTGTCACCGGTGGTGGTGTCTTTCAGACCCGCCAGCGCGATGATGTCGCCTGCAAACGCTTCTTCGATCTCTTCCCGGTTGTTCGAGTGCATCATCATCATACGACCGATGCGCTCTTTTTTGCCTTTGGTCGAGTTCAGGATCGAGTCGCCCTTGTTCATGACACCCGAATAGATCCGGGTGAAGGTCAGCGAACCGACGAAGGGGTCGTTCATGATTTTGAACGCCAGGCCCGAGAAGGCCATGTTGTCGTCGGCACGACGTGCGATGTTACGAACTTCTTCCTCGTCACCGGGTTTGAAGCCCATGTAATCGACAACGTCCAGCGGGCTGGGCAGATAATCGATCACAGCGTTGAGCAGCGGCTGAACGCCTTTGTTCTTGAACGCCGAACCGCCCAGAACCGGAACGAAGTGCAGCGCCAGCGTGCCCTTGCGCAGCAGTTTGCGCAGGGTCGGAACGTCGGGCTCTTCGCCTTCCAGGTAGGCCATCATCGCGTCGTCGTCTTCTTCGACGGCCGCTTCGATCATCTTGCCGCGCCATTCATCGGCCATGTCTTTCAGGCTGTCACGGATCGGGGCCTTGACCCAGCTTGCGCCAAGGTCTTCACCCTGCCACAGCCACTCTTCCATGGTGACCAGATCGATCAGGCCTTCCAGTTCGGACTCGGCGCCAATCGGAATACCAACCGGAACAGCGCGTGCGCCGGTGCGGTCTTCGATCATGCGAACGCAGTTGAAGAAGTCTGCGCCGATCTTGTCCATCTTGTTGACGAAAACCATACGCGGAACCTTGTAGCGGTCTGCCTGACGCCACACGGTTTCGGTCTGGGGCTCAACACCGGCGTTTGCGTCCAGAACGCAGACGGCACCGTCGAGAACCGCCAGCGAGCGTTCAACTTCGATTGTGAAGTCAACGTGGCCGGGGGTGTCGATGATGTTCAGGCGGTGCTTGGGGGTATCGGCGGTCTGACCGTCCTCGGTGCGCTCCCAAAAGGTAGTGGTCGCAGCCGAAGTGATGGTGATGCCGCGTTCCTGCTCCTGCTCCATCCAGTCCATGGTGGCTGCACCATCGTGCACCTCACCGATGTTGTGGGATTTACCAGTGTAATACAGGATACGCTCCGAGCAGGTGGTCTTACCTGCGTCGATGTGCGCCATGATACCGAAGTTGCGGTATAGTTCGAGCGGATATTCGCGTGCCATTTGGATAAGCCTCTGGGATTACCAACGGTAATGGCTGAAGGCTTTGTTCGCCTCGGCCATCTTGTGGGTGTCTTCGCGTTTCTTGACGGCAGTACCGCGGGACTGAACGGCGTCCAGCAGCTCGCCTGCAAGGCGCTCTTCCATGGTGTTTTCATTGCGGCCACGGGCGGCGGTGATCAGCCAGCGGATGGCCAGAGCTTCGCGGCGCTCGGGGCGCACTTCGACCGGAACCTGATAGGTTGCACCACCAACCCGGCGCGAGCGAACCTCGACCGACGGTTTGATGTTGTCGAGCGCTTCGTGGAACACTTCGACCGGGGCGCGCTTGATCTTGTTCTCAACGCGGTCAAATGCGTTGTAAACGATGCGCTCTGCGACCGACTTCTTGCCGTCGATCATCAGGTTGTTCATGAATTTGGTCAGTACCTTGTCGCCAAATTTGGCGTCAGGCAGGACTTCGCGTTTTTCGGCGGCGTGACGACGTGACATATCAGCCTCTCCTTCTTACTTGGGACGCTTCGCGCCGTATTTCGAACGGCGTTGCTTACGATCTTTGACGCCCTGAGTATCCAGAACACCGCGCAGGATGTGGTAACGCACACCGGGAAGGTCTTTCACACGGCCGCCACGGATCAGAACAACCGAGTGTTCCTGCAGGTTGTGGCTTTCACCGGGGATGTACGAGATGACCTCGAACCCGTTGGTCAGGCGCACCTTGGCAACCTTACGCATAGCCGAGTTCGGCTTCTTCGGTGTGGTGGTGTAAACACGTGTGCAGACGCCGCGTTTCTGCGGGCACTGCTCCAGGTGCATGGACTTCGAGCGTTTTACTTTCGGCTGCCGCGGCTTGCGGATCAGCTGTTGAATAGTTGGCATTCCGGTTTCTTCCCCGTTTTGCAACACACATGACATGCACGCGGTTGCGTGCGGTTAAACTTGCTGCACTCATGCGTCCACAAGCGCAAAACCCGCGAGCGTTCCCATTCCGAGGTGAACGTCGCGGTTTGTTATCAGAGGGCGCGAACTGCAAAATTGTCCGGGCCTTGACCAGTTCATTACTGAAATCGGTTATGGGGCGGCCCCCGGTACCGAGATGACGCGCGTAATAGGGGGAGTCGGCCCAAGTGTCAACAGTGCCCTGTCCAACCGGCTTTCGCGGCCGCGACAAAGGAGCGGTCTGCCGCTTGCGATGCACCTAATGCAGCGGCATAGTCCCGGCAAGACCCTAGCTTCCGGACATTCAATGCAAGTCATCGGCCTGTGCCGCTTTTCCTATCCAGCCCTCGGCGGTTTTCAGATCGAACACGAGACCGTGGAGGACAGGCGGCGTCATCTTTACAGTCCCAGGCGGCTGGAAGAACGGTTCAGGCTGTTCGAATCCAGCACCCTGCCTTGTTTTCACGAGCAGACCGATGAAGATTTCCAGCTTCTGATCGTGATCGGGGACTGCATGCCCACACAGGCCCGTGACCGGCTGCAAGACCTGACGGCCAACATTCGTCAGGTCCGGATCATCGAAAGAAAGCCTGCCCGACATCGCAGGGTCATGCAGGATATCCTGAACGCTGCACGTCAGGACCCGGACCAACCCTGCCTGCAGTTTCGCCATGATGACGATGACGCCGTTTCCGTCGACTTCGTCGAACGCCTTCGTCTTGCAGCGCAGGATTGCCGGGGACTTTTTGAAAACAACCCTGCGGTCGGCATTGATTTCAACAACGGATTTCTGGCCCGCATGGATGCGACAGGTATTCGGGCGTTGAATGTATACAGCGATCTCGTCACCGCCGGTTTGGGAATGCACGTTCAGGGCGGTTGCCCGCTGACGATCATGAATTTCGCCCACAACAAGATCGCTCGGCGCATGCCCGTTGTCAGCTATCCGGACGCGCCCATGTGGGTGCGTTCACTGAATCAGTTCAACGACTCGCCCCAGACCCGCAACAGCAAGGCCGGTCTGTCAGACCTAAGCCCCGAGCAGGAAGGCGAGTTCATTGCGCGATTTGCCATTGACCAAAACGTCGTTCGGCGGGTTCACTCCGCCGGTTGATGCGACCGCTCGCGGAACAGTGTGAACAGGCCCGCACCCACGACCAGAGCTGCGCCAAGCATCGTCACGGCATCCGGCCAGTCGCCGAAAACGGTCCACCCCAAGCCCAGGGCCCAGAGCAGGCTGGAATACCGGAAGGGCGCGACAAATCCGACCTCACCAACCCGCATCACCATGACGCTCAACAAATAACCCATCAGAACAAACACGGCGGCCGATGCAACCAGCAGGCCAGAGCCGGCCGTGACAGGCACCCATCCTTCAACGACCGAAGCAACCGCAGCCGCGGTCGTTATCGAAAACGATGTCGCCAGTGTCACAACCATCGACGGCACATCTGCCGACATACGCCGCGTGATCAGATCGCGCGCCGTGACCGAGGCAACAGCGATCAGCGCATAAAGCGCATAGATACTGAACCCGTCCGGGCCGGGACGGACGATCAGCAACATTCCAGCAAAGCCCATGGCGATCGCGGTAATTCGCCGCCAGCCGATATGCTCGGAAAAGAAAAGCGCGGCTCCAAGGGTGACCGTCAGCGGAAGCGCCTGCAGCACGGCAGTGACATTCGCCAGCGGCATATGCTTCAGCGCTGTCAGGAAAAAGAACGTTGCCGACAATTCGCTGAGACAGCGCAGCGCGACCAGCCACTTGTCATGGTGCGAGAAATTCAGGTGCAACGCCCCAAGATGCCGGGCGAGAATGAACACCAGACACGATGCCAGCAACCCGCGCAACGCAACCAGTTGAAACAGCGGCAAATCATCAAGCGCCACCTTCACCAGCGTGTCATTCACGGTAAACGCGGCCATGCTGCCCATCATCAGCAAGGCGCCTTTTAGGTTTGGGGTCATTTCAATCAGGCCCGGTCTCAAATCAATCGAAGCATTGGCGCTATTGGGACCAGTTTTGTCAACTCATACCAGTGACGGCGAAAGGTCATCGGGCTGCGTTGGCAACCAGGGTTCAGCATGCCCCCGCAGAGGCTTGAAAAACACACCAATTGATTACAGCCCAAAGTTGGAGCCCGCTTATCGACGTTTGTGTTCATGCGACGACCGCGCGCGCTCGCACTCAATTTCACGGTTCAGCTTGATTTCCGCGCCACGACAACAAACTGCGTAACCGAAAAGAAAAAGCGACCCTGCTCCGCAAGTCTGACTTGTTCGTCGAACCAAGCTTGTGCGACAGCTGACTCAATTTTTGCGCTGTTCACTACAAATTGTTTCATGAGATGCATCATCATGATAGCAATCCCATCCGGCTTTAACTGGTGATCCGTCATCGTGATCGATACGACATCCTCCACACTATGCCCGCTTTCCCTGATTAGGGCTGGCAGTCGTTCCGGAACTGTTCCACTGGCGAAGTGTTCGTTCCAGATGGAAAGCACAAGCTGCATTCTTTCCGGTTCATCGCTGAACCAAATGAGACTGCCGAAATGAAGATCGCTGATCACAAACCGCCCTGCAGGTTTGAGGCAAC
The DNA here is from genome assembly GCF_056531525.1 of Ruegeria sp. N11. Lineage (NCBI taxonomy): Bacteria > Pseudomonadati > Pseudomonadota > Alphaproteobacteria > Rhodobacterales > Roseobacteraceae > Ruegeria > Ruegeria sp. N11. Next base: position 5,805 of record NZ_JBQFLX010000024.1, read on the forward strand.
GCATCGCCTCGCCGAAGGCCGCCCCTATATCTTCAACATACTCAAATACTTGAACAGAAACAGCTTTATCAGAGAATTCATCCGCTAGTGGCAGATCGCCGGCAACACCTTCAAGAAACTCAACGCAGGAGTAATCCAGGCATCTGTTCTTTCCGACCGCCAGCATATCTTTACTTGGATCTACGCCCACGATCCGACCTGACGGGCCAACTGCGCGCGCGAGCTCTGCGGTCAGCAGTCCATTTCCGCAACCAATATCCAAGATGGTCTCGCCCGGACTTGGATTGAGAGCATCAAAAGAAGCCCGTCTTCTTCGAATAATGTCGGCACCCTGATAGGCAACGTCCAGTATCTTGGCCGTTTCCCGGTCAAACTTGAGCATTTTCGCCCCCAGCATCAAGTCTTAAGCTTACCACATTGCAGCGCGGCCTTATAGAATATCTGCAAGACCACCCAAAACTTAGAAAAATTTTGCCAGCGCCAAAGCCCGACGCGTTCTTGAGTCTTAAGAAAATGGCGGTGGTGGCCTCACAAAAAAAAGGCCCCGCGATTTCGCGGGGCCTGATCTTTAGCATTTTATGGCGCTCACTCGCGGCTTTCCGGTGTTTCCACCAGCACGTCCAGCTCGTCGCCAACCATGTCGTCGTCGATCATCGGCGCAGCCAGGGCAGCGGCCGCTTCGGCCTCTTCCCGGCGGGCTTCGATCACGACGTTGTCGCGCGACTGGGCAACCTGACGCACTGCCTGGGTGGCTCCACCTGTACCGGCCGGGATCAGGCGGCCGACGATGACGTTCTCTTTCAGGCCAACCAGCTTGTCCTTCTTGCCCTGAACCGAGGCTTCGGTCAGCACGCGGGTGGTTTCCTGGAACGACGCCGCCGAGATGAACGAACGCGTCTGCAGCGAGGCCTTGGTGATCCCCAAGAGGATCGGCTCGCCCTGTGCCGGACGACCACCGCGGGCGATAGTCTTCTCGTTCGCCGCGTCGAACTCCTGCTTGTCGACATGCTCGCCCTTCAGCAGGGTGGTGTCGCCTGAATCCAGGATCTCCCACTTCTGCAGCATCTGGCGCACGATAACCTCGATGTGCTTGTCGTTGATCTTCACGCCCTGCAGACGGTAAACGTCCTGCACTTCGTCGATCATGTAGTTCGCCAGTGCTTCGACACCCATGATGGACAGGATGTCATGCGGTGCCGGGTTACCGTCCATGATGTAGTCACCTTTCTGGACGAAGTCACCTTCCACAACCGGGATGTGCTTGCCCTTGGGCACCATGTACTCGATCGGTTCCAGTGACTCATCAGCCGGTTCGATGCTGATGCGGCGCTTGTTCTTGTAGTCGCGTCCAAAGCGCACGTAACCATCGGCTTCTGCGATGATCGCGTGATCTTTCGGACGACGGGCTTCGAACAGTTCGGCCACACGCGGCAGACCACCGGTGATGTCCTTGGTCTTGGCGCCTTCACGCGGGATACGCGCAACGACGTCACCGGCTTCGATCTTCTGACCGTCTTCGACCGACAGGATCGCATCCACCGACATCGGATAGTGAACCGGGTTGCCCGCATCGTTGCGGACCGGCTCGCCATCTTCACCGACCAGAATGATCTCGGGCTTGAGGTCGCTGCCTTTGGGGGCCGCGCGCCAGTCGATCACGATCTTCTGGGTCATGCCGGTTGCTTCGTCGGTCTCGTCGCGGACGGCAAGGCCCGAAACCAGATCGACGTATTTCGCGGTACCGGCTTTCTCGGCGATGATCGGCAGGGTGTACGGGTCCCACTCGAACAGTTTGTCGCCACGGGCCACCTTGGTGCCGTCCTTGACGAACAGCTTCGAACCGTAGCCCAGTTTGAAGCTGGCACGCTCTTCGCCATGTTCGTCGTTGATCACCAGCTTCATGTTCCGGCCCATGACCAGGCTTTCACCTGCGGCATTGATCAGAATCTGCGGGTTCTCAAATGTGACAACACCTTCCTGGTTTGCTTCCTGGAACGACTGCTGGCCACCTTGCGCAACACCACCGATGTGGAAGGTCCGCATCGTCAGCTGCGTACCGGGTTCACCGATGGACTGGGCAGCGATGATGCCGACAGCTTCGCCAGTGTTCACCATGGTGCCGCGCGCCAGGTCACGACCATAGCAGGTAGCACAAACGCCTTCCTCGGACTCACAGGTCAGAGGCGAGCGGATGCGGGTCGACTGAACGCCGGCCTCATCAATGGTGTCGGCCATGCGTTCATCGATCAGCTGACCAGCAGCCACGATCACTTCGTCCGTACCCGGACGCAGGATGTCGTCAGCAGCCACTCGGCCCAGAATACGCTCGGCCAGCGAGGCGACAACCTCACCATCGTTGACGGCTGCTTCGGCAGTGATCGCGCGGTCGGTGCCGCAATCGATCTCGCGCACGATGCAGTCCTGCGCCACGTCCACCAGACGACGGGTCAGGTAACCCGAGTTCGCCGTCTTCAGAGCGGTATCCGACAGACCCTTACGGGCACCGTGGGTCGAGTTGAAGTATTCAAGAACGGTCAGACCTTCCTTGAAGTTCGAGATGATCGGCGTCTCGATGATGTCACCGTTCGGCTTGGCCATCAGGCCGCGCATACCGCCCAGTTGTTTCATCTGAGTGACCGAGCCACGCGCGCCCGAGTGGGCCATCATGTAGACCGAGTTCGGCTCCATGTCCGACCCGTCTTCGGCCTTGGCGACGTCCGAGATGGTGCTCATCATCGCCTCGGTGACGCGGTCGTTACACTTCGACCAGGCATCGACAACCTTGTTGTACTTTTCGCCCTGAGTGATCAGGCCGTCCATGTACTGCTGTTCAAAGTCTTTCACCTGGTTGCGGGTGTCATCAACGATGCCCCACTTGTCGTTCGGAATGACCATGTCGTCCTTGCCAAACGAGATGCCCGCCTTGAACGCTTCCTTGAAGCCCATCGACATGATCTGGTCACAGAAAATGACCGACTCTTTCTGACCGCAGTAACGGTAGACGGTGTCGATCACCTGCTGCACTTCTTTCTTCCGTAGCAGGCGGTTGACCAGCTCGAACGGCGCTTTGTTGTTCATCGGCAGCAAGGCACCCAGACGCAGACGGCCCGGTGTGGTTTCATAGCGCTTCTGAACTTCGTTGCCCTCGTCGTCGATCTGCGTGATCCGCGCGGTGATTTTCGAGTGCAGATGCACTTCACCCGCGTCCAGCGCATGCTGAACCTCGTCGATCGAACCAAAGACCTTGCCTTCGCCCGGCATGCCTTCGCGTTCCAGAGTCACATAGTAGAGACCTAGGATCATGTCCTGCGACGGAACGATGATCGGTGCGCCGTTTGCAGGCGACAGAACGTTGTTCGTCGACATCATCAGAACACGGGCTTCCAGCTGGGCCTCAAGGCTCAGCGGAACGTGAACCGCCATCTGGTCACCGTCGAAGTCGGCGTTAAAGGCCGAACAGACCAGCGGGTGAAGCTGGATGGCTTTACCTTCGATCAGGACCGGCTCGAACGCCTGAATGCCAAGACGGTGCAGCGTCGGCGCACGGTTCAGCATGACAGGGTGTTCGCGGATCACTTCGTCGAGGATATCCCACACTTCGGGACGCTCTTTCTCGACCAGTTTCTTCGCCTGTTTCACGGTCGAAGACAGACCCTTGGCTTCAAGGCGCGAGTAGATGAACGGCTTGAACAGTTCCAGCGCCATCTTCTTGGGCAGACCACACTGGTGCAGCTTGAGTTCCGGGCCAGTCACAATGACTGAACGGCCTGAGAAGTCGACGCGCTTACCCAGAAGGTTCTGACGGAAGCGGCCCTGCTTACCTTTCAGCATGTCCGACAGCGATTTCAGCGGACGCTTGTTGGCGCCGGTGATCACGCGACCACGACGGCCGTTGTCGAACAGAGCATCAACGGATTCCTGCAGCATCCGCTTTTCGTTGCGGACGATGATGTCAGGTGCACGCAGTTCGATCAGACGCTTCAGACGGTTGTTCCGGTTGATGACGCGGCGATACAGGTCATTCAGATCCGAAGTCGCAAAGCGGCCACCATCCAGCGGAACCAGCGGACGCAATTCCGGCGGGATGACCGGGATCACGGTCATGACCATCCACTCGGGGCGGTTACCCGACTCGAGGAAAGATTCAACAACCTTCAGACGTTTGATGATCTTCTTGGGCTTCAATTCGCCGGTTGCTTCAGCCAGATCAGCGCGCAGCTGCTCGGCTTCGGCTTCCAGATCGATCTGGGCCAGCATCTCACGAATGGCTTCGGCACCGATATTCGCGGTGAACGCGTCCATGCCATAGGCATCCTGCGCATCCATGTACTCTTCTTCAGTCAGCATCTGGCCGTAGGTCAGGTCGGTCAGACCGGGCTCGATGACGACGTAGTTTTCAAAGTACAGAACGCGTTCCAGATCGCGCAGCGTCATGTCCAGCATCAGACCAATGCGGGACGGCAGCGATTTCAGGAACCAGATATGTGCGACGGGTGCGGCCAGTTCGATATGACCCATACGCTCGCGGCGGACTTTCTGCAGGGTGACTTCCACACCGCATTTCTCGCAGACAACGCCGCGATACTTCATCCGCTTATATTTGCCGCACAGACATTCGTAATCTTTGATCGGGCCAAAGATACGCGCGCAGAACAGACCGTCACGCTCGGGCTTGAACGTCCGGTAGTTGATGGTTTCGGGTTTCTTGATCTCGCCATAGGACCAAGACAGGATCCGCTCGGGCGACGCCAACGAGACCTTGATCTCGTCGAAAACCTTCGGGGGCGTCAGCGGGTTGAACGGGTTGTTGGTGATTTCCTGGTTCATTTGTTACCTCAAATCTTGCGGAAGGGGGGACGGGAGAAGGGGCAGCGCCCTTACTCCTCAACCTCCGCATCCAGGAGTTCCATATTCAGGCCGAGGCCACGAACTTCTTTCACCAGAACGTTGAACGATTCCGGTACGCCCGCTTCAAAGTTATCCTCGCCCTTGACGATCGACTCATAGACCTTGGTCCGGCCGGCGACGTCATCCGATTTCACGGTGAGCATCTCCTGCAGGGTGTAGGCGGCGCCGTAAGCTTCCAGAGCCCAGACCTCCATCTCACCAAAGCGCTGACCACCGAACTGCGCCTTACCACCCAGCGGCTGCTGGGTAACCAGGCTGTACGGCCCGGTCGAACGCGCGTGGATTTTGTCGTCCACAAGGTGATGCAGTTTCAGCAGGTACTTAATGCCCACGGTCACCGGACGTGCAAATTGCTCACCGGTGCGACCGTCGAACAGAACCGACTGACCGCTTTCCGAGAAGCCCGCACGCACTAGCGCGTCGTTGACGTCAGCCTCTTTGGCACCGTCGAAGACCGGGGTTGCGATCGGAACACCGCGGGTCACGTTGCCCGCAGCCTCGATCAGACCATCCTCGTCCAGACCGGTGATGCCTTCCTCGTAGACATTCTCGCCATAGGCCAGCTTCATCGCTTCACGCACCGGGGTCAGATCGCCGGAACGGCGGTATTCACCCAGAGCGTCGTCGATGTTCAGACCCAGACCGCGCGCGGCCCAACCCATATGGGTTTCAAGGATCTGACCAACGTTCATACGCGAAGGCACGCCCAGCGGGTTCAGACAGAAGTCAACCGGCGTACCATCGGCCAGGAACGGCATGTCTTCCATCGGAACAACCTTGGAGATCACACCCTTGTTCCCGTGACGACCGGCCATCTTATCGCCCGGCTGAAGCTTACGCTTCACGGCAATGAAGACTTTGACCATCTTCATCACACCCGGCGGCAGGTCATCGCCACGACGGACCTTTTCGACCTTATCCTCGAAACGGGCGTCCAGAGCACGCTTTTGCACTTCGTACTGCTCGTTCAGAGCCTCAACGATTTGTGCGTCCTGCTCGCCTTCCAGCGCCAGCTGCCACCACTGACCACGGGTCAGGGTTTCCAGCAGATCCTCGGTGATCGCCGAGCCTGGCTTGACGCCTTTCGGGCCTTTGACAGCGGTTTTACCCAGGATCAGGCCCTGCAGACGCGCATAGATGTTTCGGTCAAGGATCGCCAGCTCGTCGTCCCGGTCACGGGCCAGACGTTCGACTTCCTCACGCTCGATCTGCAGCGCACGTTCGTCTTTCTCGACACCGTGACGGTTGAAGACGCGGACCTCAACGACCGTACCGTAATCGCCCGGCTTCACGCGCAGCGAGGTGTCGCGCACGTCAGATGCTTTCTCACCAAAGATGGCGCGCAGCAGCTTTTCTTCCGGGGTCATCGGGCTTTCGCCCTTCGGAGTGATCTTGCCAACCAGAATATCGCCCGGCTCAACATCCGCACCGATGTAAACGATGCCCGCCTCGTCGAGGTTGCGCAGCGCTTCTTCACCGACGTTCGGGATGTCGCGGGTGATCTCTTCCGGGCCCAGCTTGGTGTCACGGGCGGCGACTTCAAACTCCTCGATATGGACCGAGGTAAAGACGTCATCACGCGCGATACGTTCCGAGATCAGGATCGAGTCTTCGTAGTTGTAACCGTTCCACGGCATGAACGCGACGACCACGTTCTTACCAAGGGCCAGTTCACCCATATCGGTCGACGGACCATCGGCAATGACCTCGCCCTTCTGGACGGTGTCACCCACCTTGATCAGCGGACGCTGGTTGATGCAGGTGTTCTGGTTCGAACGCTGGAATTTGCGCAGACGATAGATGTCAACGCCAGCGTCGCCCAGTTCCAGATCCTCGGTAGCACGGATCACGATACGCTGGGCATCGACCTGGTCGATGATACCGGCGCGCTTCGCCTGGATCGCAGCACCCGAGTCGATCGCAACCTTTTCCTCGATCCCGGTACCGACCAGCGGCGCCTCGGCCCGCAGCAGCGGAACCGCCTGACGTTGCATGTTCGAGCCCATCAGAGCGCGGTTGGCGTCGTCATTTTCAAGGAACGGGATCAGCGATGCAGCGACCGAGACCAGCTGCTTCGGCGACACGTCGATCAGGTCCACATTCTCGCGCGGAGCAAGCGTGTAGTCACCGGCCTGACGGGTCGAAACCAGATCGTTGATGAACTTGCCGTTCTCATCCAGCGTCGCGTTCGCCTGCGCCACGGTGTGACGCATTTCCTCGGTCGCAGACATGTAGTGAACCTCATCGGTCACCTCGGCGTCTTTGACGACGCGGTACGGTGTTTCGATGAAGCCATACTTGTTCACGCGGGCGAAGGTGGCCAGCGAGTTGATCAGACCGATGTTCGGACCTTCCGGCGTTTCAATCGGGCACATCCGGCCATAGTGGGTCGGGTGTACGTCACGAACCTCAAAGCCCGCACGCTCACGCGTCAGACCACCGGGGCCAAGCGCCGAGAGACGGCGTTTGTGGGTGACTTCCGACAGCGGGTTGGTCTGGTCCATGAACTGCGACAGCTGCGACGAGCCGAAGAATTCACGAACAGCAGCCGCAGCCGGTTTCGCGTTGATCAGGTCTTGCGGCATGACGGTGTCAATCTCGACCGACGACATACGCTCTTTGATCGCGCGCTCCATGCGCAGCAGACCGACGCGGTACTGGTTTTCCATCAGTTCGCCGACCGAACGCACACGACGGTTGCCGAGGTGGTCGATATCGTCCACGTCGCCCTTGCCGTCACGCAGTTCAACCAGCGCCTTGATGCAGGCCACGATATCTTCGCGGCGCAGGGTGCGCAGGGTGTCCGGCGCGTCCAGTGCCAGACGCATGTTCATCTTCACACGGCCAACGGCGGACAGGTCATAACGCTCGCTGTCGAAGAACAGGGTGTCGAATAGTGCCGACGCAGCTTCGACGGTGGGCGGCTCGCCCGGGCGCATGACACGGTAAATGTCCATAAGCGCGCTTTCGCGACCCATGTTCTTGTCCTGCGCCATAGTGTTGCGCATGTAGGGGCCGACGTTGACGTTGTCGATGTCCAGAACCGGGATGTCTTTGAAGCCCGCATCCAGCAGTTCCTTGACGGTACCGCCAATCAGGTCGCCGTCCTTGTCGTATTCCAGGGTCAGTTCATCACCGGCTTCGACATAGATCGCACCGGTTTCTTCGTTGATGATGTCCTTGGCGACGAATTTGCCAACGATATGATCGAAGGGAACCAGCAGGTCGGTGACGGCGCCCTCGTCAATCAGTTTCTTGACCGCGCGCGGCGTGACCTTCTTGCCCGCTTCGGCAATCACCTCACCGGATTTCGCGTCGATCAGGTCATAGGTCGGACGGGTGCCACGTACACGCTCGGGGAAGAACGGCGCGATCCAGCCCTTTTTCTTGTCCAGCTTATAGGACACGGTGTTGTAATACGCGTCCATGATCGCTTCCTGATCCAGACCCAGCGCATACAGCAGGGTTGTCACAGGCAGTTTGCGACGGCGGTCGATACGGGCGAACACGATGTCCTTGGCGTCGAACTCGAAGTCCAGCCAGCTGCCGCGATACGGGATGATGCGGCAGGCAAACAGAAGCTTGCCCGAGGAGTGGGTCTTGCCCTTGTCATGGTCGAAGAACACACCGGGCGAACGGTGCATCTGGGACACGATCACACGCTCGGTACCGTTCACGATGAAGGTCCCGTTCGGCGTCATCAGGGGCATGTCGCCCATGAACACGTCCTGTTCCTTGATGTCCTTGACCGACTTGGCGCCAGTGTCCTCGTCGACATCAAACACGATCAGGCGCAGGGTTACCTTCAGCGGAGCGCTGTAGGTCATGTCGCGCTGCATGCACTCTTCGACGTCGTATTTGGGTTTTTCCAGATCGTATTTCACGAACTCCAGAACGGAGGTTTCGTTGAAATCCTTGATCGGGAAAACCGACTGGAACACACCTTTGATGCCTTCGCCGTCTGTGGGCTGTTCTGCATCGCCGGAGCGCAAGAAAAGATCATAAGAAGATTTCTGGACCTCAATGAGGTTCGGCATCTCCAGCACTTCGCGGATTTTGCCGTAATATTTACGAAGACGTTTCTGGCCAAGGAACGTTTGAGCCATGTCAGATGTCACCTTTCGATGTTCTCAGCGGGCAAAGACACCGTCGGGCCCCGGCATCTTGCACATTCGAGACGACACGTCCGGATCAATTCATGGCCACCGTCCCGAAGGCGGCCTCCCGATCCGAAAACCGTGTCTTAGAAAACGCCCCAACCCATGAGGCCCTTTCTAAGACAGGTTCGGCTGGACCCGGATTTCTCCGGACCCAGCCAAATTTTCAGGCGCATCAGCGACGCACCAGACAAAGGGCTTAGGCCAGTTCGACCTCTGCGCCAGCTGCTTCCAGCTTGCCTTTGACTTCCTCGGCTTCGTCTTTCGACACGCCTTCTTTGATCTTGCCGCCGGCTTCGACCAGTTCCTTGGCTTCTTTCAGGCCCAGACCGGTGATGCCGCGAACTTCTTTGATCACGTTGATTTTCGAAGCGCCGGCGTTCTTCAGAACGACGTCGAATTCGGTTTTTTCTTCCTCAGCTGCGCCACCGGCGGCGTCGCCACCAGCTGCCATGACAACTGCGCCGCCTGCTGCGGGCTCGATGCCGTACTCGTCTTTGAGGATGGTTTTCAGTTCTTGTGCTTCCAGCAGGGTCAGACCCACGATGCTTTCTGCGAGTGCTTTCAGATCAGCCATTGTATTAGCTCTTTCCGTTTTACAGTGTGTGTTCCAACGTCAGGGCAAATGCCCCACGCAGATCATTCAGTGCCAACCGCTTACGCAGCTTCCGCCTTCTCTTCGATGGTGGAAAGGATGCTTGCGATGTTGCTTGCAGGTGCGCCAATCGCGCCGGCGATGTTCGAAGCAGGTGCGCCAATGCAGCCCACGATCGAAGCAATAAGCTCCTCACGCGACGGCATTTTCGAAACGGCTTCAACGCCTTTGCGGTCCAGAGCGTTCTCGCCCATTGCACCGCCGAGGATTTCAAAATTCTTGTTATCCTTGGCGAAGTCCTCGGCCACCTTGGCTGCTGCCACGGGGTCCTCGGAATAGGTCAGAACGGTCATCCCTGTCAGCAGGTCGGCCATGCTTGCACACGGCTTACCCTCAAGGGCGATTTTGGCGAGCCTGTTCTTGGCAACACGCACGGAGCCACCCGCGTCACGAGCACGTGCGCGAAGGTCCTGCATCTCGGCAACTGTCAGACCGGCGTAGTGCGAAACCACTACGACGCCAGAGCTTTCGAAGATTTGGCCGAGTTCCTCGACCACTTTCTCTTTCTGGGCTCTATCCACAGTTCTCTCCAAGTTAGGGATGTCAGACATCCCGGCTCATATTTGCCGCGGCTTGCGCCCCGGCGTTCAGGTCCGTTGTTACGGGATTGGCCAAAACTCGCCCGAGGGTGGGACCCTCAGAATTCTTTGGTCTTACCCGTCTCAGGCAGGGAATTAAGGAACCGTATGGCCCCACCCACCGTCTTGGACGAAACAAAATAAAGCGCACGACGAATCGCACGCTTTACTTCGTAGCCTTACTTAGGGCAGACACGCTCGGTTTCCAAGAGGTAAATTGCACGAAAAACGGGTTTCGCGGGCTGTGGCGTCATCGGTTCTGACACGGATAAATCGCGCCAACCACTCATTGACACCAAGGACGCGCTGCGGTCCTGTCAAAGTCTATGGCCCCGATCCCGATCCGAACTGGCGCGCGTCCTTAAAATGCTGATCCTTTCTCAACAAGAGCGCGACCGGACATCCCAATATCTGCATCAGCTTTCCCGAAGCGGTACGATCGACCCCATCCGCGAACATTCCTGTATCTACCGGTCTCATGATTTCCCCGAAACACGGCTTGTTCTCAAGCTTGAAACCCAAGGGGCGATGTACGCGCCGAAGGCCAACACCCAAGCCCCCATAACCGACCGGCTGCGCAAGGAGTATAATTTACTCTGTCAGCTTGCCGAATACTTCGACGACAAGAAGACGTCGCAGGTTGTGCGTCCGATCTACCTCTCCTCCGCAGGTGACTTCATGGTCACCGAATACATCAAACGCCCCACCGCCGTCGATCTGATCTACAACAGCCCCGACAACGATCAGGTCGCCCAGGTCTATCGCCGCGCCGGAGCAAGGCTGAACGATCTGCACGGGTTTCGCCCGCCAAAAGACTATGGGTTCCGGCCCAAATGGATGACCGACAGCATCCGGGACCTGTCGGAAAACCTGCCCGCCAATCTTGCCGGCACAAGTCAGCGAATGATCAACACGATGCTGGCCGAGGCCGCGCGCCTGAAAGGGGCGCCGGATATTCAGGTGTTCGCGCATGGCGATTTTCACGGTCTCAACCTGATCATGGGGCAAGGGAAAACCATCGGGCTGGATTTCACCGAGGCACGCGAAAAGCTGGCCGTATACGACATCGTCGACTTCCTGAAGGCCGACATATTCCGCGACAGTCAGCCGTCAGATGTGGATCGCAGCGGCATCCTGAAACGAAACAAGGACATGTTCTTCCGCCAGTACCGCCATCCAATCATTATGGACATTCTGGATTTCTGCATTCGCGGACGCCTGCTCAAGGACTGGCTGTTTCTCAGCCAGCCAAGCCATGTTTGCAGCGAATTCGAAGACCACCGGCGCACCCGGCTGGAGATACGACTTAAACAGGCATTCAACCTGCCCCGAAGTTCAGGTTGATCCGGCATCTACTGGAATTCAAGCGATCCAAAAACGAAAGAACCCGGGTGGCTGGAACCACCCGGGTCATTTTGTGCTTTTGCAGAGGCTGAGGCTTATTCGCCCGAAGCCTGCGCAACATCAACAGTCACGCCCGGGCCCATGGTCGAGCTCAGCGCGATTTTCTTCATGTAGGTGCCTTTGGCGCCCGACGGCTTGGCTTTGGCAACAGCCGAGACAAATGCGCGGACGTTTTCGACCAGCTTGGCTTCGTCGAACGACGCTTTGCCAACACCGGCGTGCACAACGCCGCCTTTTTCCGCCTTGAACTGAACTTCACCGCCCTTGGCTGCTTCCACGGCTGCTTTCACGTCCATGGTCACGGTGCCGACCTTGGGGTTCGGCATCAGGTTGCGGGGGCCCAGAACCTTACCCAGACGGCCAACGATCGGCATCATGTCCGGGGTTGCGATGCAACGGTCGAAATCGATGGTGCCGCCCTGAATGGTTTCCATCAGGTCTTCTGCACCGACGATATCTGCGCCTGCCTCTTTCGCTTCGTCAGCCTTGGGGCCGCGTGCGAACACAGCAACGCGCATGTCTTTGCCGGTGCCGTTCGGCAGGCCGACAACGCCGCGCACCATCTGGTCTGCGTGACGGGTGTCAACGCCCAGGTTCAGAGCGATTTCGATGGTCTCGTCGAATTTCGAGGTAGCATTGCCTTTGACCAGGGCAACGGCTTCTTCGACCGACAGGTTTTCCTTGCCGGCGACAGCTTCGCGCGCAGCGCGGGTACGTTTACCGAGTTTTGCCATCTTATTTCACCTCGATGCCCATGGAGCGGGCCGAGCCCAGGATGATCTGCATTGCGCCTTCGACGTCGTTGGCGTTCAGATCTTTCATTTTGGCTTCGGCGATTTCACGAACCTGCTTCGAGGTCACGGTTGCCACGGTCTCACGACCGGGATTTTCCGCGCCGCGGGGACGGTTACGCTTGCCAACCGGCTTAAGGCCAGCCGCTTTTTTCAGGTAGTAAGACGCGGGTGGCGTCTTGATGTCCATGGTGAAGGACTTGTCCTGATAATAGGTGATCACGGTCGGGCACGGAGCGCCGGGCTCCATGTCTGCGGTCTTGGCGTTGAACGCCTTACAGAATTCCATGATGTTGATGCCGCGCTGACCCAGCGCCGGACCAACTGGCGGCGACGGGTTCGCCTGACCTGCAGGAACCTGCAGCTTCATTGTACCAGCAAGCTTCTTGGCCATTTGGTTTTCCTTTCAACTTAGGTGAAACGCGTCTCACCCAGATTATGTTGCGTGGTCCGATCCGGGATCGCGATCCCTGCAATCTCCCACGAGAGAATCTCGCCCGAAGACGATAGAGGCGGCATGTACAGCGGAACGGAGGGGTTGGCAAGTGGCTGGCACCCTATTCCCAAGTGACCCAGTTGTATACCGGTCGGGCTTCGGTGAGGCCAGGGAACTGACGGAACAAAATGATTTTATTGAATACATAAGTTGCGTCGGAGACGCAGGTGGGTATCTTGGTGAAACTTGGACACAAAAGAGGTGGTCAGGGATGGGATCATCTCGGCTGAACAAGGGATTACTGATCTGCGTTCTTTTTGCCATGCTGCCGGGCTGTGGCAGCAGGGCTCAGGATCAGGGCGAAGGGTCTGGATCGGCAACCCAAACCGACGGCACCAACAGCACAGCTTCCTTCGGCGCAACAGGGATCGACCCTGCCAGTTACGCCGGTCGGTTTCAGATCAAGTTCACCAAGGAAGTCCCCGTTCGCGACATTCCGGTGCCTTTCACGGTCTACAGCGGCCTGGAAGAAGCCAGCCCTACCCGCTTGCGGTTGAGGGCGTTCATGGACTTGCGTGGCTTGCAGGAAAAGGCCCCCCAGATACTGACGGGCCCGCTTGAAGAAAGCTGCAAGCGCCAAATCTACCTCGAGATCCGGGATGTCACCGCCAATGATGACACCGTCAGGGTCGAAGGCTCGGCACGTGCACGATTTACAACCTGCAACCGGCGCCAGGAACCGGGCTTTCGTTATTTCGGGGGAACCGTGGACGCGGTTGCGGTCGCCAAGGCAGAGGTGAAAGGCCAGTGCCTTACATTCAGTATCGAAGACGTTGATCTGAACCCGCGCGGGTTCATCGGCGCTGTCTCAAACCTCTTCGGCCTGACCAGCCGCATTAATGAAGCCGTCCTTGAAAAGGGTGGCGAGTTTTTGGCTGCCAACCCGGTCTGTCCGCCCTTGCCCGAGGAATTCACGGTTCTCGACCCGAATTACGAATCCGGAGGCACGCGCGAGATTGCGCCCGGCGGGCTGGGCGCAGCCATCACCGGATCGGCTGATGTCAGCGCAGAGACCATCGTCAAAGTCCTTGGTGGGCTGCAGGACCTTGGCGTATTGGAGTTTGCCAAATGAGACGTTGGTTGGTTTTCCCGGCCCTGATGGCCGCTGCGCTGGGTGCCCAATCATCCAGCGCACAGGAAGTGACTTTTGTCATCGATGCAACCCAGCAGGTCCGGGAAACGGAACTGCCATACAAGCTTGATCTGAGCCTGAGCGCTGTTGCGCCCACTCGGATCGGGGTGGGCGCCCTTCTCGATCTGCGCGAAATCCAGAAAACGGTGCCCGAGCGATTGGCGGACAATGCCATAATCGACAACTGTGGTCTGCAAGTGCGCCTGGACGATTTGAGCCTGCAAGCACTGGACGATGCGATCGATCTGGATGGAGACGTGACCATCACGATTTTCGAATGCAGCCGGACGAGTGAACGCGACTTTCAGCGGGGTGAACAGAAAAGGGCAATCCAAGCGAACATGGCCACCGAAGCGACCGTCGAACTGCGTGACAATTGTGCCTACTTCAAACTCATCGATCTGACGCTTGCGGCCCCGGAAGAACAGCGCGAACAGCTTCTGGAGGACGACACGCTCGAGTCTGCCAAGGAACTTATGCTGGCCGCTGTTGACCTTGTATTGAACGAAACCCCCTTGTGCCCGGAATTACCCCCCGAACTCGCGTCCCTTGACCCCACTTACGACAATGGCGGTCCAAAGGAGATCGGAGAGGGTGGGCTTGGTGTTTTTCTGGAAGGATCGGTGGATGTCAGCCCTTCGACCATTCTCGACATTCTGACGGTTCTTCAGGAACAACAACTGATCCCCGGCCGACCATAACCGAAAAGCGCTTTCATTGCCGGGGAAGTAACCTGCAGTTTTTGCCTGGGCCTGATTCACTGGCCCGGCACAACAAAAAAGCGCCACGTTGCCCAGGGCATCGCGGCGCTTCGAAACGCGTTGGCGAGCTTGTCAGCTCTGCTTGGTCACCTGCGTGAAGTCCAGCTCGACCGGGGTTTCCCGGCCAAAGATCGAGACCGAGACCTTCAGCTTCTGGTTCTCGTCGTCCACGCCTTCGACCATGCCGTCGAAATCCTCGAACGGGCCATCGTTGACCTTAACCTTTTCGCCGATCTCGAAAGTGATCATCAGCTTGGGCGCTTCTTCACCTTCCTGAACACGGTTCAGAATCTGGTTCACCTCGGCGTCGCGCATCGGCATCGGGCGGCCCTGCGGACCCAGGAAACCGGTGACGCGGTTGATCGAGTTGACCAGGTGATAGCCCTGATCTGACATTTCCATATGCACCAGCACATAGCCGGGCATGAAGCGGCGCTCGGTCGTAACCTTCTTGCCCCGGCGCACTTCGATCACCTCTTCGGTGGGCACCAGAACTTCGTCGATATCGTCCTCAAGGCCCTGCTCGGCCACCGACGTGCGGATCTGCTCTGCGATCTTCTTTTCGAAATTCGAAAGAACGCTGACCGAGTACCACCGTTTCGCCATGAACCTGCCGTCCTTGTTTGCCTTAGGTCGCATCCGCACATCCGGATGTACCGTCATTGAAATTCTGTCACGAGACCCGGAACAAAAAGCGGCGCGCAGCCCGAATCGCCGCACGCCCATTCCGGATAGTTCCGCGTGAACTACTCTGACATTGCGCGCGGCGCAAGGGGGCAGCCGCGTTTCCGCACTGCCCGTCCCGTCTTAGCTGAACGCGCCTAGAATCAACTGCAGCCCGCCGCGAATGCCCAGATCCACCAGCGCAAAGAACACGGCCGTCAGCGCCGCCATGATGAACACCATGACCGTGGTCAACAGCACCTCGCGCCGGGTCGGCCAGACGACCTTGGATACTTCGGCACGGACCTGCTGGATGAACTGGATCGGGTTTGTGGTGGCCATGAGGCTTTGTCTCTCTGCTAGCGGATGCGCCCGACATAGCCGGGCATTGCGGCAATTTCAAGGGCGGTTAGGGCTTGGGCTTGTCGTCCCATTCGTCGCTCAGAATCCGCCGGGCATCGCCTTCGGGATCGTCGTACTGGTTCGACCGCACGGTATAGACAAAGGCTACAAGACCGACACCGCCCAAAAGCAGCGAAATCGGAATGAGATAGGCCAGAACTTCCATCAGATCACCTCAGCCGCAAAGCGTTCAGGGACACGGTGATGGACGAGGTCGACATCGCCAGCGCCGCGATCAGTGGCGTCGCCAGCCCGGCCACCGCCAGGGGCACCGCGATGACATTATACACGGTTGCGATCTGGAAGTTTTCACGAATCCGTCTGGTCGCTTTTGTGGCCGTGTCGCAGGCATCGGCGATGGGCGACAAGTCGTTGCCCAACAGCACGATATCCGAGGCAACCCGCGCCGCATCCAGCGCCGAGGCGGGCGAGATCGACACATGCGCCGCCGCAAGGGCGGCGGTATCGTTCAGGCCATCCCCCACCATCAGAACCTTTTTCCCGTTGTCGCGCAGGTCCTGAACACGCTGCGCCTTGTCCTGTGGCAGCGCTTCGGCCACCCAGTTTGCGATACCCAGATTTCCAGCCAGCTTTTCCACTGCAGCCCGTGTATCGCCTGAAATCAGGATCACATCCTTGCCCGCTTTCCTGAACGCCTCAACCGCGCTGGCCGCGCCCGGTCGCAGAGCGTCCGCGAACACGAACGGCACGGGTTTACAGCTCCCGACCGCAAGCCATGCTGACGTCTGGGTGCCGGGTTCGGCTCCGACCCAATTCGCCCGGCCCAGCCGAACGCGCTGTCCTTTATGTTCGCCTTCGGTGCCAAAACCTGGCACTTCGACCACAGCGTCAAGGCAGGCCGGCCTGATACCCGCGTCACGCGCCGCTTTGGCCAGCGCGACGGAAAGCGGATGCGCCGACGCCTCGGCCAGCGCCAGCGCAACTTCCAGATCGGAACGGGTATGATCCGCCAGATTGGTCAGTTCAGGCGCACCCGATGTCAGCGTGCCGGTCTTGTCGAAGACAACAGTGTCCACCTCGGCCAGACGCTCCAGCGCTGTGGCGTGCTTGATCAGCATTCCCTTGCGGAACAGCCGCCCCGATGCCGCCGTCGTCACCGCAGGCACCGCCAGCCCCAGCGCACAGGGGCAGGTGATGATCAGAACCGCCGCCGCGATGTTCAGTGCGGTGCGGATATCGCCGGAATAGATGTACCAGCCCAGAAAACTGAGCGCCGACAGGATGTGAACCCCCGGCGCATACAGCTTGGCCGCCTTGTCCGCCAGCGACGTGTATCGTAAGCGCCCCGATTCAGCGATGGCCACCAGATCGGCCATCCGGTGCAGCGAGGTGTCCTCGCCCACCGCTGTCGCCCGGATCGTCAGCGGACCGGTCAGATTGACCTCGCCCGCGCTGACAGTCAGCCCGGCTTCGGCAAAAACCGGCAGGGTTTCCCCGGTCAGCAACGAGCGGTCAAGTTCCGACCGGCCCGAAACGATCTCTCCGTCCACGGGCATACGGCCACCGGGCCGAACGAGGATCAGGTCACCGACGGCCAGCGTCGCGACGGCCACTTCCTCTTCCGTGCCGTCGACCAGCCGGATGGCGCGCGGCACCTCAAGCGCCGTCAGTTCCTCGGCCGCGGACCGGGCAGCGGCGCGCGTGCGATAATCCAGATACCGTCCGGCCAGCAGGAAGAATGTCAGCGTCAGCGCAGCGTCGAAATAGGCATGTTTGCCGCTCAGCGCAGTTTCCCAAAGCGAGGTGATCAGCGCCAGCAGGATGGCCAGCACGATCGGAACATCCATGTTCAGACGGCGCACGCGCAGGGCGCTCCAGGCATTGGCGAAGAACGGCTGCGCCGAAAAGGCGATGGCAGGCAACGCAATGGCCGCCGAAATCCAGTGGAACATGTCGCGCGTCGCGTCCGTGGCCCCGGACCAGACGGAAACCGACAGCAGCATCACGTTCATCGACGCAAACCCGGCCACCGCCAGCCGCATCAGCAAATCCCGGCCCGCCTTGTCCGTCTGCGTGGGCGACAGCGCACCAGTGTCCAGCTCATGCGCCTCAAAACCTGCCTGTTCCAGCACCGGGATCAGATCGGCGGCGCGGATGTCAGGCGCGGCCTTAATCATCGCCCGTTTCAGGGTCAGGTTGACCCGCGCATCCTCGACGCCCGGATGCGCGTTCAGTTCCCGCTCGACCGTCGAGATGCAGGCCGAACAGTGAATGCCCGGCAAGGACAGGGCGATCTGGATATCCTCGGGAAACGGACGGGCAGGCTCGGCCGGGGCCGCGACGCAGCCGGGACAGGCCATGGTTCCGGGTGAGGGTTGCGCCGTCATCAGCCTAGCCTTTGACGTAAAGCGGAATACGCTGCGAGAAGGTCGCCCCTTCGCCATCCTTGGCGACAAGCCGGATGTTCCAGTTGCCCTCGCCAAGGGTCGCCGGGGTGGAATATGCGGTTCCGTCAAACACAAAGTCGGGGGTGAAATCCTCGCGCACATGGGTCGCCCGCCCCACAACGGCCTGCAATTGATCGACCCTGACCGGCGCGCCTTGCGCGTCGTTGATGTGCAGGATCAACAAGCCGCCCTTGGTCTCGGCCCGCACGTCCCAACCCAGCGCCTGCTGTTCCTGCAGACGCTCGTTGAACTCCTGGCTGGCGACATACGAGTTTTTGACCTCGAGCCCGGGAAAGGTTTTGACCGCACTGTAGGCCAGTACAAGATTAACACCGATGATCACGCCGAAGGCGGCGACAAACACGGCCAGCGCGTGCTTTCCGGTAAACTGTCGTTCTGCCATTCTCAGTTCCCTCGTCCGTTGAACGTGGTGTCCTTGTACGCGCGTTCACCGCTGATCAGATCCTCGACCCAGATACGAACCGGCGTCGCGTCGGTGTTGGCTGGGTCGGTGTCCTTCAGGGCGGTGATGTAAACGCGGCTCAATTGTGCCGTATCCGCGCTGACATTCACAGTGTCTATGATCGTGCCTTCAATCTCCAGCCGCATGGCCGGGTCTCCGGTAAGGGACAGTTTAAACAACCGATCCTCGCCATGTTTGTTGCGCAGACGCACGTCATAGGTATTGCGGATCGTGCCGTCTGACAGGGTGACAAAGGTCGGATTGCGTACCGGCGCCACGGTCAGGTCGATGTCGGAACGGATGAACAGGGCAAACAACAGGCCGAACCCAACCAGCGCCCACAGCGCGGTGTACATGATCGTGCGCGGGCGCAGGATGTGCTTCCAAACATTCTTGGCCGGCTGGCCCGAGCGTTCATGCGCCTCGTCGCTCAGCGCCATATAATCGATCAGGCCGCGCGGCTTGCCGATTTTGGCCATCATGTCATCACAGGCATCGATGCACAGGGCACAGGTGATGCACTCCAATTGCTGACCGTCGCGGATGTCGATGCCAACCGGGCAGACATTCACGCAAGCCATGCAGTCGATACAATCGCCCAATTCCGTGTCAGCGGTCCGCTTGCCCTTGCCGCGCGGCTCGCCCCGCCATTCGCGGTAGCCGACGACCAGCGTGTCTTCATCCATCATTGCCGCCTGAATACGGGGCCAGGGACAGGCGTAAATGCAGATCTGTTCACGGGCAAACCCGCCGAACAGAAAAGTCGTGCCGGTCAGGATCAACATGGTTGTGTAGGCGATCGGATGCGCGTTGCCCGTCACCAGATCGCGCGCCAGTGTCGGTGCATCCGCGAAATAAAAGATCCAGGCTCCGCCGGTGGCCAGTCCGATCAGAAACCACGCCCCCCATTTCGTCGCCCGCAGGCGGGCCTTGCGGAAATCCAGTTTCTTCTGCCGATGCAGCCGCAAACGTGCGTTCCGATCGCCCTCGATCCAACGCTCGACCAGAATGAACAGGTCGGTCCAAACCGTCTGCGGACAGGCATATCCGCACCAGACCCGGCCCAGGGCCGAGGTGAACAGGAACAGTCCAAGCCCTGCCATGATCAGCAAGCCGGCGACAAAATAGAACTCGTGCGGCCAGATTTCGATCCAGAAGAAATAGAATCGCCGGTTCGCAAGATCCAGCAACACGGCCTGATCCGGCAGGCTGGGACCCCGGTCCCATCTGAACCATGGGGTGATGTAGTAAATCCCCAGGGTCACAGCCATGATGATCCATTTCAGGTTACGGAATGGACCCGACACACGCCGCGGGAAAATCGGCTCACGTGCTGCATAAAGGCTGGGGGCAGGGTCGGAATCGCTCACGGGCTGGCTCCACGTCTGGCTTTGATCAGGCGTCTTTTCCCAGATCATGCGCTGACCAACTTTGACATGTGTCAAATGCGCATCGGGCAGACACCTTTTGTCACACCTAGCACATTTTCGGTCGGTTTCAGCGAAGAAAGGATAGGCCGCAAAGCGGAAAACCGGCAGGTTAATCGGTGACATCCGACGAAGATGGCCACACCGGAAACTGGACCCGGGCAGGTCCTGGTTCTATTCTCGGGAATGTCGGCACCGGCTGTTCAGGAAACGCGCGAACAGATGGAACAGCCGGTGCCTAAGCCTTCGGGCGGCGAACCGCCCGAAGGTGTTCACTTATCTTTATTGACCGCCACCCAGCTGGTGGACGTAAGCCGACACGGCGCGGATCTGTGCCTCGGTCAGGCGGTTTTCCCACGCGGGCATGACTCCGAAGCGGCTGTAGGTAACCGTCTCTGTCAGCGCCTCTTCCGAGCCGCCGAACAGCCAGATCGCGTCGGTCAGGTTCGGTGCACCTTGCGTGACGTCGCCGGTCCCGTCCTCGCCATGGCAGGACGCGCAGTTGTCCTCGAACACGACCTTGCCAGCCTGTGCCGCTGCATCGTCGGTCTGGGCGTTGGTCAGGGACATGACATACTGAACCACCTGCGTGATCTCTTCCGCTTCGAGGATTTCACCAAAGGCAGGCATCTCGGAATAGCGGGCATCGTCGCTTTCTTCGTTTCGAATGCCATAGGCCACAGTGTACTCGATATCCTCAAGCGAACCGCCCCACAACCAGGCGTCATCCAGCAGGTTCGGGAAGCCCGGCGCGCCCTGCGCACCCGAGCCGTGGCACTGCGCGCACCACGTGCGGAACACGGCGCCACCCGAGTTGACGGCGTATTGCTGCAATTCGGCATCCTTGGCGATGTCTTCCAGCGGCGTTTCCACCAGCTTGGCGTTCCAGGGCGCATTGGCTTCTTCGAACGCAACCATCTCCTGCTGAACCAGCGCCCGAGAAGACCAGCCCATGACACCGGCGGTTGCTGACTGTACCAGAGGCCATGCCGGATACATGATCGTGTAGATCACACCCCAGACGATGGTCGCGTAGAAGGTCCACAGCCACCAGCGCGGCATCGGGTTGTCGAATTCCTCGATCCCGTCCCAGCTGTGGCCGGTGGTGTTCGGATCACCCGGCTGTTTTTCAGGTGTCTTGCTCATTGCCGCGCCTCCTTGGATGTGGCGGGTTTGTCTTGATGCCGGAAGGGGATGTTGGCGGTGTCATTGTATTCCTTGCTGGCACCGGGGCGGAAAACCCAGATGATGATGCCCACAAAGAAGACAAACAGCACAAGCAGCATCCAGCTGTCCGCGAACTGCCTGAGAAGGGTGTACTCTTCCATCACGATCCTCCCTTAGCGGCTTGCGTCCGGGGTGAAGGTCGAGAAATCGACCAGCGTTCCCAGCATCTGCAGATAAGCAACCAGCGCATCGGCTTCGGTCAGTTCGGGCTGACCGTCGAAGTTGCGCACGTTGACCTTGTCACCATAGCGTTCCAGCAACCCGTCATAGTCGCTGTCCGGATCGGCCTGAGCGCGGAAGTCCGCCACCGCGTTTTCCAACATCTCGTCGGTGTAGGGCGTGCCGACCATCGCATTCGCTTTCATGATGTCGCCAATGTATTTGCCATCGATCTTGCGATGCTCAAGGAAGCCGTATTTCGGCATCACCGATTCCGGCACCACCGACTGCGGATCACGCAGGTGGTCCACCTGCCACTGGTCCGAATAGCGGCCGCCGACGCGGGCCAGATCGGGCCCGGTACGCTTCGACCCCCACTGGAAGGGATGGTCATACATCGATTCAGCCGCCAGCGAGTAGTGGCCATAGCGTTCGACCTCGTCCCGCATCGGACGGATCATCTGGCTGTGGCAGGTATAGCAGCCTTCGCGGATGTAGATCTCACGCCCCGCCATCTCGAGGGGGGTGTAAGGACGCATGCCCTCCACCTTCTCGATGGTGTTCTCAAGGTAGAACAGGGGCGCGATCTGCACGATGCCGCCGATGGTCACGACCAGAAAGCTGAAGATCAGCAGGAGGGTCGCGTTGGTCTCGAGGATCTTGTGTTTGTCGAGAATTGCCATTGCTCCGGCCCTCCTTATTCAGCCGGGACCGCAACGGTCAGGCTGGCCTCTTTGGCCGGCGCTTTCCGCACAGTCATCCACAGGTTGTAGCACATGATCACAGCGCCAGCGACGAACAGAACGCCACCCAGAGCACGCACCACATACATCGGGAACTTGGCGGCCACGGTGTCGGCGAACGAGTTCACCAGGAAGCCGTTGGCATCCACTTCACGCCACATCAGGCCTTCCATGATACCGGTCACCCACATCGACGCGGCGTAGAGCACGATGCCTATAGTCGCGAGCCAGAAGTGCCAGCTGACCATCTGCAGCGAATAAAGGCGTTCCCGCTTCCACAGGACAGGCACCAGGAAGTACAGCGCACCAAAGGTGATCATGCCGTTCCAACCCAGCGCGCCCGAATGCACGTGACCAATGGTCCAGTCGGTGTAGTGAGACAGGCTATTGACCGCGCGGATCGACATCATCGGGCCTTCAAAGGTGGACATGCCGTAGAAACCGACCGAGATCACCATCATGCGGATCACCGGGTCTGTACGCAACTTGTCCCATGCACCCGACAGGGTCATCAGACCGTTGATCATGCCACCCCAGGACGGCATCCACAGGATCACCGAGAACACCATACCCAGCGTCGACGCCCAGTCAGGCAGCGCGGTATAGTGCAGGTGGTGCGGACCGGCCCAGATATACAGGAAGATCAGCGCCCAGAAGTGGATGATCGACAGCTTGTACGAGAACACGGGGCGCTCGGCCTGTTTCGGGATGAAGTAGTACATCATGCCCAGGAAGCCCGCAGTCAGGAAGAAGCCCACGGCGTTGTGGCCATACCACCACTGGATCATGGCGTCCTGAACGCCCGACCAGACTATGACCGATTTCGAACCCCAGATGCTGACAGGGATGGTCATGTTGTTGACCAGGTGCAGCATGGCGACGGTGACGATGAACGCCAGATAGAACCAGTTGGCCACGTAGATATGGGGCTCTTTCCGCTTGATGATCGTGCCCAGATAAACGGCCAGATAGGCGACCCAGACAATTGTCAGCCACAGGTCAACATACCACTCGGGTTCGGCGTATTCCTTGGATTGCGTACCGCCAAGGACATAGCCGGTTGCCGCCAGCACGATGAACAGCTGATAGCCCCAGAAGACGAACCACGCCAGATTGCCACCCCACAGGCGCGCGGCGCTGGTGCGCTGCACAACATAGAACGAGGTTGCGATCAAGGCGTTGCCGCCAAAGGCAAAAATCACCGCCGAGGTGTGCAGCGGACGCAAACGGCCAAAGTTCAGATATCCTTGCGCCCATTCGAAATTCAGTGCCGGAAAGGCCAGCTGAAACGCAATGAAAGTTCCTGCAATAAACCCGACCACGCCCCAGAAGGCAGTTGCGATCACGCCATAGCGGATCACGTCATCCATGTACTCGGCCGAGCGGTCTACGAGAATATCTGGCTCATCTGTGTTTCTAAGCGTCCAGATGAACAATCCAACGGCGATCAGCATCACCAGAATCGCGTGCACCTGATACGCCAAATCCCGTGCATAGTTGGACCCGATCGCGGCAAAAATCACGATCAGACCAAGCACGATCAGCTTGATGTAATTTGACATATTGCGTCCCTTTGCATGCCCCGTGCGATTCTTGACGCCGCACGAAACCCATTTGACTGGCCGCTGTTCTGTCTGACAAGGGCCATAGCTGCTTTGATCTGTGTCAAGACAATAACCTGTTTTCCGTGGCAGTGATAAACAATTGAGTGGGTTAACTGGTCGCAGCTTGCCCCCCGCGCACATCGAGTGAGGTCAAAATGGCTTACAAATCCCTTCTAACAGTCATGACAGAGACAAAGCAGGCGAACGCGGCACTGGCCCAGCTTGTAGCTCTGGCAAACGCGCAGGACGCACATGTCGAAGCGCTGTGTCTCGGCGTTGATCGCAGCCAAACCGGCTACTATTACGCTGGCGCAAACGCCTTGATCCTTCAGGAGACGCTCAGCCGCGCCAATGCCGATTCTGACGCTGTTCTGGAGTATGCAAAGAACTACCTGGGCAAAACCGGGATCCGCTGGTCCGCGGAAAACGGCGTGGCCCAGATTGCCGATATCGGCCGCCACGTGGCCCATCGCGCACGGTTTTCCGATCTGGTTGTGCTGCCGCAGCCTTATGGCGAGGATCGCGCGGCCGAGGCCGAGCCCATCATTGAAGCCGCCATGTTCGAAGGCCACGCCCCGGTTCTGGTTGTGCCCGATGATGTGACGCCGTTCGAGAAACCAAAAACCGTTCTGATCGGATGGAATGAAAGCGTCGAGGCCATGCGGGCCATCCGCCGCGCCCTGCCCTTCCTGAAACAGGCGGACCTGGTGCGCATCGTCGTCATCGATCCGCCGCGCCACGGGCCAGACCGCTCGGACCCGGGCGGATTGTTGTCACAAATGCTGGCCCGGCACGGGGTGAAATGTGAAATTGACGTGCTGAGCAAAACCATGACCCGCGTTTCGGACATCCTCAACCGCCATGCCGGCGATACCGAGGCTGACCTGATCGTCATGGGCGCTTATGGCCATTCGCGGTTCCGCGAGGCCATTTTGGGCGGTGCCACCCGGAACATGCTGGAACAATCCGTTGTGCCGGTCTTTTTGGCCCATTGATCCGAAAAGACGTGCGGCTTGCAGATACTGCCCCTTTCATCGGGGCAGTATTCTAGACTAGTTGCGCCGGATCAGGCCGATCACGAACAGCAGGATCACCGCACCGATGGTTGCGAAAAAGATCGACGAGAATAGCCCACCGCCAACCGAAAAGCCCAAGGCCGGGAAAATCGCGCCCGCAAGAAACGCGCCGACGATCCCGATGATGATATTGCCGAACAGGCCAAAACCCCGGCCTTCCATGATCTTGCCTGAAAGCCATCCGGCGATTGCGCCGATGAACAACATTGCAAGCAGGCTGGTGAACTCCATCCGAATCTCCTTTTGCGTATCGGGTGTCAGACCAGAAAACCGCCGTCCGCATCATCGCCGGCCTCATCCATGAGGCGCGCCATGTCCGGAATGGTCACGTGGCGTTTTCCGTCCAGTGTAATGACGCCGTCCTTTTTCAGCGCCGACATCTGGCGGCTGACCGTTTCCAGTGTAAGCCCCAGATAATCCGCCATCGCCTCACGCGTGAGCGGCAGATCAAACACCATTGGACCGGAGTTGCTTTTCTGGGCCACCGAAGCATCGCGCCGCGCGATGATCGACAACAGGCTGGCAATTTTCTCGCGCGCGGTTTTGCGCCCAAGGACAAGCATCCACTCGCGGGCCGCGTCCAGCTCATCCAGCGTCATCTGCAGCAGCCGGTGCGCGATATGCGGGGTGGTGCTCATCAATTCTTCGAACGGTTTCTTGCGGAAACAGCACATCACCAGATCAGTTGTGGCCTGAACGTCATAGGGCGCAGTTTCGCGTCCCGGACGGCCCACAAAGTCGCTGGGCAGCAACAGGCCCACCATCTGGGTCCGGCCATCCTCCATTGTCTGCGTCAGCGAGGCGATGCCCGAAACCACGGAGCCGACAAAATTCATCTGATCGCCCGACCAGATGATTGTTTGCCCGGCCTCGAAACTGCGGTAGAACTTGATCTCTTCCAGTTCCACAAGCTCATCGGGTTCGCAATGGGCACACACGGCACGGTGCCGGATCGGGCAGTCCGCACAATTCGAGTGGTCAAATTGGGAATTCAAGTTCATTCGCGTTTCCACTTGATCTCAGTCAAGGTCTTGTTGAAGGCCGTCCCTTAACGGTATCGCCATGATAGTGAAACCACAATTAGCACAGCTTGGACTATTTGACGCTAAAGTTCCGCGTTACACAAGCTACCCGACAGCGCCCCACTTCAGCAACGATGTGGGATCAGGCATGTTTGGCGACTGGATTTCGGGCATTCAGCCCGGAAGCGCCGTGTCCCTTTACATCCATGTCCCCTTTTGCCGCAGACTGTGCTGGTTCTGCGCTTGCCGGACCCAGGGGACACAGACCGACAACCCCGTCATCGCTTATGTTGACGTTCTGAAGGCCGAGCTTGATCTGCTGGCCGCGCGCCTGCCCGAGGGCGTCACCCTGTCGCGGCTGCACTGGGGCGGCGGCACGCCAACCCTGCTGAACGCCGATTTGATGCGCGATCTGGCAGCGCGGATTCTGGACATCGTGCCGCTGGGCCCGGACGCCGAGTTCTCGGTCGAGATCGACCCGAACGAAATCGACGAAGCACGGCTGGACGCCCTGGCCGAGGCCGGCATGAATCGCGCCTCGATCGGGGTGCAGGATTTCGACGACGAAATCCAGAAAACCATCGGCCGCATCCAAAGCTATGACACCACGCGCAAAGCAATCGACATGATCCGCGCGCGCGGCATCACCAGCCTGAACGCCGATATCCTGTATGGGCTGCCGCATCAGACCAAGACCCGGATGACCGAAAGCGTACAAAAGCTGCTGTCGCTCAGCCCGGACCGCGTTGCGCTCTATGGCTATGCCCATGTGCCTTGGATGGCCAAACGCCAGCAACTTATCCCCTCGGACGCGCTGCCGACGCCGGAACAGCGGCTTGACCTGTTCGACACCGCGCGCCGCCTGTTCATGTGGGACGATTACGCCGAGATTGGTATCGACCATTTCGCGACGCAGGATGACGGGCTGACCCGTGCACTGCAGACCGGAAAGCTCAAACGGAACTTTCAAGGCTATACCGACGATCAGGCCGAGGTTCTGATCGGCGTTGGTGCCAGCTCGATCTCAAAGTTTCCGCAAGGGTACGCCCAGAACGCGCCAGCAACGTCAGCGCATACCAAGGCCATCCGGAACGGGCAGTTCTCGACCTCGCGCGGGCACCTGTTCAAGGGGCAGGACATCCTGCGCGCCCGCCTGATCGAGGCGCTGATGTGTGATTTCCGGATCGATTCGGCTGAAATCCTGCGTGACCACGACATCTCGGTCGGGGAATTGCAGGGCATGTTCAACACGGCCAACCATGCGTTCGACGGGTTGCTGCAGGTGACCGGGGACGGTCTTTTCATACCGCCCGAGGCCCGTGCCTTGACCCGGATGATCGCCCGCAGCTTTGACGCCTATGACCTCAGCAAGGCAGGCCACAGTTCGGCCATCTGATTGACTTCGGACAGAGGGGGGGTTGACGCAGACAGGGGGTATTCCGCAAACTTAAGAACGCGGGCGGCAAGCCGCCCCAACCCCGAGGCAGATCCGTTTTCAGGCAATTGACCCCTGCGCGTCAGCGCAAGGCAGCCGATATCGCGCAGTCGTTCTTAAACCTGAAAGAGGGACAGCACTCATGCGCGTTTTCACCGTCCTCGGCCCCAGTCAATCGGGCAAATCCACCCTGGTCGAGGCCATCAGCCGCCTTGATGGTCGGCCAACAACATTCGACGTATCCGGAACCGTGCATCTGCACGGTTTTTCTTATTTGGACGAGCCATGGTGCGCCATCGACGTGGATGGCGGCGGGGATTCCCTGGCCTATGTCGGTCCTGCAATGGCAATCTCGGACGCGGCGGTTGTGGTGGTTCCGCCCGACCCGGACGCCGCAGTGCTGTGCGCCCCCTATCTCAGACTGGTCGAAGAAGCCGGGATTCCCTGCTTCCTGTTCATCAACCGGATGGACAACCCCAACGGCCGCATCCGCGATATCATCGCGGCCCTGCAAACCTATTGCACCCATCATATCGCGCTACGGCAGGTGCCCATTCGCGACGGCGAGGCCATTATCGGCGCAGTTGATCTGATATCCGAGCGGGCGTGGAAATATCAGGAAGGCCAGCCCTCGGCCCTGATCGAACTGCCTCAATCGGTCGAGCACCGCGAACAGGAAGCGCGCACGGAATTGCTCGAAACCCTGTCCGACTTCGACGACAAGCTGCTGGAACAGCTGATTGAAGACAAGCAGCCTCCCAACGAAGAGGTTTTTGAACTGGCTGCACAGGTTCTGCAGAACCACCAGCTGATCCCCGCTTGCCTGGGCGCCGCCAGCCACGGCAACGGCCTGACCCGCCTGATGAAAGCCCTGCGCCACGAAGCGCCCGAGTTCGACATCGCCGCCGGGCGGGATGAGGCCGCAGACAATGCCCGCGCCATTGCCGGGTTCGCCGACGTGAAAAAACACATTGGCAAGATCATCGTGCTGCGCGGCCTTGGCGAAGGCGTCACCGCGCATGAAGCGTTGGGCGGCGAAACCGTCGGCAACCTGACCACGCTGGACGCCAAGACCCAGATCGGCGCGCTTGAGGCCGGTCAGATCGGTCTCGCCGTCAAGTCCGATCACCTCAATCCGGGCAACATTTACGACAGTTCCTCCGCCACGCCTCTGCCAGACTGGGCCACCTCGCGTCCCGCGGCGCATCGGCAGATCGTCTCACCGGCGCATGAACGGGATGACGTACGCCTGTCCAACGCGCTGAGCCGCCTGGTCGAAATCGATCCCGGCCTGACCCTCGAACAGGACGAACTGAGCGGTCACGCGATTCTGGGCTCGCAGGGCCCTCAGCATATGCGGCGCGTCACCGCCAAGCTGGCAGAAGACTTCGGGATCGAAATCGAGGCGGATCAGGTCGAAACTGCCTATCGCGAAACCATTCGGACACCGGTTGAACATCGTCACAGACACCGCAAGCAGTCCGGCGGTGCCGGTCAGTTCGCTGATGTCGTAATCACTGTCGCGCCCATGCCGCGCGGATCGGGCTTTCAGTTCGAAGAGGTTGTCAAAGGCGGCGCGGTCCCAAAGAACTACATTCCGTCGGTTGAACACGGCGCGAAAGACGCGCTGGTTGAAGGCCCCGAAGGCTTTCCCGTTGTCGATGTCAAAGTCACGCTGAGCGATGGCAAGCACCACAACGTGGACAGTTCGGACTATGCCTTCCGCACAGCCGGTAAGAATGCCGTGCGCGAGGCACTGCCGCAGGGCAAACCCGTTGTCCTGCAACCGATCCTGAATGCCGAGATCCACCTGCCGTCGGATTTTGTGGGCGACCTGGTGCCGACGATCAGCTCGCTACAGGGGCAGGTTCTGGGTTTCGAAGGCAACCCCAACGCCTCGGGCTGGGAGATCTTCAACGCCCAGCTTCCCGCCGTGGCCGAAGATGAGCTACACCGCACCCTTGCCAGTGCCACGCGCGGTACTGGCTGGGTCAAGTTGAGCTTCGATCACTATCAAGAACTGCGCGGACCGGTGCCGAAATCGGCATCGCGTGAAACGGCCAACGCCTGACGCAACGTGGCGGGCTGCTTTCAGCCCGCCGCCGCGATCAGTTCTCGGGTGTAATCGGTCTGGGCATTCTCGAACAGGTCCTCGGCCCGGCCCATCTCGACCACGTCGCCATTTCGCATGACGATGACGTTGTGGGACATGGCGCGCACCACCTTCAGGTCGTGACTGATGAACAGATAGGCCAGCCCGTATTTCTTTTGCAGATCGCGCAGCAGATCGACGATCTGCACCTGCACCGTCATGTCCAGCGCGCTGGTCGGCTCATCCAGCACCAGCAGTTTGGGCCGCAGCACCATGGCCCGCGCGATGGCGATGCGCTGGCGCTGACCGCCGGAAAACTCATGCGGATACCGGTCCATCGCCGCCGGGTCCAGACCGACTTCGGCCATCACCTCGGCCACCAGTTCGCGCGGTGCGCGATGCGGATCAACGTTGTGGATCGCCAAGCCCTCGGCAATGATCTGCTGGCAGGTCATGCGGGGGCTGAGGCTGCCGAACGGGTCCTGAAACACGATCTGCATATCCTTGCGCAGGCGGCGCAATTCACGCGTGGACCAGCGGCGCACGTCCTGATCGCGGAATGTAATCCCGCCTTCAGAGGCAATCAGCCGCATGATCGCCAGCGCCAGCGTCGTCTTGCCCGACCCGCTTTCGCCCACGATCCCCAGCGTCTCACCCGCGCGCACCGACAGCGTCGCGTCGTTGACGGCCTTTACATGGCCCACTGTCCGCTTGAAGAAACCGCGCTGAATCGGAAACCACACTTTCAGGTGGTTCGTCCGCGCCACTTCCTCGGCATCGGCGGCCACCGGATCGGGTTCGCCCGACGGTTCCGCCGCCAGCAGCTTGCGCGTGTAGGGATGCTGCGGGTTGTCGAAGATTTCGGCGGTTTCGCCGGTTTCAACAATCTCACCGTCCTTCATCACGCACACCCGGTCGGCAATCCGCCGCACGATACCCAGATCGTGGGTGATGAACAGCATCCCCATGTTTTCCGATTTCTGCAGGTCAGCCAGCAACTCCAGGATCTGCGCCTGAATTGTGACATCCAGCGCGGTTGTCGGCTCATCCGCGATCAGGATGTCCGGCTTGTTGGCCAGCGCCATCGCGATCATCACCCGCTGGCGCTGTCCGCCGGACAACTGGTGCGGATAACTGTCCAGCCGATCCCTCGGGTCGCGGATGCCAACCTTGATCAGCAGTTCCACAATCCGCTCGCGCGCTTCGTCACCGGTCACGCCCTGATGCAGGGCCAGCGACTCGGCCATCTGCTTCTGGATCGTGTGCAGCGGATTGAGCGAGGTCATCGGCTCCTGAAAGATGAAACTGATATCGTTGCCGCGCACATCCATCAGCCGGTCCTCGGACGCGCCGATCATTTCCTGACCTTCATACGTGACCGAGCCTTCGACAATCGCGCTGTCACCCAAAAGCGAAACCGTGCTCAGCGCCGTGACAGACTTGCCCGAGCCCGATTCCCCAACCAGCGCGACCGTTTCGCCCCGGTCGACAGTGAAGGACACACCCCTGACCGCCGCGGAAACCTGCCCGTCCTGCCGGAACGAGACCCTGAGGTTATTCACATCCAACAAGCTCATGAAAACGTCTTTCTGGGGTCAAACGCATCCCGCACGCCTTCAAAGATGAAGACCAGCAGCGACAGCATGATGGCAAAGGTGAAAAACGCGGTGAAGGCCAGCCACGGCGCCTGCAGGTTCTGTTTTGCCTGCAAGGTCAGTTCGCCCAGTGACGGGGCAGAGGACGGCAGGCCGAAACCCAGAAAATCAAGGCTGGCCAGCCCCGCGATGGTGCCCGTCACGATAAATGGCATGAAGGTCAGCATGGCCACCATCGCGTTGGGCAACATGTGCCGGAACATGATCGTCATGTTGCCGACGCCAAGCGCCTTGGCAGCGCGGACATATTCAAGGTTGCGCGCACGCAGAAATTCCGCCCGAACCACGCCCACCAAACCGGTCCAGCTGAACAGGATCATCAGGATGACCAGCAACCAGAAACTTCGTCCCAGAACCGCAAACATGATGATGATGACATAGAGCGACGGTGTCGCGGACCAGATCTCGATGATCCGCTGAAAGATCAAATCCAGCCAGCCGCCGAAATAGCCCTGGATGGCCCCTGCAAACACCCCGATCAGGCTGGCCGCGCCGGTGACGACCAGCGTGAACAGGATCGACAGTCGGAACCCGTAGATTACGCGCGCCAGAACATCACGTTTGGTGTCGTCGGTGCCCAGCAGATTCTGCCCGTTCGGCGGCAGGGGTGCCGCACCCGGCCGGTCAACGCTGGTGTTGTAGGAGTACGGAATCGGCGGCCAGATCGCCCAGCCCCGCTCGAACCCGTCCGCCTGAAAAGTGCCAGCATCGATCTCTTCGATGATCCGCTCGGGATCGTCAAAACACTGATCAAGCCCGCCGCTGTCGATCAGGCATCGCACTTCGGGATCGCGATAGATGGCTTCGGTCTGAAAATCCCCGCCAAATTCGGTTTCGGCGTAGAAATTGAACACCGGCGTGAAGAACTCGCCCCGGTATTTCACCAGAATCGGTTTGTCGTTGGCGATGAACTCGGCGAACAGCGACAGGCCGAACAGTACCGAGAAGATGATCAGCGACCAGAACGCGCGACCGTTGCGCCGGAAGTTGCGCCAGCGGCGCTGGTTGAGAGGGGACAGCGCCATTTACCCCTCCCGCTTTTCGAAATCGATGCGCGGGTCGACCACCACGTACATCAAATCGCTGATGATGCCGACCACCAGCCCCATCAGACCAAAGATGAACAGCGTGCCGAATATCACCGGGTAATCACGCGCCACCGCGGCCTCGAACCCCAAGCGGCCCAGCCCGTCCAGCGAGAATATGGTCTCGATAATGATCGAGCCGCCAAAGAACACCCCGATGAACACCGCCGGAAAGCCCGCAATCACGATCAGCATCGCATTGCGGAACACATGACCGTACAGAACCTTGCGCTCGCTCAGGCCCTTGGCGCGGGCGGTCATCACATATTGCTTCTTGATTTCATCCAGGAACGAGTTCTTGGTCAGCAGCGTCAGCGTTGCAAACGCCGAAATCGTCAGCGCAATGATCGGCAGGGCAATGTGCCAGAAATAGTCCGCAATCTTGCCAATCAGGCTGAGGCTGTCCCAATTATCCGATGTCAGCCCCCGCAGCGGGAATATCTGCCAGTAGGATCCGCCCGCAAACAACACCAGCAGCAGGATGGCGAACAGGAAACCGGGAATGGCGTAGGCCACAATGATGGTTCCGCTGGTCCAGGTATCAAAGGTCGATCCGTCCTTGATGGCTTTGCGGATGCCCAGCGGGATCGACACCAGATAGGCGATCAGGGTCGACCAAAGACCCAGCGAGATCGAAACCGGCATCTTTTCCAGCACCAGATCGATGACGCTGATGGACCGGAAATAGCTCTCGCCGAAATCCAGCGTCAGGTAGTTGCCCATCATGCTCAGAAAGCGCTGGAGCGGAGGCTTGTCGAAGCCGAACTCTTTCTCCAGTTCAGCAATGAATTCGGGCGGCAGCCCCCGCGCGCCGACATATTTGTCGTCAAAGGCGCCCCCGGCAGGTTCCGAGGCCGCCCCAGCATCGCCACCGCCTGCAAATCCGGCAAACACATCGCCCTGCCCTTCGATCTGGGCGATGATCTGTTCAACCGGCCCGCCCGGCACGAACTGCACCAGCGTGAAGTTGACGATCATGATGCCCAGAAGGGTCGGAATGACCAGCAACAGGCGTCTTAGAATATACGCGCCCATGTTATCGCAGCGCGCCTTTCGCTTTCAGAGCCGCCTCTTTTTCCGGATTGATCCACCACAAATCCAGATAACCAAGGCTGAATGGAGGCAGGTTTTCCGGGTATTCATACATGTCGTAGTAAGCCGTCCAATAGTCCGCAACGTATCCATCCGGGATCACGAAGAACTCATAACGCAACACGCGGTCAAGCGCCATCAACGCGGCGTCCTGTTCTGCCTGATTCGTGGTATCGAACGAGGCTTCGATCACCGCATCCACCAATGGGCTGGCCAGACCGGCCGGATTGAAAAGGCTGAACGCAGCCTCTTTCGAGCCGTACATCTGGCTGAGCCCGCCACCCGTGGACAGGAATGCCCCGTACTGGGTGGAATGGATCATGTCATAGTCCCGCTCGCGCCGGCGCAGCGTGTATTGCGACGGATCCACCTTTTCCGCCGTTGCATCCACACCAGTGGCCTGCAGGTTCTGAACAAAAGTCTCGATCATCGTCGCGGTCGAGGTCGGAATGCTGGAAGAATAGGGAATGTTCACCTTCAGAGTCTGACCCTGTTCGTTCCGGCGCAGATTGCCATCTCCAACCGGCCAGCCAGCCTCATCCAGCAGCTTCGAAGCCGCCCGCATGTTTCGCCGATCGTTCAGGCGCGCCGAACTGGATTCGTGCATCACCAGGGCCGGTTCGCGCAGGACCTCATCCGGCACGATATCGCCAAGGCTTTCCAGAAAGGCCAGTTCAGCCCCCTCCGGCGGCCCCTTGGCCTCAATATGGGTGTCCTGAACAAAGGAATTGCGCGGTGCGTTCAAGCCGAACATCAGCGATTCATTGGCCCATTCAAAGTTGAAGGCCAGCGCCAGCGCCTGCCGCACCTTTTTGTCTTCGAATTGCGGTTTGCCCAGATTAAACACAAACCCGGAAGGCGTCGGCGGGCTGCCATCCGCAATCTCATCGCGGACAACCGTGCCTTGGGTCAGCTTCGGAAAATCATAGCTCGAGGCCCAAAGCTTGGGGTCACTTTCGATCCGCATGGTGTATTCACCGGCCTTGAACCCCTCGAAAGCGGCAGTCTGATCGGCGAAATACTCGATACGAATGGTGTCGTAGTTGTTGCGGCCAACGTTGATCGGCAGATCCTTGCCCCAGTAATCGTCCCGGCGTTTGTAGACGATGCGCCGGTTGATGTCGAAACTGTCCAGCTTGTAAGGCCCGGACCCCACGGCAACCTCAAGCCGGGGCTCGTCCAGACGGCGGGATTCGTCAGCCTCGAACCAGGCTTTCGAGAATACCGGCGTCGACCCGACCGTTTCGATCAGCCCGCGGCGCGTCACTTCCGGGCTGAAGGAAAATTTCACCGTATGATCGTCCAGCGCTTCGGCCCCTGTCACCATGCGACCGACGGCCTGCGCATAAGATGGCAACCCCTGCTCGATGAACAGGCGATGGCTGTAGACCACATCCTCGGCCGTCACCGGTGTTCCATCCCAAAACGTCGCCTCCGGTCGCATGTGGAAAATCACGTAATTGCGCCCTTCATCATACTCCATGCTGTGTGCAAGCAGACCGTAATACTGCCCCACACTGTCTGACGCGCTGTCGATCAGCGCATCATACTGGATCGATGTCAGCGCCCCGGCGCGGCCCTTGCGCGAATAAGGATTTAGCGAGTCGAAGGTGCCGGACCCTGCCAGCGACAGCTCGCCCCCCTTGGGGGCTTCGGGATTGACATAGTTCAGATGCGGATAATCGGGCGGGTAGTCGAGATTGCCAAAATAGGAATACCCGTGGCTGCGCGTCACGCCCTCCTCAACGGCCCCGGCCAGATTCGCGGCGCCCACGACCAGAGCGGCAGAAACCCCCAGAACAGCAGCCCAGGACCGGACGTGCAATTTGCGATTACTGGACAGAAGGGATTTCATGGTGCTCATCCTCTTGGTCGTTTCCGTCTTCATTGTTGTGACCGACAGCTAAAAGGCCAGAACTGTAAGTTGCAAGTTTAGAACGCGTGAACGGATTGTGAAGTTGTCCTTAGACAAAAAATAAAGCCGCTGCACGGGGCAGCGGCTTTGAAATCGGTTCATCCGATGGGCCGATCAGTTGCCGATGGTCTGCAGATAGGCAATCAGGTCGGCACGTTCCTGCGGCTTCTTCAGGCCGGCAAAGCTCATCGAGGTGCCTGAAATGTAGCTGCTGGGTCTTGTCAGGAAGGCATCCAGCGCCTCTGGCGTCCAGTTGCCGCCATGGGCCTGCATGGATGCGGAATAGCCGGTAAAGCCCTTGGCGGACGCAACCGGACGATCCACAATCGCGTACAGATATGGGCCAGTGCCGTTGGCGCCGTCTTCCAGCTTGTGGCAGGCGGTGCACTTGCGGAATACCTTCGCACCCTTTTCAGGATCGGCGGCTGCCAGCATGTCCTCGAATACCACTTCTTCGCCGTCGGCGCTTTCGCCCGAGCTTTCGGTTTCGATGACATAGGCGGCTTCGGCGCCATGGGCATCTACACTATAAAGAACATCTGCCCCCCATTTGGCCAGAAGAAGCACCAGGAAGGTGCCGAACAGGCCTGCGGCGGCCTTGGTAACTGTCATCGTGTCGAACATTGATCGCGAGTCCATTTCAGCTGTCTGCGGGGTGTCTAAGGCTTCCCCTTGCAAGAGGCAAGGTATAGACACCGCGACTAAACGCCCAAATCAAGAACTTGTTGCACGGAATCGACCAAATGACCAATCGCATCGCATTTCAGGGTGAGCCCGGCGCCTACAGCCACGAAGCTTGCCGCAACGCGCGCCCCGATATGGAGGCCCTGCCCTGCCGCACTTTCGAAGATGTGATCGAATCGGTTCGCGCCGGTGACGCGGATCTGGCGATGTTGCCGGTCGAGAACACGACCTATGGCCGGGTGGCCGACATTCACCGGCTGCTGCCGCACAGCGGGCTGCACATCATCGATGAGGCCTTCGTGCGCGTCCACATCAACCTTTTGGGCGTTCCGGGCGCAAAGCTTGAAGACATCACCGAGGCGCATTCCCATCTGGTGCTGCTGCCGCAATGCGCGGGATTTCTGAAGGAACATGGCATTCGCGGCCGTGTCAGCCCCGACAACGCCCGCGCCGCGCGCGAGGTTTCAGAACAGGCCGAGCTGCATTCGGCGGCCCTTGCCAGCGAGCTTGCGGCAGAAATCTACGGCCTGAACGTGCTGGCCCGCCATATCGAGGACCGCGACAACAACACCACCCGGTTTCTGGTCATGTCCCGGCAGTCCGACCTGACGCCACGCGGGGATCACGGCATGATCACCAGCTTCGTGTTTCAGGTGCGCAACATCCCGGCCGCCCTTTACAAGGCGATGGGCGGTTTTGCGACAAACGGCATCAACATGACCAAGCTGGAAAGCTACATGATCGACGGCTCGTTCACCGCGACCCAGTTCTACGCCGACATCGTTGGACACCCCGAGGACCGCAACGTGCAATTGGCCATGGACGAGCTGGAACACTTCACGACCAACGTTGAAATTCTGGGCGTCTACCCGGCGGCGCAGCCGCGCGGCTAAGGATCAGGGCCGCCCAACGCAAGATCGCAAACTCTGATTTGCGCGTGCCACTGCGCCACGCCGCAAGGATCGCGTCCACGTTGGCATCCACCCCGTCCATCGCATCAACCTCCAGATCGTATTGGCGGCCTCGGTGAATTGTCCGCTGGTCCCGTTCCACACTGCCGGGCGGACGGTCACCGCGGGCGGCCTCTCTGCGGATCAGCTCAGGCACCGGGCAATGCACGCCGACAAACAACATGTCATGGTGTCTCAGCCCCTGTTTCATGGCTTCGGCCCAGCCCGGCCTGTGCAGAATATGATCTGCGAAATTCCCGGAGCCAGGGCTTGTTGGGTTCGTTCACGATGATCTGTGTCCCGGAACACTGCTCAGGTGCGACTTGCGCAGACCATCGGCCATTGCGCAAGCCCGGGCAAACCTGATCGCAGGGCGTCAAAACCCCTAGGCGATGGCCGCAACCGCCTTTGCCACCGCCGCGCGCGTATGCTCCAGATCGGCTTCGGTCACGGCCAGCGACGGGTACAGCTTACCCGGTGCCTTGAAGATACCCGCCTCGCGCAAGGCGGCGTTGTAGACGACGTTGCGCTGGGGGTCGTCATGTTTCGCGCTGCGGTAGTCCCGGCAAGTGTTGGCGGTGAAATAGATGTCGAACAGTGTCTCATCGCCGCAAATCCGGTGTGGGATACCGGCGGCGCTCAACGCTTCGGACTGCATGGTCTGCAGCGCCTTTCCGGTTGCGCGCAGCTTGTCATAGACACCGTCGCGGCGCAGAACCTCCATGGTTTTCAAACCGGCCACGGACGCGATCGGATTGCCGGACAGCGTGCCCAACTGCATGAGCCAGCCCTCTTCGCCCACCTTCACCTTGTCGAAATGCTTCATGATCTCGGCGCTGGCACCAAGAGCCGCCAGGGGAAAACCGCCACCGGTGATCTTGCCCAGCGTGCAGATATCGGGCGTCACGCCGTATTTCTCCTGCGCACCGCCATAGGCCAGACGAAACCCGGTCACGATCTCATCGAAGATCAGCAGAACACTGTGCTTGTCGCACAGATCGCGCAACCCCTGCAGATAACCTGGCTCGGGCGGGATGATCCGCTGCAGCGGCTCGACCATGATGGCCGCAATGTCGTCATGTTCATTCAACAGGTTCGACACCGCCTCGAGATCGTTGAAAGGCGCGATCAGCATCTGGTCGGCCACGCCCTGCGGGATACCTGCGCTGTCGGGCACGGCCTGCGGGAAGTTGACCTCGCGGCTGGGGGCCAGGCTCATCTGCGCCTCAGCGCTCATCCCGTGATAACCGCCTTCGAATTTCAGGATCTTGTCGCGACCGGTATAGGCGCGGGCCAGCCGGATCGCATACATATCCGCCTCACCGCCCGAGGCGACAAAGCGGATCTGCTCGCAACACGGCACCGCATCGACAATCGCTTCGGCCAGCTCGACACCCTTTGCATTGTTGGCAAAAAAGGTCATACCCTTGGGCAATTGCTCCAGCACCGCCTCCATCACCTCGGGGTGGCCATGGCCCAGCAGCATCGGCCCTGAGCCGATCAGGTAATCGATATACTCCTTGCCGTCCTCATCCCAGACGCGGCTGCCTTCGCCGCGGGCGATGATGATACCCGGATCGAAATTGCCAAACCCGCCGGCGGGCAGAACCTCGTTCGCGCGGGCGATCCATTCGGATTGAGTATTGATTTTCAGCATCTCAAACGATCTCCAATATTGGGGAGCCAAGAACCTCCGGGTCCGGGGTAACACCTAACCCCGGACCCTCAGGCGGGGCAATCCGGCCATTTTCACGGTTTGGTGCGTCCGGGCAGACGCGCGGGGAGACATAGGAAGACAGGTCGCAGGTATTCATCAGCGACGCAGCCGGTGTCGACGCTGCGAAATGCAGCGCCGCGGCCGTCACGATATCCGACCCCCAGGTGCATTCGGCGCAAATCTCGGCCCCCAGATGCACGGTCAGATCCCGCGCCCGGCGCATGGCCGACAGCCCACCGAATTTCGAGATTTTCAAAGCGACAGCATCCATGCAGCCCAGCGCATGCGCCTTCAACAGCGACGCCAGATCATGAGCGTTTTCGTCGATCTTCATCGGCAGGCCGGTCGCCTGACGCACTGCTGCGCAGTCCTCTAGCGTTTTGCAGGGCTGTTCCAGCATCACATCCAGATGCGCCACCGCCCGGCCCGTGCGCGTCGCCTGCAGCCGCGATGCCCCGCAATTCCAGTCGCCATAAACCAGCGGTCCCGGGCCCACGGCCTCGCGTACCTTGATCAGCCGCTCGGCGTCAGCCTGCCAGTCGCCTTCGACGCCCAGCTTGACCTGAAACTGGCGGATACCTGTCTGATAGGCGGTCTTAGCGATCCGAGCCATGTCATCTGGCGCGATGCAGGTAATCGAGTGGTACAGCGGCATATCCGTCTGTGTCCGCCCGCCCAGCAGCGCATAGACCGGCTGACCCGAGGCCTTGCCAAACAGGTCCCACAGCGCGAGATCCACGATGGATTTGGCATAGAGATGCCCCTGCAGAAACCCATCCAGCTTGCGCATGGGCGCATCGACCCCGAAGGGAGACATGCCAAGAATTTCCGACCCCATCTCGGCCACAGATGAGGGAACCCCATCGGCATAGGCAGGAAGGTAATGCGGGATCGGGCAGACCTCGCCCCAGCCTTTCAAGCCGGTATCCGTGTCCAGACACAGGATATGACTTTTGACTGTCGCGCAGGTCTTGCCCTCGGCCATGTGATAGGTTTCGTGACTTGTCAGGTCGACGGACCAGAGCGTTATCTTGGTGATCCTCATTGGTAGGCTCCGACCGGATCGCCCAGCGCATCCTCGTCCGGCGAAACACCAAGGCCGGGCGTTTCGGGCAGATGCAGGTGGCCATCAATGTTGCGCGGACCGCGCCCGCCAGCGATATCGAGGGTGATCATATCCTGACAGGCCCAGACCGCGTGGCAGTTGTCATCCGGGATGGTCGCGGCCAGATGCAGCGCTTCGGTGTCCGCTAGAACCGACCCGCCCGTGGCCATCACGAACATGTCAATACCATGGGCCAGCGCGATATCACGGATCCGCGCCGCCTTGGTCAGGCCGCCGACGCGGTTCAGTTTGATCCCGAAAACCTCGGCAAGCCCATCCCGTGCGAGGCGCGTCGCATCCTGCAGGGTGACCAGGCTTTCATCCACCGAAACGGGCGAGGCATGTCTGCCCGAAATCGCCGCAATGTCGTCCAGCGTCTCACCGGGTTGTTCGAACGTGACGTTCAGGTCCTCGCAGGCACTCATCACCCGCAGCGCCTGTTGCCGGGTCCAGCCCCGGTTGACGTCATAAAGGATGATCTCACCCGGTCGCCGGATGCTTTCGACATCGCGGACACGGGCAATGTCGCGTTCGACATCTCCACCAATTTTCACCGAATGGGCGATGTAGCCACGGCTGCGATAGCGCTCGATCACCGCGCGGGTTTCTTCCACGGTCTTTGCACCCACGGACGAAGCAATCGGACGCGGTGTCCGTGACCCGCCGCCCATAAGGTCGGCAATGGGCAGGCCCGCCGCCTGACCGGCGATGTCCCAGCAGGCCATGTCGATCGGGCTTTTTGCATAGAGATGTCCGGGTAAGGCAAGATCCATGGCACGTTCCACATCCAACACTTTGCGCGGATCCAGGCCCAGGACGAACGGCGCCATCGTCTCGATCCCGGCGCGAATACCTGGCCCGTGTGCGGGCACGTACGTGTGACCCCAGGGCGTGCCCTCGCCCCAGCCGGTCAGGCCCTCATCCGTTTCGACTTTGACCAGCGTTGCATCCAGCACCTCGAACTTGAGCCGCCCGCCGGACAACCAATAGGGATGCTCCAACGGCAGATCGACGTGATAGACCGATATCCGGGTGATCTTCATTTCAGTTCCACTTCGACAAAGGACATGGGGCTGTCCCCGTTATTGATAACGTTATGCTCGACCCCTTCATCGCGCCGATACGCGGATCCGGCCGGGACCGTCACGTCATTGACCGAGCCATCGGGCAATTCCAGCCGCATATGGCAATCGGAGATGGCGGTGATGACATAGTCCATCTCGTGCCGATGCCACCCGGTTTCCCCACCGGGCGCAAAGTCAAATCGCGTCACCCGAACACGGGCGTCGTCAATCATTTGAGTTGCCGTTGCTTGTGGTCTCATAGGCGGAACTCCTCTATCGGCGCGCCGAGGCTTTCGAAATCAGGGGTTACGCCCAGCCCTGGCGCATCAGAGGCGTAAAGCTTGCCATCACGCGACACCGGACCGCCGATTCCGGTCGACCGCGTGTTGTAGTTCATCAGATCGGTGGTGTTCTGCAGATACTCTGCAGGGGTCGAGGCCGCGAAATGTGCCACGACCGAGGATGTGATCTCACCACCCCAGGTATCCTCACTGACCACCGGAATTCGGTTATCGACCAGATAATCCCGCACCCGCCGCGCCTTACTGAGCCCCCCGAGGTTCGAGATCTTCAGACAGCAGATCTCGGCCCCGCGATCCGCCACGATCCGCTGCGCCATGTGGATGCCGGTCAGACATTCGTCCAGCTTCATCGGCTGTTCGGCGACACGGCGCACCTGCTGGCATTCTTCATAGGTGCGGCAGGGCTGTTCCAGAATGAAATCCAGATCACGCGTGGCACGCGCCACCCGGATCGCATTGTCCACGCCCCAGCCCTGATTGGCATCGGCCATCGCCTTTTCACCCGGCTCCAACAGCGGCACTGTGGTGCGGATACGATCAATATCGGTGACCCAATCGCCGCCGACTTTGACCTGAAACTGGCGATAGCCCTGATCCCGGTAGCGATCCATCTCGGCCACGGTCTCGTCCACCGCCTTTTGTGGGGCCACCCGGTACATCGGCGCACCGTCGGTCAGCTTTCCGCCCAGCAGCATCCACACCGGTTGATCACAGGCCTGCCCCAGAATATCCCAGCATGCGGCATCGAACGGGGCCTTGGCATAGCCGTGCCCCTGCACCAGATGATCCAGAAGCCGTTCGATCCGCCCGACCTGACGCGGGTCTTCCCCCAACAGCTTTGGTGCCACCAGACGTGCGAGTGCAGGAACACCTTCGGAATGCGCCACCATGTAGTTCTCGCCGCAGGGTGTGAACTCGCCACAGCCCTGCAATCCGGCGTCGGTGTCGATCACAACAACCGAGGCGGTGGCCGTTTCGATCGCGTTGCCCGCGCCCCAGACATACGCACCGCCTACATAGGGCAGCCCGGTCTGGAAGACGCGGATACGGTTGATCTTCATGCAGCTTCCATTCTGGGCAGATCGCCCATCCCGTCGCCGCGCCACAGGACAAAGGTCAGGATCGGCTGTTCTGTCGTGGTCATGGCGTGGCTTTGCCAGCTTTCGTGATGCCGCGTTTCGTTAGGGCCGACGAAGGCCTCGTTTCCGTCGACCCGGAACACCGCCCCGCCCGCCAGAGTCAGATACAGCTCCTCAGCCTGATGGCTGTGCCAATCATAGTTCAGACCGGCGCCCCAGTACGCGACGTAGCCCCGCAGCTGAGTCGAGTGGAAATGCCCTGTCGGACCAAACAGTTCGTAATAACCAAACCGGTTCAGAAAATCCGCGCCGACCTCCTCTTCGGTATAGGTCAGCTTCCACTGCGCCAGATGCGCCGTCGCCTTGATCGCCGCGACCAGATCGCGGGTCGGCTCCCCGCCGTCC
This sequence comes from Ruegeria sp. N11, assembly GCF_056531525.1. NCBI lineage: Bacteria > Pseudomonadati > Pseudomonadota > Alphaproteobacteria > Rhodobacterales > Roseobacteraceae > Ruegeria > Ruegeria sp. N11. Next base: position 48,461 of record NZ_JBQFLX010000024.1, read on the forward strand.
TCGGCAAAGTCACGCACCAGATCGGTCGCCGGTATGGGGCCAGGCTGCAGACCTGTAGGGGCCAGATCATCGGGCCAGGCCCCGAAAGCGGCAAGATCAGGATGTGCCTGATGCACCAGCCGGGCCGCTTCCAGTACGTCATCAAGTGTCATGGGATCACCACAATATTGCCGGTGTGTTGTTTGGCGATGAAGGCTGCCTGCGCCTCGCGCAAATCCTCCAGCGGAAAGGTCGCGGCGAGCGCGGGCTTAATCTCACCGGCTTCGATATACTTCACGAGGTTCCGCATTACCTGCGGGTCGATCACGGTCGAGCCGGTAAAGGTCAGGTCGCGCAGATAGAAAGTCCGCAGGTCAAACTCGACCATCGGGCCCGCAATAGCGCCGGAACAGGTATACCGACCACTTCGTTCCAGAATGTCGATCAGGGTCGGCCAGTAGGGGCCACCTACCACATCGGCAACCACGGTGATCTTCTCGTCGCCCAGCGCCGCCCGCAGGTTTTCCGGTCCGCGGGGCAGGATCACGTCAGGGCCAAGTTCCGCCACATCGGCATGCTTCGCCTCGGACGCCAGCGCGATCACGCGCGCACCGCGGCGCTTGGCCAACTGAACCAGAGCGCCCCCAACACCGCCGGACGCGCCGGGCACCAGCACCGTGTCTTTTTCGGTCACGTTGGCTCGGGTCAGCATCCCTTCGGCTGTCGAGTAAGAGCATGAAAACGTTGCCAGTTCTGCATCCGAAAGATCCGAAGTGATCGGCGCCGCATTCACGGCCAGTGTCGTAGCATATTCCGCAAAGCCGCCATCCCGCTCGGATCCGAAATACCCGGTCTTGTCCATATTACCCGGGTCCGCCGGATCGCGCAGCCATCCATCGGTAATGACACGATCGCCGATCAACCTGGGGTCGACACCTTCGCCCACGGCCACGATGTGTCCGCAGATATCCGCGCCCTGAATGCGGGGGAAAGTGATGGGATTGCCACCCCATGTGGGGTCCTCTTCGCCAACCTCTTCGAACGCGCCGCCGGTTGTCGCATCAGTCACGGTCTTGGAATACCAGCCGGATCGCGTGTTCACGTCAGTGTTGTTCAGACCGCAGGCGGCGACTTTGATCAGAACTTCTCCGGCGGCGGGATTGGGACGCGGCCAGTCCGTGTGCAGCACCATCTGCTCCAGCCCGCCGTGACCCATCGTGACCATGGCTTTCATCGTATCGGGCAGGCTCATCACGCGGTCTCCATTATTGCGTCTGTGCGGGGCCGCAGGCTTTCGGGGTCATAGGCCGGCTGACCAAGAATACGGCCCGCGCGGGGCTTGCCGTGGATCACGACCTCTACTGCGGTTCCGGGCGCGGCCGCGTCGGGTTTGACATAGGCAAAGGCCAGGATCTTGCCGACCGTGTGACCATAGACCACCGAAGCGGTCGACCCCACGACACGCCCGTCCAGCATCACGGCTTCTCCACCATGGCCATCCGCAACACCATCCGGCTCGATTTCGAGATATGCACACACCCAGGGCAGGTCAGTGTTCAGGGTCTTGTCCTTACCCAGGTAGTCCTTGTCCGTCTGGGCAAAGCGCAGCACGTCTGCCTCGGCCAACGTGACCTCGTTGGTCAGTTCACCCGCGCCCTTGAAGGCCTTCTCCATCCGCATCACGTTCATGGCAAAGCTGCCATAATCGGTGATGCCATGGGCCTCGCCTGCCACCCACAACGCGTTGTAGACATCCCGGCAGGCCGCGTTGGGCATGTGCAGTTCCCAACCCAGCTCTCCGGCATAGGACATGCGGAAGGCCCAGACCTTGTGGCCCGCGATGGCGATCTCCTGCGCTGAAAGCCAGCGGAACCCGGCATTGGTCAGATCGGCGTCGGTGCACCGCGCCAACACGTCCCGCGAGCGGGGACCGTTCAGCGACAGGGCCGACCAGTCTGCGGACAATGCGGTGATCTGAACATCCTCACCTGCGCGCTGTTGCGCCAGATGATCCAGCAGGCGCTGTTCGAAGAATGCCGCACAGACCAGATAGAACCGATCCTCGGCCATGCGGACAATGGTCGTCTCCAATTCGATCCGGCCACGCCGGTTCAGCATATGGGTCAGCGTGATCGAGCCGACCTTCTGCGGCATCCGGTTGGCGGTCAGCCGGTCCAGCAGGGCATAAGCATCCGGCCCCGAGACCTCGACCTTGGTGAAGGCGGTGACATCCATGATACCCACGCGTTCGCGCACCGCTTTGACTTCAGCCGCGACCATGTCATCGGCAGATGTACGGCGGAAGGAATAGTGATCGCGCTGCTCCACGCCGTCCCGCGCGAACCAGCGGGGGCGTTCGAAACCATAGACCTCCTCGTGCACCGCGCCTTTGGATTTCAGTAACTCATACAGAGTGGACGGCTTGATCGGGCGCCCCGCCAGACGGTTGAAATGCGGAAAGGGGATTTCGTGGCGCAGGCAGTAATCCTCTTCCGCCTTGATCACCTGCCAATCCTTGTTGGCATAGCTGCCAAACCGTCGCGGATCGAATTCGCGCATCGAGATATCCGCTGCCCCGTGAACCATCCAGCGCGCCAGTTCACGGGTCAGGCCGGGGCCCCAGCCAATGCCGATCTGCGTCCCGCAGCAGCACCAGTAGTTCCGCACACCGGGCGCGGGCCCAATCAGCGGATTGCCATCCGGCGGATGCGAGATCGCCCCATGCACATCGCGCTGAATACCCAGATCGGCAAAAATCGGCATCCGGTTCAGGCTTTCCTCAAGCCACGGCATCACCCGGTCGTAATCCGCGTCGAACAGCCAGTTCTCGTATTCCCACGGGCAATGATCGTGCCAGACCGAGTTCGGGTTTTCCTTCTCATAAATCCCGATCAGCCCGCGCTGCTGCTCCATCCGGATATAGCCTGAGACTTTGCGGTCATCGCGGATCACCGGCAGCTCCTTATCCAGGTTCTGGAACTCCGGCACCGGCTCGGTCACGAAGTAATGGTGGGTCATCGAAGTCATCGGCAGTTGCAAACCGGACCATTCACCCATCTGCCGGGCATAGGTGCCGCCCGCGTTCACCACATGCTCGCAGGTGATGGTGCCCAACTCGGTTTCGACCACCCACTCGCCATTTTCGGCCTGCGTGATGTTGGTGGCGCGGCAATTGCGGAAGATTCGCACGCCTTTCTGACGCGCGCCGGTCGCCATCGCCATTGTTACATTGGTCGGATCCACATGCCCGTCATCTGGCGTATAGAGCGCACCCAGAACGCCCTCGAGATTATAGAACGGATGCAGCTCGGCGACCTTCTCGGGGCCGACCAGCTCGATGTTGAACCCCAGCGACCGGCCCACCGACAACGTGTGGCGCAACCAGTCCATCTCGTCCTCGGTATAGGCCAGCCGGAACGAGCCGCAGCCATGCCATGTGACGGGTTGGCCGGTCTCAGCCTCCAGCTGGCCGGAATACAGGCCGATGTTGTAGTCCACGCATTTGCCCAGCCCAAAGCTCGAGGTCGAATGCGTGATCTGGCCCGCCGCATGCCAGGTGCTGCCGCTGGTCAGTTCAGCCTTCTCCAGCAGGACGATATCACCGCCCCACCCTTCATGCGCCAGATGATAGGCCAGACCGACCCCCATAACACCGCCTCCGACGATGACCACACGGGCCTGTGACGGCAATTCGTTCCCGGACATGATTTTTCCTCTTCCCGAGTCGCGTTTCTGCTCGACAGGCTAATTCCACAAATGTACCATCGTCAATCATGAATGACACAAATGTATCATCAATCGTTCTGAACCGCCTGAGTCAGGAATGGGACGCCCTCACCCCCGAGGCGCAGAAAGCCGCGCGTTATGTGCTGGAAAACCCAAGCGACGTTGGGGTCTCGACCGTGCGCGAGATCGCCGAAGCGGCAAAAGTGAAGCCCAACACCTTTGTCCGCATGGCGCGTCAGGTCGGCTTCGATGGGTACGAGGATTTCCGCGCGCCCTTCCGCGAAGCGATTCGCAAGGGCAGCGTGTCGTTTCCCGACCGTGCCCGCTGGTTGCAGGACATTGGCAAGTCGGGCGAACTGGGCGGGCTTTACGCCGATATGGTCGGCGCCGCGATTCGCAACATCGAAGAAACCTTTGCCGGTATCGACGCCACAAAGCTGAAAGCTGCCGCAGAAGACATCTGGAGCAGCCGCCAGATCTTCACGCTGGGGGTCGGCGTCAACAACTCGAACGCGCGCAATTTCACCTATCTGGCCTCGACCGGAATGAAACAGTTCCACGCCATCCCGCGACCCGGCTCGACCCCGGTGGATGATCTGGCCTGGGCCGATGAACAGGACGTTTTGATCGCGATCACCTGCCGCCCCTACCGGACCGAGGTGATCGAAGCGATCAAGCTGGCCCGCCAGCAAGGCCTGACCGTCGTCGGCATTTCGGACAGCCCGGCCAGCCCGGTGATCCTGAACGCACATCACGGTTTTGTCGTCGCCGCCGACACACCACAGTTCTTCCCGTCCTCCGTTTCGACCATCGCTTTGCTGGAAACACTGCTGTCTTTCGTGATCGCGGTGTCCAGCGATGAGATCGTCGAGCGGGTGGAACGGTTTCACCAACGCAGACACCAACTTGGCCTCTACGCGGAGGAGCCCGAATGAACGCCCCCCTGACCCATTCCCTTGACGCCCGATACTATACCGATCCCGCCATATTCGGGCAGGAGTTGCAGGGTCTGCTGGCCCGTACGTGGCAGTTCGCGGGCCACATCGCGCAGGTCCGCGAGACCGGGGATTACTTCGCCTTTGAGATCGCCGGGCAAAGCCTGTTCTGCATCCGCGGCCGCGATGGCGAAATCCGCACCTTCTACAACGTCTGCCAGCATCGTGCGCACGAGATGGTCACCGGCGCGGGCAACACGCGCGTCGTCGTCTGCCCCTATCACGCCTGGACCTACGAGTTGTCCGGCCAACTGCGCGCCGGTCCCAACATCAAATCCGTCCCTGGCTTTGACCGCAGCGCCATCTGCCTGACCCCTGTCCGCACCGAGGTCTTCAACGGCTTTATCTTCGTCAATCTCGGCGATGACGCCGCACCGATGGATGAATGGTATCCCGGTGTGCGCGAAGAAATCCGCGCCTTTGTTCCGAACATCGACAATCTGGAACCGCTGGAATGGGTGGAAATTCCGGAAAACTGCAACTGGAAGGTCAGTATCGAGAATTACTCGGAATGCTACCACTGCCCGACCAATCACCCGACCTTTGCCGAAGGCGTGGTCAAGCCCGAGACCTATGACATTCAACCCGACGCAAGCGGCGGCTATGTGCTGCGTCACACGACCGAATGTCAGAGCCTGGAAAAGATGACCTACCCTATTGACCTGTCAGTACCGCATGCGGGCGATTACCAGTCATGGTTTCTGTGGCCGATGTTCTCGTTCCAGTGCTACCCGGGCAACGTGCTGAACACCTATCACTGGCGCGCCAACGATGCCGATCACTGCACCGTCTGGCGGGGCTGGTATACCGAGGGCGGTTCGGAAAGCGCAGTGATCCGACAACTGGCCGTACAGGACCGGGAAACCACGGTCGAGGAAGACATCCGCCTTGTCGAATCCGTGCACCGCGGGCTCAAGTCGCGCGGCTATCGTCCCGGCCCGCTGGTGCTGGACCCGGGTTGCGGCGTGATGTCGGAACATTCGATCGCCAAATTGCAACAATGGATGCGCGAGGCCGTCGAATGACGCCGATGCCTTTGTCCCAGGGAATGCGTCGAATTTTATCAGTCTTCGAAAGGACAGGCCGATTATGCTGATGCCCGGAGAATGGCGGCCTGAACACAAGCTTTTTCCTTATCAGGTCGGCTTTACCTCTCCGCCGTTCGATTTCGATGCCGGGCCATCGGACTTCCTGCGCATGTGCCCCGAAACCGTCGGCGTTCATGGCTGGATGCTGCATGTCCCGGATTACGTCCACGGGCTGGATCAGCGGAAAAAGAGCTTCGACATGCTCGAAGATTTCGTGCATTGCATGTCACGCAATGGCGTGGATGTCTGCGGTCAGGTCGGGTCGAACTGGGTCCATGCCTGCGGGCTGGGCGTCGACGGGGTGCGGCAGCACTGTGCTGATTTGTCCGACAAACACGGCACGGAGTTTCACATGGCAGGCTATGCCATGGTCGAAGCGCTTCGGGACATGAACATCGAGAAGGTCGCCCTTAACGCGGCCTATCACTGGCCCGAATGGTGGCAGGGCACCGTCGGCTTCCTGCGCGAGGCCGGGTTTGACGTGGTCTGGGCCGGCAATTTTCACGATCAGGGTTGGTTTTCCAGCCAGGAAGAGGTCAACAGCCATCGCTGGGTGTTCGACGGCGATCTGGCCCGCCACAGTTTCGAATATGTTGCCGACAAAGCCCCGAAGGCCGACGCGATCCTGATCAACGGCATGTGCAATTTCCGAACCGGTCCAGGCGGTCTTCCGCAACGTCCCTTGCATCTGGCCGATGATCTCGAGGCCGCAATCAGCAAGCCCGTGATCGGCCACGACATCGCGCTGTACTGGCGCATCTTCAAATCGCTTGGCATCGCACCCCAGACACCTCACGGGCAGCTTCTGCGGCGTCTGTAGCCAGGATTTTGCCTTGTACAAAGACAAGAATGGCAGTTGAAAGGTCGTACAAATGCACCAAATCTTCGCGCTCTGGGCTGTACCCCGGTCAACCTCGACGGCCTTCGAGTGGATGATGCGCCAGCGTGGCGATCTCGATTGCCTGCACGAACCCTTTGGTGAAGCGTGGTATCAGGGCGAAGAACCGCTTTGGCATCGCTTTCGGCCGGGCGAAAAGACCACGCCGGGCCTGACCCTTGAAAGTGTTTGGGAAGACGTCCAGGCGCGCGCGCAAGGGGCCGGTGTTCCTCAAGGATTTTCCGCATTATATCAATCACATGTGGGATGCTGAGCTGCTGTCTCATTTCACTCACGCTTTCCTAATCCGCGATCCTGCCAAGACGATCACTTCCATGTACCGGCAATGGCCGGACTTTGCCGAAGGCGAAGTCGGCTTCCCCGAGCAACGCGCCCTTTTTGATCTGCTGACAGCGCTGAACGGCACCCCGCCGCCCGTGATCGACAGCGACGACTTGCTGGAAGATCCGCACAGCATGACGCAAAAGTTTTGCGATTCCATAGGAATACCATTCATTGAAGACGCTCTGACCTGGGAGGCTGGCTGCGATCCGTCTGCCCATAGCTGGTGGGATGGCGGATCGTTTCACGCCAATCTGGCCAACTCCACCGGCCTTGCGCCACAGCCACGCAAGCACATCTCGATCGAAGATGCACCCGAAAGGGTCCGGCAGGTTCATCGCCGGATGAAGCCGCATTATGATCACCTGTACAGGCATCGCCTGTAGCCCTGAATTCACCCAAACCAACCGGAGGTTCCGAATGGCGAACATCTTTGACGAAGACCTTTTTCTGATAGGACTGGAACAGCGAAAAGCAACGCTGGGCGCTGAATATGTCGAGAAAAATCTGGCAGCCGCCGACGATTTCACCCGCCCTTTTCAGGAAGCCATGACCGCGTGGTGCTGGGGGTTCGGTTGGGGTGATGACGTCATCGACGCAAAGACGCGTTCGATGATGAACCTGTCAATGATCGGCGCGCTCGGCAAGATGCATGAATGGGAAATCCACTGCCGGGGTGCCATCAACAACGGTGTCACCACCGAAGAGATTAGGGCAATCATTCACGTGATCGGCATCTATTGCGGCGTACCGCAGGCGCTGGAGTGTTTCCGGGTGGCGCGCAAGGTCATTGAACAAGGCTAAGTCCGTCAACGGTGTGGGGCCGGTTTGCCCCGCGCCTTCGACACCGAGGTTCTTACGCTGCGGCCAGGTTTTTCTGACGACAATAGCAGGACGCGCGGATCGGAACGTCCGCACGCGCGACCGCCTTGTCGAGCTGGAGCTTGATGTGCGCTGCCTCCACCGTTTCGCCACGCCGCCTCAGACATTCATGCAAACCATGCAGGCTCCAGACATTGCCCGGATGCTGACAGGCTCGGCTGAGCGTTGCATCAAGCCCCAGATCGGCACGATAAACCGCCTCGGCTTCTTCGACCTGCCCCTGTTCAAGTAACAGCGCGCCCAGCGCATGGCGGGTCGGCTGCATCCAGCCCCACGGCTCGTCATATGGCAGGTTATCGTCGATTTCGACCGATTTGCGCAGGTGTTCAAAGGCCTTTTCAAACTGCCCCTGATGATAGGCCAGCTCGCCCAGCATCATCTGTTCGGCCACCTTCAGGATATCGCGGCAGGTGTTATTGAACAGCATCCGGCTGTCCGGCACCCGATCCAGCGCCTGATAGAACAGGTCTCGTTCCGTTTCCGCCTCCTCCAGACGCTGAGTATTGGCCAACGCCACTGTTCGCGCGTAGCGCATCATAGCGCGCGTAACGCTGTACAGCTCTTCATCGTCGGGCAAGGACTGATCCAGAATATCCTGCCATCGCCCGAACCGGATCAACACGTGCTGTTTCATCGGGATGAAACCCTCGAACCAGTCTGCCATTGGGCGCAGCGTTTCTGACGGCAGGGTCGCGATCAGTTCATCGGCCGCTTCCAGCGCGGCAGTGGGCTGACCCAGAAACATCGCGCCGTAGATTTTAAAATGGTAGTTGTGACACCGGTAGACCGAATAGAAATTGTCCGCTCCCTCGCGTTTCAGAAACTTCCGGTCCGCCACAATTGCCGCTTCGTTGCGCAGCACCACATTCATGTAATCCCCGCAAAGCACGTCCACGTGGGTCGGCATATGCAACAGATGGCCCGCATCAGGCACCAAAGTGCTCAGCGCATCGCCATGGCGCAATGCCCGCTCGGGGTGCGGGGACATCTCCATAAGGTGAATATACATGTGCAACAGCCCGGCATGTGCCCAGGCACCCGGAAGCGTTTCGAATACCTTGTCGAGAACGGCGATGGCCTCTTCGGTGTCTGCACCCTCGGCCGGTTGTCCTGTCGGCAAATCCCAAAGCTGCCAGGGTGTGCGGTTCATGATCGCCTCGGCAAAAATCGCGCAGATATCCGGATCGTTTGGGTGTTTTGCATGGACCTCGCGCATGGCATTGGCAAAGGCGTCATTCCAAGGCGCAAAGTCCGCAATCTCTGCCGTCTCGGGATAGCGCGCCGACAACGCTTCGATCAGGGCTCGTTCGGCCGGAGTAACATCATCCAGCAACGCCAAGGCGGTCTTGACCGAGGCACCGGCCACATCGATGCAGTCAGGCTTTTCCTCTTCCTCGAAAGCCTCCCAGGGTTTGTTGTAGTTGGGGCCGATGCAATAGGCGATGCCCCAATGGGCCATGGCGCAACCGGGATCAGCGCCCACGGCTTTACGAAAACACGCGATTGCTTCTTCGTGATTGTAGGCATACGTCCAGGCCAGGCCCCGGTCGAACCAAAGTTGCGCCTCGTTTGACGTGGTCGAAACCGGCCGGGAGTAGTTTCCAAGGTCGTAGTAGTCCATTGCAGCGGCCTCCTTCTTCCCATTGGCGCAGACTACTACATCGGGCGTTTTGAAGAAAGTGAGCCGCCAGACGCGCGCTAACGCTCCGGTCGATCGCAACTTGTCGACGGTTCCGCGCTGACCAGATACTGTCCCCTGCGCCTCTTGTCGAAAGTCGGGCCGCCCAGCGCACAGGCAATCTCCAGGCTCAGCCTGTCCCAGATACGGACGGTTCCCTCTTCACCCGATGTCGCAAAGGTCTGGCCGCCGGGCGCCAGAGCGATACGCCAGCTTGGTCCCTTATGTACCCTTTGGACAGGCATGAGCCGCCAATTGGCAACCGTATCCCACCAATGAAGCTCACCGGATCTGTCGATGGCAACCAATGTTGCGCCATCCGCCAGAAAGGCAAGATCGGTCGCGCCGCCCTTATGGCCACCATATGAGGCCATTTCAGCACCGGTTTGCACATCCCAGATCTTGACCACCTCGTCGCTCGAGGCGGATGCGATCCGCGCGCTGTCGGCACTGAAAGCAACGCTCCACACGGTATTATCGTCCGCTTCGATAACCCGTTCCAACTGATTATTGGCCGTCGTCCAGATGTAGAGTTTTCCGTCCGGTGACGCGGCAGCAACGCGGGTTTCGTCGGGCGAAACCGCGACGCGGTTCAGGGCGATTTCGCCCGGTTCAACCGGGTTGACGGCGATGCTCTCAGACACATCCAAGCGAAACAGTCCGGACCCAGTTGCCGCGAAGAACGCAGAAGGTCCCGCAGCCGCTACCGACCAGACCGGCGTTTTGCCCAGGTTAAAACGCTGCTTTGACTGCATGGTCGCAGTGTCCCAGACACGAATGTCGCCGTCTCTGTCACCTGTCACAAGCATTTGGCCATCAGCTGAAAACGCCGCGGCCCAGACCTGATCGCCGTGCCCCCTTAGCAACATGGGTTTCATCGCCGACCCGACATGCCAGATCCAGACTTTGCCATTGTCGTCGCCCACGGCAATCGACGTGCCATTCGGGCTGTACGCTACCCCCAGCGCTTTCGTCCCGTCCGGCAAGGCCAGCATATCGCCATCGCCCGGTTCCGGGTTGACCCGCCACAGACGAACCTGCTGATCCCGGCCTAATGTCGCCAACACCGGCGTTTCGCGCGCAACTCCGATATCCACGATGCTCTGACTGTGCGCCTGCACCACGTCACCCAATGGCGACAGGGCTGCACTTTCCATGCGCAGTGTTCCATCGGCACCGGCACCTATCAAAACGTTTTCAGGACCCGAGAAAGTGGCTGCAACAATGGGTCCCGCATCCGGGAACCGTTCGATGATCGGCGCGCCTTGCGGAAACCCGATCGTCGAAACCTTGCCGTTGGTGTGGGATACGGCGAAGGAACTTCCGGTACTGTCAAAGGACAGATGATCCGTTCAGCGTAGTGTTGCAGCTCATGTGCACCTCGCTGGCCAAAGCAATGATAAACGACTTGCGCCGCTTGAACCACGAGACGCAACCGGAGGGGCCGGCGGGTTCGTGATTGCCTTGCCTTGTGGATTCAGAACCCAAAAAAGGGCGCGGAAAAGGGTGGTTGGATTTGGCAAGTCAGTAGGCGAGTTGAACCAGACGGTCGGCCTTCTTGAAATTGGAGGCCGTCTGGCAATCGAAGACTTGACGCACAAGGGCGCGTTTTGGACTTAGGCACTACCACAGCGCGGCATCGCAATCCTGCACGTTGCGATGCCTTTGCTGTTAACCGCAGAGTTCACCCCGCCCGCATCGCCTCGGGCGGCAGTTTGATCGGGAACCTCGAACGCACTTCCGCATCGGCCTTGCTGCCAAAGTAGTTCGGGTAGTGATTGGACAGAATGTCATCCACCACCGAGCGGCTGCGTTCAAACATGTCCTGACGCCCGGCTTTTTCCCATGTGTCGGTCAGTTCCCGGTCTAACAGGGTCGGATAGACATATTCGGTCTCCATGTATTGCAAGGTCTGCGCGTTGCCGAGGAAGTGGCCGGGGTCAATCGCACATTCATGGATGACGTCGACGGAAAGCGTCTCGTCACTCACCTCGATACCACGGAGCGTTCGCGAGATCATTCCGGCGGCCTCATTGTCGATGACCATGGACTCGAAGCTGCACCCCATCAGACTGCCGACCATCCCGCCAAATTCGCAGAGCCGGTTGGCCCCCGCATGGGCCGCCAAGGCGAAGGTCAACGCCTTTTCCAGACCATATTGCGCGTCGGGGATCTTGGAATCCGTCATGCCACATCCGACGCTGGTCGGCAGGTTGTAAAAATTGCCCATCTGAATGGCTGCGGCCGAAATCAGCGCCTGTTCACCGCTGCCGCCCGTGAACGACCCGGTGCGCAGATCGGTGATGAAAGGCCAGGCCGCGAAGACGACCGGTGTGCCCGGGTTGATTAGGTTGGCAATGGCGACGCATGACAGGGTCTCGGCCACCGCCTGCGCCAAGGTCCCCGCCAGCGGCGCAGGTGATGTCGCCCCAGCTTGCGGCGGAACTGCAAGATCGCAGACGAGGCCCATTTTCGCGGTATCGATCAGGATTTCCAGATTTTCACGCCCAAAGCGAAGGGGAGAAACGATTGGGCAGCCACCAAAGATGACCGAGGGCTTTTCAAGGAACTTGCCCTCCCCACCCGAAGCCAGATCGAACAGATGGATCGCGTCCTGAATATGCTCGCGCGTGCGGAAGGTCAGGCAGGACGGTTTTTCGCTACCTGCCAGAATGGCATAGAGCATGCTCATGTCATGCTCGTAATCCTGCGGAACATCCGTTGCCAGAACCGTGTCGCCGGTCATGTGAATATTGTCGAGCCGATCCACCAGACGGGTGAAGTCGTAGATGTCCTTGAGGGTTGATGGCCGGTAGCTGCGTGTTTCGGCGTCGAACGTTGTCACAGCGGTGCCGGAGTTTGCGTAATACACCTTGTCCTTGGTGCAATGCATGTCGTCCTTGCCGGCCCGCGTTCCGCGTGCATGAACATAGAATTCACTGGCCGCCTTGGCCAACAGGTCTTCCATCAATGCGCGCGGAAAGCACAGCCTGCCATGCTCGTTTACCTTCGCCCCCTTGGGCAGCACAAGATCAAGGACTTCCTGCGTGGGATCGCCGACGCCTGTGCGTTCCAGAATGCCGAGCGCGGCTTCGTGGATGCGTGCCATATCGGCGTCTGACAGCGGCTTGTACCGACCACCGGGGACGCCGGGCCAGATTGCCTGCGAGGCGGTATTGCTGGTCCGCACGGCCGCGCGTGCTTCACGCCCGCCCCCGCGCCGTCTCGATCTGCGCTGCGTAATTTCTGTCATCGTTCTTCTCCGAATTTTGCGCGTCTCAGATCATGCTGAAGTAGTTGCGATAGAAGCCGGGAATGCTCCATTCCATCTCGGACAGCGGCCCCGGGACGAAATGGTGTGAATTCACGCCTTCCTGATTGTGGCGGATGATCCGTTCGTCATCGAGCGACGTGACATGCCAAAGCCATGTCAGCGCATCCTTGTCATAGTCGCGACCTTCTTCAGCGTCGCCGCGCACGTACCAGACGATCTGAATGTCCGTTTCCTGAAGGGCGCGTGGGACGAACCGATAACCAACTACATGATCTGCGTAGACGAGGAAGTAGTTGAGCATCCCGATTCCCAGATCGGTGGCGCCGCCATCGTGCGTTTTCAGATCACCCAAGGGTGGCGCCAGAGGCGCGCCATCCTTGCTTCCCGTCAAATAGCCGGGGAACAGCGGGTAGCGCCGCCAGTAGACATCTGCACCCGGCGCGACTGCATTTTCCCCGGTGAGGTCCAGTTGTTCAGCAGGAATTCCGGCTTCTTCCATCCGCTCGTGAAGTGCCCCGCTGAATTCCAGAACTTGCGCCGGGTCTTTCAGGGAATGACTGCGGGAATAATCCTGATGGGATGGTGCGCAGTGGTAGCATTCCAGATAGTTCTCCAAGGCCAGCTTCCAATTTGCCGGAACCGGATATGAGGCTTCATGCGCGACCTTCAGGTTCTCTAGATCGAATGGCTTTGAAAGCGGGGCCAGCCTTTCCAGCGCAGCATCCAAAGGCGGGGCGTCTTCAGCGACACAGACAAAAATCAGGCCTTGGAAAATCTTCACCTGAACCGGGAACAACCCGTACTGGCCGGGATCAAAGTCCGGGCCCATTGATCGCCCGTTTCGCAGCTTGCCGTTCAGGTCGAAGGTCCACGCGTGATAGGGGCAAATGAAACTGCGCGCCTTGCCTTTCTGTTCAATGCAAACCCGCGATCCCCGGTGACGACAGACATTCAGATGCGCGCGCACCTCACCCTCGCGATCCCGAACGATGATCACGGACTCGGGGCCGTAATCGAACAGGAAATAGTCACCCGGTTCAGCGATCTGGGTGACATGCCCGACCCAGATCCAGTTGCGGTTCCAGAACGTACTGATGTCGTTGTCATAAACCGCCTGAGAGGTATAGAAATGGCGCGGCAAGGCGAACCCTTCCCGCTGCGCCTCCATCAGTTCGCGCATTACTTGCAAGTCATCTTTTGGCATGGCGCACCTCATTCAGCTTCAAGGGAAACGATTTCCCGGCGGAAATACTCGCGGTCGATGTCGCCCGCGTCGCGTTCGAAATTCCTGGCAGCCATGTGACCCGAGAATACAGCGTCCGCGATCAAACCGGGGTTTGCCGCGTCGCCGATCAGTTCTAGCTTTGTCAGCAGGCTGTCGGTCAAACCACGAAGTTCATCATAGAGGCCGGTTTCTCGCGTTCGCTGCGTGATCAAAACCACAGAACTGCATTCGATGGATTGTTCTCGGCCGGTATAGGCGCATTGTACTTTTGCCTGACCGGGCGCGATGCTGGCCAGGGTCTTGGACAGAACCAATCGAACGCCCTTTTCCAACAGACTGCGCTGAACTTTGATCTGTTCCAACGTCAATTCGGTAAATGGCGAAACCATCGAGGCCGGGGTCACAAAAACAACCTCATGCCTGGCCTGAGCCAGATGATCCGCCAGCACGCCACCAAGATATGCCTGATCATCGTCATAGATCAGAACAGGACCGCCCTGCGGCACCTGCCCTGACATGATGTCATCCGGAGTGAAAACCCGGGTGCCAGCCTCTATTGCTATGCCGCAAAATGCGGATTTCCCGCGACCATCCCGCCGCCAAGTTGAACCGGTTGCCAGAAAGACGTTGGGAATGCCCAGTTCAACAACCTCATTCGCCGACAAGCGGCTGTCCGTGAACAGTTGAACGTTCCCGCGCTGTTGCAGGTCGTAAATCCTGTGATCTGCCACGCGTTTCCAGGCAGACAGGCCGGTCAGGCCGGACTCCTGCAACACGCGGCCGCCAAGCTCTTGCTTTGCTTCGGCCAGAGTTACGTCGTAGCCACGCCGCGCCAGTTGCATAGCGCATTCCAGCCCAGCTGGCCCGCTGCCAACAACAAGCGCGGCTTCCTCTTTTCCCCGGCGCTCTATGATTTCAGGATGCCAACCACGCCGCCACTCTTCGCCCATAGTCGGGTTCTGAGTACACCGGATAGGCACTCCCAAGGAATCCGCTGAAACGCAGATATTGCATCCAATGCACTCGCGGATTTCTTCGATGCGACCTTCCTTGATTTTGTTGGGCAGAAAAGGATCGGCAATGGACGGTCGTGCCGCGCCGATGAAATCAAGGATACCTTTCCTGACCAGCGACACCATCAGGTCCGGAGACGTAAAGCGCCCGACACCAACAACGGGCTTGGACGTGACCTGTTTGACGAATTCGATATACGAAGTTTGAAAACCGTCGCGGGGTTCAAAACGGGTTGTCGCAGAATCATTGCTCCAATTCGCGACGTTGACGTCCCAGAGATCCGGCAGCTCTGCCAGCAGTTCAACAACGGCACGGCCTTCTTCCTGCGCCTGCATCCCGTCGGGCCCCAGCATTTCGTCGACCGCGAACCGAAGGGCGATGGCACAATCATCGCCGACCTCTTCTTTGGTTTCTTCCAGAAGCTCCCGGGTCAGGCGCACCCGGTTTTCCAACGAACCGCCATATTCATCGGTCCGGTCGTTGAACTGCGGCAACAGAAAGTGATGCGGCAGGGTCATGTGATGACCGGCATAGATATAAACAATATCGAAACCCGCCTCACGCGAGCGTCGCGCCGCCGCACGGTGCCACTTGCGAAACTCGCGAATGTCAGACTTGTCCATCGCGCGGGCCTGCTTGGGATACGCGGTTTGCAGGGCGAGCTCTGATGGGGCCAGCAAGGGCGCGCGGCTCAGGTGGTTTTGCGCATGGTGGCCGTTGTGCGCCAGTTCGATGGCCGCCAGCGAGCCCTTCTCGTGCACCGCCTCGGTCATCAGGCGCAGGGCGGGAATATCCCGCTCATCCCAGAGCCGGTTTTCGGCGAAAGGCGACAGGTCGGACGTCGGATGGATTTCCGTCTCTTGATTGGACACGACAGCCCAACCACCCTCGGCCTTCATCGCCCGCATGGCAGCCTCGGCCTGAGGTCTGAGATGCCCCATACCGTTGCAGTGGGGCACCTGGTAGAACCGGTTTCGGGCCGTCACTGGCCCGATCCGAACCGGTTCGAAAAGAACAGAATATCCGTCAGCGCCTGACATTGCCGCGCTTCCTCCAGAAAATTGGAAATGTTGTCGTGGGAATGGAGGGACCGTCTGTCCCGCCATTCCCGGTTGTGTTGTTAAGGTCTGCTTAGAAGCCTGCTTTGATGCGCTCGAACTCTTTCAGCATCTTGGCTTCCAGCTCGGGGTTGACCGCGTCGAAGAACAGGCTGCCCTCAAAGAAGCTGTCCACGTCCGAGAAACCATAGGTTTCGATCAGCTCCGGGTCTGCTTGTGCAAACGCGTCTTCGTTGGCATGGGCATACCCCCAGCTTTCGATGATGTACTTGCCGCTGGCGGCAGAGCTGAGCGCGTTCAGCATGTCATAGACCTGCTCATCCGACTGCTTGGCGGATTTCAGATGCACATAGCCGCAGACCCAGGTGGCGATACCCTTGTCCACATCACGCATCATGACGGCCGGGGTTTCGTTCCAGATCAGGTTCAGTTCCGACTGGTTCCAGCCCCAACCCAGTGTCACCTCGCCGCTGGCAATCGCCTGGTCCAATTGTCCCGCATCGGACCAGTAGAAGCGCACATTGGGATGAATCGCGCGCAGGTAATCCGCCGCCTTCTGGAATTCCTCGTCGCTCATATCGGTATAGCTGGAGGCCCCTGTCGCCAATGCGGCCATGGCAAATGCGCTGGAGGCAGCATCCGGAATGGCAACCTTGCCCTGATAGGCAGGATCCGCGAGCAGTTGCAGCGACACATCATCCGCCGAAATCATGTCGGTGCGATAGATCAGGCCGGTGTTGCCCCACTCGAACGGCACCATATAGGTCTGCCCGTCGATCGTGATGCCATCGACTTCCTTGATCTTGGGCATCAGCTTGTCCCAATTTTCAAGCTTACTGGTATCGATCGGCTTTAGCATATCCGCCGCGACCCATTTCCTCAGCGCATCCGTGCAGGGATGGGCCAGATCGGCTTCAAACCCGGACTGAAGCTTGGTGAACGCTTCTTCCACGCTGCCGAAATAGGTATAGCTGGGCGCGCCGCCGTACTTTTCGACATAGTCGCCGTAGAATCCCTGATCCTCGTATCCGGACCAGTCGAAGACGGTCAGGTCCGCCGCGTTGGCCAGCGCTTGGCTGGCGGTAAAGGTGGCAACCACGGCTGCCGCTATTGATGCTGCTTTACTCATTTTCTCCTCCCAAAGATTCATGTGTCACGTTTGCCCAGATCGATCACCGACGCGCTTTGAACGCCAAGCCATACGGTATCGCCGCGGCTGTGATCGACAGTGTGAAAGTAGTTAGGAACCGCAACGGCGATGCTGTCAGCCAGACCATCGACACGGACATAGTAGTGGACGCTTTCACCGTAGAAGGCGACGTCCGTCACCTCGCCTTGGGCGCAGGCGTCATATCCATCCGGTTTACCGGCTGCGATTTCCAGTTGTTCTGGCCGAATCCCGACCAGCAGGTCTTTGTCATGCACCTGAACATTCGGGTTTACCCCAATCGTCAATTTTCCGAACCCCTGAACATTGACCTCAAGTGTTTCAGCGTTCTCGCCCGTAACCTCGGCGTTCAGAAAGTTCATACCGCCGATGAAAGCGGCCACTTCCCGGTTGCATGGCTGCGAGTACAGAACCTCGGGCCTGTCGACCTGTTTGAGCTGACCGGCAAACATCACACCGATGCGGTCGGACATGGTCATGGCTTCGTATTGATCATGCGTCACCATCACGAAGGTAATGCCAAGCTTCTGCTGCAGGCGGCGCATTTCCAACTGCATCGCTTCGCGCAGGTTTTTGTCCAGCGCGGACAGTGGTTCATCCAGCAACAACACCTTTGGCCGCATGACCAGCGCCCGTGCAAGCGCCACACGTTGCCGCTGCCCGCCCGACAACTCGTTGGCCTTGCGGTCCTGCAAGCCGCCAAGTTCCACCATCTCAAGCGCTTCGGCAACGCGTTCCTTGATTTCCTTCCGCGACAGCTTTGTCTTGCGCAAACCGAACCCGACATTGTCGCCCACATTCAGATGTGGAAAGATCGCATAGCTTTGGAACACCATATTTGTCGGGCGTTTGTTTGCGGGCACCTCGCCCATGGTGCGTCCATCGATCCGGACTTCACCCTCTTCATGATCCTGAAAGCCCGCAATAATGCGTAAAGCCGTTGTCTTTCCGCAACCCGATGGCCCCAGCAGCGAAAAGAACTCACCCTCTTTCAAAGTCAGGTTCAGATCGGACACCGCCACAAAGGACCCAAAGCGTTTTTCGACGCCCTTAATCTCGATGATGTTCTGTTCGCTCATCTTGTTTGTTCCTTTGGCTTCAATCCGAAGATTGCGTGGAGCGGCGGCGGAAGTATTCGGCAATCAGCAGCAGCAGGACCGACGAGAGCAAAAGCAGCGATCCCAGGGCCAGCGTGTTGGGCAGCTTTGCGGGGAACCGGATCTGGCTCCAGATATAGACCGGCAGTGTCGGGCTGTTGCCGGACAGGAAGAAGGCCAGCACGAATTCGTCAAAGGACACGGTGAACGTAACCAGCAAGCTGGCGATGATGCCCGGAGCAACAATCGGCAGAGTGACGCGCCGAAACGTCCCTACAACGCTTTCGCCAAGGTCGAAGGCGGCCTCCTCCAAAGACTGGTCGAAATCGTCAAAGGCGGACTTCATGATCGACACTGCGAAGGGCAGAGCCACGAAAACATGGCCAAGAATTACGGTTGTCAGCGATGGTTTCAGCCCGATGCTGATGAACAGAACCAGCATTGAACTGGCAACGATGATGCCGGGGATGACCAAAGGAAGCATGACCAGTCCCTCGGACAACTCCCGCCCCGTGAAGCGATACCGGACATAAGCGCGCGCGGCGAACAGGCCCAGGGACGTTGCCAGCAGGGCGGTCACGCTGCCCACGATCAGCGAGTTCACCATCGCCTGCAACAGCGTGTCCTGCTGACCCAACTGCGCGTACCATTTCAACGTGAAGCCCTTTAGCGGGAAAGCCACGATGGTTCCGTCATTGAACGAAAACAGCGGCAAAAGCAGAACCGGCAGGTAGAGAAACACCAGGTAGGCGATGGCATAGACAAGCAACCACGGGATACGAAATGCCTTGGTCATCGAATCCTCCGCCCCAAGGCGGTGACGACCACCACGAACAGGATCGCGACGCAGCCGACCGAAAGCATGGCCAGCAGAGACAGGGTTGCGCCCAATGGCCAGTTATTGGCGGCGCCAAACTGTACCTGGATCAGGTTCGCCACCATTTTGCCCTGCGATCCACCGACCAGAGCCGGGGTGACATAGTCGCCCACAGTCGGGATGAAAATGATCAGGCAAGCCGCGATGATCCCCGGCACCGTCAGGGGCAGCGTCACGCGAACAAACCTTTCAAGTTTGCTGCACCCAAGGTCGGTTGCGGCCTCCAACAGGCTACGGTCGATCTTTTGGAGCGACACGTAAATCGGCAGGATCGCAAACGGCGCCCAGGCATGCGCAAGCGTGAGCACAACGGCAAACTCGTTGTAGAGCAGGAATGTCAGCGGTTCCTCTATCAACCCCAGCGAAATCAAGGCCGAGTTCATCACGCCGTTAAATCCAAGGATCAGTTTCCAACTGAACACTCGCAGCAGGTAACTGCTCCAAAAGGGGATGGTAATCAGCAATAGCCACAGGGTCTTCTTCTGCGTCCGAAACGCGATGAAATAGGCGATGGGATAGGCCAAACACACCGTCGCCAGCGTCACCGCCCCCGCTATTGCAACCGACCGGATCATCAGGTGCCGCACCAGGGGGTCGGTTAACGCCTCTTGGTAGTTCGCCCAGGTCAGGGTGCGGTCAATCTCGACATAGGTCTGGGTCCAAAAGCTGTAGGCCACCAGAATGCAAAGAGGCACAGCAACAAGCAGGCCGACATAGAGCGTCGCAGGCGCGCTCAGTGCCAGGCCCTTGCCCGTTTCGCTTCTTATGACTCCAGCCATGCTTCCCTGCTGAGTTTTGCTTGCGGTGGTGCGACGACATACATCACAAAATGGACAATCGTCCATTTAAATCTGGAATTTTCAGGCCAGCTGTGTCAACAGATAATTTCACAACTAGGGCTAGCCAAATTCACAATGGCCGCTAGAAGGCACCGCAATAGGCTGAAAACAAACAGAACCGCCTGACCAAATGACCGGAAGACGACAAGAAATACGCGAACGAAATCGCCTGTCCCTGATCGAAGCGGTGCTCGACTCGGTCGCAGAGAAGGGTATTTCAGAGACATCCGTAAGCGAAATCATCCAGCGCGCCGAGCTGTCCCGCGGCATGATTCACCTTCATTTCGGCGGCAAGGACAACCTGGTTAACGAAGCCGCCCGCTATTCGTCCGAGCAATACTACAATGGCATATATACCTTGCTGGAAACGACCGGGCAAACTGGCCAGGAGCATATCGAGATGATTGTTCGGGGTGATTTGGGTGAAACCATCCTCAACAAGAAAAGCGTTTCAATTTGGTACGCGTTTCGCGGTGAAGCCAGAAACCGAGCGGCGATAGCCGCCTTCTCCGACACGCGGGACGCGAAGCTAAGGAACCTTGTTTTCAACGCGTTCGCCCGGATTGCAAAGGAAGCTGAAATCGAACATCCTAATCAGGTTGCACGTGACGCAACTCATGGCACGCTTGCAATGCTGGAAGGGATGTGGACCGACTACCTGCTGCACCCGGATTCTTTTGACCGAACCGAGGCAATAAGGATCATCTTCCGCTTCTTGAGCTCAATGTTTCCAAACCACTTCGACCTTGGCGGCGCATTGTCGCCAAAATGACTGTTGCGACCAAATGTGTGTCAGCTTGCAGTCGATAGGAATAGTCCCCGACTGGCAAGTCAGAGCGTGAACCGGGTGCAGAAGGTCAATCTAAGCAAAATTGGATTCAATTTTGGCTCATCTAACGATGACCTTTCCCTTTGAGAAAAGATCCTCCGCAAGGCAACGCCCAGCAGAAGCTCACGCACGGTGAGGCGAGCGAGCAACTAGAGACCAATGCATGCGCGAGTTTGGACCCGGAAGCATCTGATAAGCTGCTTCCAGGTCCAAACTGAAATTCTGTTAGCTGGGGACTTCGGTGGGCACCAGAATCGTCATTCCAACCCTGTCGGCTACGGCCATGATTGCGGGAATATCCGGTGGTCCATCCGGGACAGGAATGTCTGTTGTTCCGTCGGGCATGGCTTCACCAGCTTCAGTGAAGAACGTGTCATGCATAGAGCCAGGGGCATTAATGCAGAGCAATCGACCGGGCCTCGCTCCAGTACATGTAAAGGCGTGAACGGCACCGTCCGGCACTTTTACAAAATCACCACTCTCTACACTGTGGGTTTCGCCGTTCACAAGAAACTCGAATTCCCCATCAAGCACATAGAAGCTCTCATCTTCACCGGCATGATGGTTGGGCGGTGCGCCGGCCCCCGGCGCCGTTTTGATCTCGACAATTGTACATCGATTTCCTGTTTCGCTGGGAAAAGCATGGAATGTCAGAAGATTTCCAAGAAGATGATAAACCCGAGGGCGAGGTTCAGTCATTGCAGCTACTCCCTTTACTCGAAATTCAATACCACTATGATACATAAATCTACTTATGAGACAAGTGCATTATAAAGGGGGCAAACTTGGCGCGCCGAACAAACCAAATCAAACGAACTCGTGATGCGCTTCTTTCGGCCGCCCGTGAACTGATGTCGGAGGGACAGGAAGTGACGCTGGCAAAAGTGGCTGAGCATGCCAAAATCAGTCGTGCGACGGTCTACCGATACTTTTCCGATCCGGGCGTATTGGCTTTGGATGCGACTCTGGACATTGAAGTCAAACCAACGTCTGAGCTGCTTCAGGGGGTTCATGATGTCCGGGTTCGAGTACACGCAGTCGCGCGTTACTATCTGGATTTCTCACGCGAACATGAAGCTTATTTCCGGCAGTTTCTTGCAGAGTTTCTGAAAGCATCGCTTGAGCAGGGTACGACCAAAATGCGGGGCGCGAGACGGGTTGCTGCTTTTGCTGAGGCACTTGAACCAGTGCAACATTCTATGAAATCCAAAGAAATTAAAGACTTGGCGATGCGGTTGTCCATGACGACTGGCATGGAGCAATTCATAATCATTGAAGACATTCTGCGTGTTGACCAGGCGACAGGCTACCGCCTTCAAGAAGGGCTGGTAGATGCTCTGCTTGAACGATATTTGCCAGACTAGAAAATTCTCGACTTTTCTGTGTGCTTTGATGATGGATGCGTTGGCCAAGCCAAGTGGGTAACGTCAGGCCCAGAAAAATTGCGCTCCCATTCTCACAACATTGATTGGGTGGCCGATCATTATTTCCGCAAAGACAGGCCATTGTGAAATAGATGCACCTTGCCCGGATCAGCGTTCAGTTTGACATTTTGTCCACGCAGATTTCGTTCGACACCGGGAAACTTGGCGACGATGCCATCGGCCCCTGCTCTGCTGGCGAAATACAGCAGGGTGACTTCTCCCAAGGCTTCGATGAAATCGACATTGCCCTCCAGAAAACCAGAGGCTTCGTCGGCGAAAAAGTCCTCGGGGCGCACGCCAACGTTTACCGGCAGACCCATTTGATCGGGATTGGTTGGAATGGATGAAACTGCCGTGCCGCCCGCGTCAAGTTTGACCGATGTCTGTTCTCCGGTGCCGGATATTTTGCCGGGCATCAAGTTCATGGAAGGCGAGCCGATAAACTGCGCCACGAATTCGTTGTCCGGTGTTTCGTACAGTTCCAGCGGTGTGCCCACTTGCGCAATGCCCTTGTTGGCCAGAACCACGATCCGACTGGCCAGGGTCATCGCTTCGACCTGATCATGTGTCACGTAGATCATGGTGCTGTCGGGCATTGCCTCTTTCAGCCGCGCGATCTCGATTCGGGTTGCGACGCGCAACGCAGCGTCAAGGTTTGAGAGCGGCTCGTCGAACAGATAGACCTTGGGGTCCCGCACGATGGCCCGCCCGATGGCGACACGCTGGCGCTGACCTCCCGACAGGGCCTTGGGCAGTCGATCCAGAAGCGGGTCCAGCTGAAGGGTCTGTGCGGCGCGTTCGACGGCGGCATCGATCTCGGCGGCGGGCATCTTGGCGATCTTGAGCGCAAACGCCATGTTCTCGCGCACGGTCAAATGTGGATAGAGCGCGTAGGACTGAAACACCATCGCGATACCTCGCTGGGCGGGCGGCACATCGTTCATGACCCGCCCTTCGATTTCCAGCGTTCCTCCAGTAATCTTTTCCAACCCGGCAATCATCCGCAACAAGGTAGATTTGCCGCACCCCGAAGGGCCGACGAAGACGATCAACTCGCCTTTCTCGATGTCCAGATCGATATGCTTCAGTACATCGACGGGACCATAGGACTTCGCCACATCTGTAAGCTTGAGTTCCGACATGGTTTACCCCTTGTCCTTAACCATCAGGCAGAATTGCGAAGGTTGCAGCGTCACGACGCGTTCGCCATCAACACCGCCCAGGTCTTGCCCGATGACCCGCCAGTTACCTTCAGGCAGGTCGATCTGTCTTGCTTCTGTTCCAAGGTTGAATGCGCAATACACCGTTTCAGAAGCGTCTTCGCGGTAGAACGTCAGGGCCGGACCGACCTGTTTCATATCGGATTGCGTACCCGAGGCGAGCGCAGGATGAGCATGGCGCAACGCAATTGCGCGGCGATAATGGTGGAGCATCGATTGGTCGTCCACCTCCAGCCGGTCCACGGCCCGTTCGGATTGCATGGTACTGACCGGTAGCCACGGCTCACCCGTACTAAAGCCCGACTGTTCGTCTTGCGCCGTCCAGACCATCGGCGTACGGCAGCCATCCCGGCCCTTGAATTCGGGCCAGAACTCGATGCCGTAAGGGTCTTGCAGTTTTTCAAACGGAACTTCGGCCTCGTGCAGGCCCAGTTCCTCACCCTGATATAGACAGGCGGAACCGCGCAGGCACATCATCAAGACTGCGTGCTGTCGAATGGCCGCATCGTCCAGGCCCCAGCGCGAGGCGTGGCGTGGCACGTCGTGGTTCGAGAACGCCCAGCACGGCCACGCATCCCCGGCTTTGGCCTGTAGCTGATCAAAAACCTGTTTCGCATAATCAGCCGACAGTGCGCGTTTTTCGAGAAACTCAAAGGCGTAACACATGTGCATCCGCTTGTCGCCGGACGTGTACTCACCCATGATTTCCAACCCACGCTGCGCGTCGCCGACCTCGCCCAGGCAGGCGCGACCATCATATTCGTCTGTCAGCGCCCGCAAGCGTTCAAGGAAGGCAATGTTTTCAGGCCGACTTTTGGAATACAGGTGGTTTTGGTGGTTATAGGGGTTCACCGCTGGCGCGATTGACGCGTTGCGCTCTTCGATCGGAAGCGCCGGGTTGTCGCGCAACTGTTTGTCGTGGAAGTAGAAATTGATCGTGTCCAGACGAAACCCGTCCACGCCCATCTCAAGCCAGAACCGGGCAACATCCAGCAAGGCGTCCTGAACGTGTGCATTGTGGAAGTTCAGGTCCGGCTGCGACGTGAGGAAATTGTGCAAATAGTATTGCAGGCGGCGCGGGTCCCACTGCCACGCTGATCCGCCAAAGATCGACAGCCAGTTGTTGGGCGGTGTGCCATCCGGCCTCGGATCGGCCCAAACATACCAGTCGGATTTCGGGTTTTCCCGGCTGGCACGGCTTTCGATGAACCACGGGTGCTGGTCTGATGTGTGAGAAAGAACCAGATCGATCATCACTTTCAGCCCCTTGGCATGGGCCTGATCGAGCAGTTCGCGAAAATCCTGCAATGATCCGAACATCGGATCAACGTCGCGATAATCGCTGACGTCATAGCCGAAATCCTTCATCGGAGATTTGAAGAAGGGCGAAATCCAGATCGCGTCAACACCTAGCGAAGCGATGTAATCCAGACGCCGGGTGATACCTTTCAGGTCTCCGATGCCGTCGCCATTGCTGTCCTGAAAACTGCGCGGATAGATCTGATAGATCACCCCGCCGCGCCACCAGTCTGACGAGGCCTTTGTTGATTTGGAAAGTTCCACAGTGTTCTGCACGTTCATCAGACGCCTCTATTTAACGGACCCGGCCAGCAGGCCCCGGACCAGGTATTTTTGCATTGCGAAGAAAACGACCAATGGCACAAAGATCGACACAAAGGCTGCGGTCGCCAGAATTTCCCAGTTGCCGCCACGGGTGCCCAAAAGCTCGACAATGCGGTTGGTCATCACCGTGGTCTGGCCGGTTGCGTCGATCAGGAAGACCTTGGCCACCAGAAGATCGTTCCACGTCCACAGGAACTGGAAGATTGCGAAGGACGCGAGCGCCGGGAAGCTGAGCGGCAGGATCAGCTTGGTGAAGATCTGGAACTCGGTCGCCCCGTCGACCCGCGCATTCTCGATCAGATCACGTGGCAATCCAGCCATGTAGTTGCGCAGAAGGTAGATCGCCAGCGGCATGCCAAAGCCCGTATGCGCCAACCAAACGCCCAGATAACCTTTCCCAACCCCGATACTCAGGTGGAATTTCAACAGCGGAATCAACGCCAGTTGCAACGGAACCACCAACAGGCCAACCACCGCGGCGATCAGCAAGGCCCGGCCCGGAAACTCCATCCACGCCAGGGCATAAGCTGCAAAGGCTGCAACAAGGATTGGAATGATCGTCGCGGGAATTGTGACTGTCAGCGTGTTGAAGAACGCCTTTGCCATACTGTCCGTACTGCTTTGGTCCAACAGAACTTTTTTGTAGTTGTCCAATGTAAACTCAGGCGGCAATTCAGCCGTCACAAATACACGCGCGCCGCGCTTGCCGCTGAATTCTTCGGCATTTTCCATCCGATAGTTGCCGTCTGCATCGACTGTGATTGTGCCGCCTCCGCGCAGCTTGGCGGTTTCACTGGGGACAAAAGCGTCAATTTCGCGTGCGCTGATGCCCCAACTGGAAATCCTGATTTGCTCTTCATCGCCAAACAGCTGCCCTTGGATTACGTAAAGCTCATTCTCAAGCACCTGCGTTTCGGGTGCCGCGCTGCGCAGGGTCAGATTCTGCTCGGACGGAAAGAGAGATCGCCACCAGCCGCTGCTGGAAATCTGGTCCGCCGTCCGGAAGGATGAGATCAGCAGACCAAGCGTCGGAATGATCCACAGGACCACCAGAAAGACGACCGAGGCATGAACGACCCAGCGCAGCGCCGGTCTGGTTCCCGCAATATCGTTCATGGCCTACTCCATCTCCTTGCGCGCATTGCGCACGTTCCAGATCAGGATCGGTGTGACCAGCAACATGATCACCATGGCCGAGGCTGAGCCCACCCCCCAGTCGTTGGCGCGAAACAGCTTGTCATACATGTAGTTGGCCAGAACCTGTGTCTCCCACTGGCCGTTGGTCATGGCAAAGACGATGTCGAAGACTTTCAGCACGGTAATGGTGATCGTCGTCCAGACGACCAGAATCGTGGTTTTGATCTGCGGCACCTTGATCTTGAAAAAAATCTGAAACGGGTTCGCGCCATCCAGGATGGCGGCCTCGACAGTTTCTTCGGGGATGCCGCGAAGGGCGGCCGACAGGATCACCATGGCAAAACCGGTCTGAATCCAAACCAGAACAATCATCAGGAAGAAACTGTTCCAGAACGGAACCGTCAGCCATGTCTGCGGTTCGGTGCCGCCAAAGAAGATATAAAGCGCGTTCAGGATGCCGATCTGGTCCTGTTCCGCCGGGCGCGCGTCATAGACGAGTTTCCAGATCACCGAAGCGCCCACGAATGAAATCGCCATTGGCATAAAGATCAGCGATTTGGCAAAATTACCCCATCGGATGCGGTCGGTCAGTTGTGCAACCAGCAGGCCGAAAGCGGTGGACATGGCCGGCACAACGATCAACCAGAACATGTTGTTGCGCATGGCCTCCCAGAATTTCGGCTCTTTGGCCATCTGGGTGTAATTATCAAGGCCTACCCATCTGTACCCACCGCCGGGCACGCGTTCAGTGAGCGACAGGCGCAGCGTCTCGACCACCGGGTATGCCAGGTACAAGCCCAGAGCAGCAAGTGCCGGGAACAGGAACAACCAGGGCCGGATCATGTTCGCCCGGTTGATGTTGCGCCCTGCGTTGGGCCCGCGCGGCGGGAACAGGACTTTGTCCAGAAACTGGTTCGAGAGGTAGAAGTAGCCCACGCAACCCGACACACCGATGGCGATGGTCAGCAGGCCCTGAAGTGCCGGTGTCATGATGCCCTCGTCGGTTTGGAAATTGGGGCGGCGTCAGGGCCGCCCCAGCCGTCACTTACTTCGCAGCATCCCACGAAGACTGGATTTCTCCGGCAATTGTGGCTGCGTCCTTCGCACCCGAGGAATAGTCGACCATACCCGTCCAGAACGTACCCGCGCCGACCGCGCCCGGCATCAGGTCCGACCCGTCAAAGCGGAACGTGGTTGCGTTGGTCAGGATTTCACCCTGTCCCCGCTGGGTGTCATTGGCGTAATTCTCGGGATTTGCCCCCAGATGCGGCGTCAGGAATCCGTCCTGAGACATCATGATTTCATGCGCGAAGGGCGTTTTGAGGAACTCCATGAACACCTCGGCCGCCGGGTTCGGGTTCGTGATCGTGAACAACGTGCCCGCACCCAGAACCGGAGTTCCCAGATCTTTCTCGGCATAGGCCGGGAAGTAGAAGAAATCGGCATCTACACCCAATTCGGTCCCTTCCGGGAAATAGGCGGGAATGAACGACGCCTGACGGTGCATCATGCAGGCAGGCGGGCTGTCGAACAGACCCTTAGGGCTGTCGCGGAAGTCAATCGCGGCGGTGTCGTCGGCGTTGCCCACGACATAGTCGTCGTTGCGGGTAAAGCTGCCGTATTCCTCAATCGCCGCGATCACGCGCGGATCATCGAACTTCATCTCATTCGAGACCCACTGGTCGTAGACTTCGGGCGGTTGTGTACGCAACATCAGGTCCTCGACCCAGTCGGTCGCGGGCCACCCGGTCGCACCGCCGGATGCAAGCCCCACGCAAAGCGGCGTCTCGCCATCCTCGACCATCTGATCCATCAGCGCCTTGAACTCTTCCATGGTCTGCGGGACGTCGTAACCGAAGTCTTCGAAGTTTTCCGGGATGTACCAGACCAGCGACTTTACGTTGACGTTGAAGAAAAAGCCGTAGAAATCTTTGGCGCCATCGGGGTTTTCAAAGGTTCCCAAATCGACCCAGGACTGGCCGGCAGCGAAATTGTCCTTGATCCAGTCCGCCGACCCTTCGGCAAGCGGCGTCAGGTATCCGTTCTTGGCCATGTTCGCGGCGAGACCCGGCTGCGGGAAAACCGTCAAGTTCGGAGCGGAGCCAGCGGCCGCATCAATCAGGATCTGCTGCTCCAGCGAGTCCGATCCGACATAGCTGGAATTCGCGCCGGTGGCCTCATCAAAATAGGCGACCAGATTTTCGAATGACTTCCCTTCGCCCGCAAGCCACGGCCCGAAAATGGTAAGGTCCTGGCCGGCCAGGTCATGGGCGTCCGCAAAGGCCTGAAAGCCGTCCCAGTCAAAGCCGCCCTCGCCCACGGCGTGGATCATCTCGCCCTGCGCCTGGACGCCTCCGGACAGCAAAGCAAATGTGGCCACACCTGTATAAAGCGCGTTTCTCATGAATTTTCCTCCCAACAGTTCCTTGCGCCACAGAGACTCAGCATCCAAAGCGCTTTGGATATGCAGTTTATCCGCTAACATTTCCCGCCTGTCAATATTCGCGTTGCAAAACGCCAATAATCAAAAGGCTGATTGAAACGGGTTGACGGAACGAGCATTTGACCACACAACAGGTAACAGCCAAAACTTGAAGGCGCTTTGAAGCAATCATGAACCTGAAGCAGCTCTCGGAAATTCTTGCCCTTTCGCAAACGACGGTCAGCCGCGCGCTGAACGGCTACCCCGAAGTGAGCGAGGAAACCCGGATGCGCGTTCAGGCTGCTGCTGCCAAACATGGCTATCGCCCGAACATCCGCGCCAAGGGGCTGGCGACCGGCAAATCCATGGTGATCGGGCATGTCATCCCCAGTTCGTCCCAGCACGAGATGGTGAACCCGATCTTCGGTGACTTTGTTGCTGGTGCCGCTCGGACATACGCGGCGCATGGCTATGACATGATGTTTACCACCGCCGATGATACGTCGATCGAAGGGGCCTATCGCAGTTTGTTTCAGCGCGGCGCGGTGGATGGCGTCGTTTTGCAGGGCCCCAAAGTCAACGAACACCGAATTGATCTGCTGTCGCGGATGGCGGTGCCGTTCATCGTGCATGGGCGTTCGACGGGGGCGGATGTGGAATATGACTGGATTGACGTAAACAACAAAAGCTCGTTCCTGCGCGCCACACAGTTCCTGATCGATTTAGGGCATCGCCGGATCGCCCTGATCAACGGGCTTGAAGACATGGATTTCGCGCAACGACGCCGTACAGGGTACCAGCAGGCCTTGGAACAGGCAGGCTTGACCTCGGACCCGCAACTGATGCGAAGCGCCGAGATGACCGAAGTCTACGGCCACCGCGAAACCCACGACATGCTTCAATTGGATGAACCGCCTACTGCCATTCTGGCGTCCTCGATGATTTCAGCGATCGGAGTACGGCGGGCGCTGGACGAGGCGGGCCTCCGGATCGGTCGGGATGTCTCGGTCATCGCTCATGACGATGACCTTTCTTACCTAAAGAACGGGCAGGACGTCCCCATTTTCACAGCCACGCGCTCTTCAGTGCGACACGCAGGAGAACTGGCCGCCGAGATGCTTATCGAGCGGATCAAATCGCCTGAGGACCCGGTCAAAACCAGATTGCTTGAGGCCGAGTTGGTTGTCGGCAAGTCAACCGGCCCTGCACCCGACAGGTTCTGACGATGAATTTTTCGCGAAACGATTTTCCGTCTGATTTCCTGTTTGGGGTCGCCACGTCGGCCTATCAAATCGAAGGTCACGCCCAAGGCGGAGCAGGGTCCACCCATTGGGATACCTTTGCAGCGACGCCCGGCAACGTCGTGCGGGGGGAAAATGGGGATCGGGCCTGCGATCACCTGAACCGGTTTGAACAGGATTTCGATCTTGTGCGCAACGCAGGTTTTGATTGCTATCGCTTCTCGACCAGCTGGGCACGCGTGATGCCCGAGGGGCGCGGACCGATCAATCAGGAAGGTTTGGACTATTACGACCGGCTGGCTGATGCGCTGCTGGAGCGTGGCATCCGCCCGTGCGCGACGCTTTATCACTGGGAACTGCCGTCGGCTCTGGCTGACCTAGGCGGTTGGCGCAACCGAGATATCGCCAGTTGGTTTGCCGATTTCACCGAGGTCATCATGGGCCGGATCGGCGACCGAATGTACAGCGTTGCCCCCATCAATGAACCTTGGTGCGTTAGCTGGCTGAGTCATTTCGAAGGACATCACGCCCCGGGATTGCGGGACATTCGGGCCACAGCTCGAGCCATGCATCACGTCCTGCTGGCCCATGGCCACGCCATTCAGGCAATGCGCAGTCTGGGCATGTCCAATCTGGGCGGTGTGTTCAATCTTGAATGGGCCGAACCCGCCGATGACAGCCCGCAAGCGCGACAGGCCGCTGATCTCTATGATGGGATCTATAACCATTTCTTCCTGGGGGGCGTGTTCAACAAGGCCTATCCTCAGAATGTGCTGGAAGGGTTGGAACCCCACCTTCCGCCCGGCTGGCAGGATGATTTCGACATCATCGGCGCTCCTGTCGACTGGTGTGGATTGAACTACTACACCCGCAAACTGATCGCCCCTGCGGACACCGCCTGGCCCGGTCTGACCGAAATCCCCGGGCCCTTGCCCAAGACCCAAATGGGATGGGAAATCGACCCAGCCGCGCTGAGCCGGTTCCTGATCCGAACAGCGCAAGAATACACTGGCGACCTTCCGATCTATGTGACCGAAAACGGCATGGCCAGCCCCGAGCGCCAACAAGACGATGATCGTATCAGCTATCTGGATCAGCACTTTGCCGCCGTTCAGGAGGCCCTAAATCAGGATGTTCCGGTCAAGGGGTACTTTGTTTGGTCTCTGCTGGACAATTACGAATGGGCCTTGGGGTACGAAAAACGCTTCGGTCTGGTTGATGTGGATTTCGATACGATGAAACGTACTCCGAAAGCCTCATACTTCGCCTTGAAGAAGATTCTGTCCACTTACAATACCGCTGCCAGATGACTGTGTTCTGGTGCTTTGGGGCTAGTTTGTTGATGGTAGCTCTCCACCAAATGCGACGGTCGCACAGGTCAACTTGCCGTGCACTGATTGCCGCCGAGCACTTCTGACGAGCCAAGTTCTGGATTTCTTTTTTAGGATGAATCGGTGCCAGCCTGATCTGCGTGTCGGTCCTGATTTTGCTAATAGGAAGTTAGAATCAATGGAAACGGTTTGGACGCTGGACGAAGGAAGTGAGGTGAAAACGGCAAGGCTTTGTCGCTGGCGCCCGAACTTTGTGCGCCTGACAGAATACCAAGTGGCGGACCGAGGAGCAACTCTATATTTTCTGTAACCACATATTAATTAACCAAAATTTTTTACTATAGTGTACACCAATAAATACACCACACCGTGTATGAGAACTAGGGTCAGGACTCATAGCCAATAGATAACGAGTGCTGCAAGGGCGATTGCTGACAGGAAGACCTTCGGGCACCTGTCGTAGCGGGTTGCCACACGCCGCCAATCCTTCAACCTGCCGAACATGATCTCGATCCGGTTGCGCCGTTTGTAACGACGCTTGTCGTACTTAACCGG
>NZ_JBQFLX010000025.1:0-73837 GCF_056531525.1 Ruegeria sp. N11
CGGTCAACCAGAAAAGACCAGACATGTTCACCGCTCGTTTTTCAGCCGTGAATCATGCCGACCGCTGGAAATCAATGGGTCCTGACCCTAGAAAATGGATGACTAAGAACACCACCAAAAACAACAACATGGTTGACAACTAGATCAGGTCCTCAAAAAAGACGGAGGAAAACGGGTTAATGAAACTGGCGTCGCTGTCCGTCGCGACGCTTTTCCGTTCAACGAGATGGGCCTCAATTGAAAACCAACGCCTTGACGGGCAGCAAAATTGTCTGCGCGCGCAAGACGATCGCGTTTGCGATACCCATCCCGTCCACAATCCGTGCAAGAAAAGCCGAAAAACCCGTTATTTCACCGGCATCAATTTCCTTCGCCCGGCTTGTATAGGCAACGCCGACGCATGAACTTCCCGGGGGGATATCTTCCAGATGTTTCGGGAAGATTGGCGCAAGAAAGGCTGTCACAGTGCCGGGGCGCGCCCGATCCTGCTGATCCAGCAGCGCGTCCCCCGGCCTGAATTGCCCCGCAGCAATCGCGTCTTGCACCTCGTCCACGACCATCGGGATTATGGTCAAGGGTTTGGATGCGCAGGTGATTTCCACCAGCATGCCAGGCTTGAGCACGCTGGCTGAAATCTGACCGAAAGCCGCTATGAAACGCCCTTGTCCTGAGACGTCTGGCACCAGAATGCCAGCGGGACGCAGAATTGGGTTAACGATGTCGCCCGGCTTCAGGAGGAATTGCGTCACAACCCCGTCCACCTCGGCGAATACGGTTGATTTCGAGATCTCGTTTTCGGCCTCCCGAAGCACGGCGCGCGCGCTTTCAAGCTGCGCAGGAAGAAGTGAGGTTTGGCGAAGCTTGGCACCATCGAGTGCCGCGAGTGCGGCTGCGCGACGGCTCTCCGCCCCGGACACTGCCGTCTGCAACCGCTCCAGCTCCTGCTCGCTCACAACAGTATCGTTTCGCTCGGCAAGCTCTAGGCGTCGATCCAGATCGCTTGTGGCCTGCGCAAGATCTGATTCTGCCGCCTCAACACCAGCGGCGGCTGCCGCGATTTCTGTTGCGGTCAGACCCAAAGCGGCCTCGATCTCTTCTATACGGCGTTGAGCGGTATCTGCTGCTGCTTCCTGTCGGGTCGTGTCCAACCGGAAAATGGCGTCACCGGCATCAACCGCATCATTGTTGGCGACATACACCTCTGAGACGCGGCCACCGCGATCTGACAGTATGGTAACCGTGCGAAATGCGGCGGACACGTTCCGCGTTGAGGGGTGAAAATAGAAGATCACTGTGATCAGCGTAACGGCCAGTATTGCGCAGGCGGTCAAACCCCACCGCAATTCATACCAGACGTTGAACAGGGTTATTTCATGGCCCCATCTCTTGCCCTGCTTATAGCGACGGTACAGGTAATCCGGGACAATCGTGATCAATGCAGAGAATACCAACTCAAGCATCGTGGTTCTCCGAAAGGTCCACTTCGGTCCTGAGCGGGAATATCTCGTGCAGAGGCACAGCGGCAATCAGAATGGCGGCGATCCAGAAGGCATTGTTCAGTGTGAACAGCGAGATCAACCCAAGCACACCAACCAGTTGCATTTGAACCTTGTGCGCGCCTGCCGCCATGCGGTCGGGGATAGCCTGCACGGTAAAATACAATGCGCCGAAGCCCAGCAGGACAACGACAAGAAGAAACCCAACAACGATCAAAAAGCCGTCTGTTTCCCCCGGAGGTGTCACCCAAAACGGGAGCCGCGCCATCGCCTCATCAGAGATAGAGCTGTTCACGTGAACCTCCTGTTTCCAAATGATCCCCGGCAAGGATAAGCGATTGAAATCAAAAAAACCAATCCTGCACGAGGCAACTCTGATCAGCCCCCGGCCCGATAGCGTGAACATAATGACGGGCCAGTGCCCGATATGACGTTGGACGGAATCCAGTTCGAGGTTCTCAAGCCTCCTGAGAAAGTGGTGCGCACGTCACTTCAAGCCATTTCAAGAAAGCACCTACCTGATCGGAAATGCGCCCCTTTCGGTAGACCGCAAAGTAGCAGGCCACCCATTTCGGCGGCACGTCGATAGCTTCCAGTCTGCCTTTATCCAGGTACTTTTTGACGGTCACTAGAGGGCTTAGATGCAATCCGTAGCCTTGCAAGGCGGCGTCCAGCTCGAACTTCGATCCCCCCGGATCAACAAGCTGAACGTCGTCGACGCGCAGGCCGAAGTCCCGGACGACACCTTCAAAGACTTGGGAACCGATGCTCTTGTCCTGTATCCACGGCACATCGGTCAGGTTTTTCGCACCCAACCTGACAAGCTCTGGTGTGCCGCATAATACGAACGGCGACTTTAGAAGCAGTTTCTGGGCCGCGCCGCTCCAAACATGGTTTGGCGGGCCTCCGCGTATCGCAATGTCAAAGGCTTCGAGATCGACGTCCCACGAATTTCCTTCCGCAGCGAAGGACACCTGGATGCCGGGGTGTTCCGCCCAGAAGCCGCCAAGACGTGGCATGATGACCGCGTCGACAAATCGGACAGTCGTAGACACACTCACACCGCGAGCGGCCTCCTGAGCCGTCACATCATCAATGCCTTTTGCGATCTGCTCGAATGCGTCGTTGAGGGTGCTGGCCAGCGTCCGACCGGCCTCGGTCAAAGCAAGTCCACGTCCCTCTCGGCGCACAAGTGGAATCCCCAGATCAGCCTCAAGCTTTCGCACCTGTTGGGCAATTGCGGCAGTGGTTACGTTCAGTGAACGCGCCGCAGCAGAATAGCCGCCTAAACGGCCGGTCGCCTCAAACGCCCTGAGGGTCGAAAGCGGCGGCAACTTATGCCAGTCAATAAGGTCATTCAGTAGAAATACTTAATGATTGCTATTTTTTCCTGCCTCGCAAGGTACACCAAACGTAACTATTGTCGAGAAATACACCCGATACGAGTTGAACAATCAGTGGTGTAGCTATCTGAAATTGCGATTGCCCTAAAAGCCTGTCGAATTGCGTTGCAATACGATCGTCCTGCAATGCGTTTTGCGTTGATAGGCGGGTTTGAACAACCGGCAAGGTCCAATCGCCGCAAATGCTTGGAGGCCGATATGACTATCAGGATAACCATGCTTTTTACTGGAATAGGGTTGGCTATCGCGACACCGGCGCTGCCCGACACCAGAGCCGACACTCCGCAAGCCGCACACGTAGCGTATCTTGCAGCGATCAACTCGAACAAACTGGATCAATTCCTTGAGACGGTCACTGATGACGTGGTCTTCATCGCACCCGGTGCGCCTGTTATGGAAGGCAAAGCCAAGGTCGGGCCTTGGGTGCGCGGGTATTTCGACGCCGTTCACACCAGTTGGAAAAAGCAATCGCTGGAATTTGTTGTGGCGGCGGACTGGGCGTTTGAGCGTTATGAGTTTACCGCCACCGATGTTCCGCGTGACCCGGGCCCTGCCACTGTTTCCACGGGCCATGGCATCAATATCTACCATCTCGAAGATGACGGAACATGGCGCGTGGCGCGGGATATCTGGTCCAACGCGAATACCTTCAGCGCCGGCAGATCAATCGCGCCCGCGTGTTCGGGGCGTGCCGAACCTTGCTGATCAAAAGATTTGATTGGTTGGCACGCCGCCCAGATGGCTTGGACACATACTGGATCGGCCGCTTTTAACCGGGTTCCGTCCACGGCCAACTACATTGGCCTCAGGACGGAACCAGGCAAGTACTTTTCTCGGCAACCGAAAGGCCCAACCCGCAGACCGGGCATTAGCGAATTACTGGGCCACAACTTCCTTGCAGCTGCCTTTGCCCCATCCGGATTTGCTGCCCGAAGCCGAATAGTCAAACGTGCCAGTCTTGAGATTCACGTTGTAATTCAGGGTAAAGCCGTCACCGATATACAGGTAAGTCAGGGTGTCGAGGCCGGGATACACCTCAGCCTTATTGTCAATATCACCAATGGTAATATGCCCTTTGTTCTGGCCTTCGTATTTGACCAGCGTGGCCGCCATTTCCGGATATTTTGCATCCGGCGCTTCACACTCGAACACCCGGTCTTCCGCAACTGCAGCGACGGGTAAGAACACAAGAAAAGCTGCTAACTTTTTCATTTTTTTGTTTCCTGGCATATTCTGTTCGCCGACGCCCGCTAAGGACAGTTTGAGGCATAATTTTGCAAAAATTCTGGCTACTCTGTGCACGGCAAGACGGCCATCAGATTCGATCTCGAAGCGGTCGTTTTTGCCGGGTCTTGCGCGAATACTGAAATGGAGTACCCCGAGCCGGTCGGAACGGCGGCTACTTAATCAACGAAACCCCAATCCCTCGGTTTAGCGATGCTCGGAGATGACGGTCGATTGGTCGCCGCAACGTCCACACACGGCCTGCCCCAGTGGCTCTGAAGCCGAATCTGCCCCGCCTGGCCGGGTCCCGCCGACCCCTTCCAAAATCAGCGAACATCACACTGAACCCCTCAATCACGCAGGATTTCCGGCGCAGCAAGCGCCCGGCGATGCCGCTGAGTGACCACCTCAGGTCGCTTTTCCCTTCCGGCGGCAAAACCGCGCATCCTGAAGCTTGACAAGTCCCCCGCCTGTGCCGCATGTCCGACCCGTTGGTGTCCATCCCTGGATGGATGAAAAGGGAATGCGTCAGCGGTTTTTCCGTCAAACGCAGCCGCCCCCGCGACCGTGACCGGAGAGGGTGCCCATAGCCACTGGCCGAAAGGCCGGGAAGGCGGGACATCTGCCAGAGCAAGCCTCTGACATCCGCAAGCCGGGAGACCTGCCAGCACCCGAAGAAGAAACCGGGCGGGGTGTTCCGGTGTCGGGTCCATGTGCAGACGCGTGGCCCGCATGAAACCCCGTCCCCCGCGAAGAGGATTTGGGGGGATGAGAGACATGACCGAGACCGCACCAGTCGAGTTGCTGGTCTGTACCACGTGCCGCCGTGGACTGCCCGTCGAGGATGATGAAAAACGCCCCGGCACATTGCTGCACAAAGCGCTGCAACAGGCCGACCTGCCCGAAGGCATCACGCTGAAACCCGTCGAATGCCTGTCGAACTGCGATCAGGGCTGCTCGATCGTGCTGCGCGGTGGACCGGGTCGCTGGACCTTTGTCTATGAGAACCTGAACGAAGCCGAACACGTTGACGTCATTGTCGACGGTGCGACCAAATATCTGGCGACCGAGGACGGCTTGGTCAAATGGCGTGAGCGCCCCGAACATTTCCGCAAAAACTGCGCCTCCCGCATTCCCCCGATTGGAGCCCTGAAATGAGCACTCTTGAGAAACTTCCCGTCACTGTGATCACCGGCTTTCTGGGCTCAGGGAAGACAACGCTGGTCAAGCACCTGATGCAGAACCCGCAGGGCAAACGTCTGGCGGTCGTGGTCAATGAATTCGGCGACGTGGGCGTCGACGGCGATATTCTGAAATCCTGCGCCATTCCCGATTGTCCGGCAGAGAACATCATGGAACTGGCAAACGGCTGCATCTGCTGCACCGTGGCCGATGATTTCATTCCGACCATCGAAGCGCTGATGGCGCTGGACCCGCGCCCCGATCACATTCTGATCGAAACCTCCGGCCTCGCCCTGCCCAAGCCGCTGCTGAAAGCCTTTGACTGGCCCGATATCCGCTCGAAAATCACTGTGGACGGCGTGATCGCTCTGGCCGATGCCGAGGCGGTCGCGGCAGGTCGCTTCGCTCCGAACGTCGAGGCGGTGGATGCCCAGCGCCTGGCCGATGACTCGATCGACCACGAAACGCCTCTTTCCGAGGTGTTCGAGGATCAGATATCCTGCGCCGATATCATCCTGCTGACCAAGCCCGATCTGGCAGGGCCAGAGGGTGTTGCCAAAGCCAAAGAGGTCATCGCAGCCGAGGCCCCGCGCCCGCTGCCCGTCGTAGAGGTTGCCGAAGGCGTCGTAGACGTCCGCGTCGTGCTCGGTCTGGAAGCTGCAGCCGAGGATGACATGGACGCGCGTCCGTCGCATCACGACGGTCATCACGACCACGAACATGACGACTTCGAAAGCATCATCGTCGAACTGCCGGAGCAAAGCGATCCACTCGATCTGGTTGCCAAGATCGAACGTCTGGCCAGGGAATTGAACATCCTGCGCGTCAAGGGCTATGCGGCAGTTGCCGGCAAACCGATGCGTCTGCTGGTTCAGGCTGTCGGTGCCCGGGTGCGTCATCAGTACGACCGCCCCTGGGAACCCGGCGAGGAGCGCCGCTCGCGTCTTGTGGTCATTGCCGAGCACGACGACATCAAAGAGGCCGAAATCCGGGATATCCTCGTGGGTGTGACCGAGGCCGCCGAGTAAGCCATGCACGTCGTCTTCCGCGAAAGCCACGGGCTTGAAGAAACCGAGACCCCGACCGATCTGGGCCAGAGCCCGGCGGATCTGGTGATGTTGTCCTTTTCGGACAGTGATCTCGGTGCTTTCGCGGCAGGCTGGCATCGCGGCGGTGGGCCGGAAGGGCGAATGCCGACGATGCGTTTGGCCAATCTGACGGCGCTGAAACACCCTCTGTCCGTTGACACATATGTGGAACAGACGCTTGACGGCGCAAAAGGTATCCTGATCCGCCTGATTGGTGGGGTGCCTTACTGGTCATACGGGCTGCAGCAGGTTCTTGCGCTGGCGCAGGCCAAAGGCATCGCGCTGGCGGTTCTGCCTGCCGACGGGCGTGAGGATACCCGGCTGGACGACTATTCCACCCTGCCCGTCTCGACCCTGCGGCGACTGGCGCATCTGTGCGACACCGGCGGCGAGGTCGCGGCGCAGGCCGCTTTGGCGCAGATGGCATTGGCGGCAGGTCTTTATGCCGGGCCGGTGATGGGGGCCAAAACCCTTCCGGAATGCGGTGTTTGGTGCCCTGACCGCGGCGTAACCCCGGTCGAAACCGCATTTACGAACGATGCGAAACGCATCATCGTCACTTTCTATCGCGCCTACCTGACCTCCGCCGACACCGCCCCGGTCGCCGCGCTGATCCACAGCCTGCGGGCGCGTGGGTTCGAGGCAATGGGCATGTTCGCCCCTTCCCTCAAGGCACCTGCCGCCGCCGATTGGTTGCGCCGAAACATCGTTGCACTGGAACCTTCTGCGATCATCAATGCCACCTCCTTCTCGGGCAAAGGTGCGTCGGGAACCTCTCCGCTTGACGCGGCGGGTGTGCCGGTTTTCCAGGTCGCTCTGGCAACTTCACGCCGCAAAGCGTGGGCCGAGGCCGAACGCGGTCTTTCCCCCGCCGACCTTGCCATGCACGTCGTGCTGCCCGAAGTGGATGGGCGGATCTCGGCAGGCATCGCCTCATTCAAGGAACCGGGCAAACGCGATCCGCACCTGGAATATTCCCGCTTTGCCCACCGCGCTGAACCTGAACGGATCGAAGCGATCATTGATCGTGTAACCGGCTGGCTGAATCTGAACGACCGACCCAAAGCGGAACAGGTGCCGGTTCTGGTTCTGTCCACCTACCCCGGCAAGGACTGGCAGATGGCCCATGCCGTGGGCCTTGACGCGCTGGCATCAGCCGAAGCGATGCTGTCAGATTTGCAATGCGCCGGGTATGATACAGCCCCAGCCGAACCGATCGCCGACACATTGCTGGGCGCCCGGATTTCCTGGTCGCTCGAAGATTACCAGGCCGCGCTTGCACACTTGCCGGATCAACTGAATACGGACCTGCAAACAGTCTGGGGCAAGCCCGAGGATGATCCGACCTTTGTTGATGGCGCGTTCCATTTCACCGCGCTGCACCGGGGCAAGGCGCTGGTCGCGCTGCAACCCGAACGTGGCACGCCTGAACTGCGCGATGACGACTATCACGACCTTTCGCGCACACCGCGTCACAGCTATGTCGCGTTTTACCTTTGGCTGCGCAAAAGCCTGCACGCCGACGCACTGATCCATATTGGCGCCCATGGCACTCTGGAATGGCTGCCGGGAAAATCCGTTGCCCTGTCCGCCAAGTGCTGGCCCGAAGCGCTGATCCGTGATTTGCCGGTGATCTACCCCTTCATTGTCAACGACCCAGGCGAAGCCGCACAGGCCAAGCGTCGCATCGGAGCCGTCACGCTGGGTCACATCCCGCCCCCGATGAAGGAGAGCGGCACGCCGGACAGGATGGTGCGGCTTGAATCGCTGCTGGACGAATTCTCGAACGCCGACGGGCTTGACCCCAAACGACGCGACCGCTTGCAGGAAGATATCCGGGAAGAAGCTCAGGCCATCGGGCTGGAAAGCGATCTTGGTCTTGACCAGGCCACCTGTATCGCCGAGGCAATCACCCGCATCGACCGCTTTGTCTGCGACATCAAGGAAAGCCAGTTTGGCAACGGGCTGCATATTTTTGGCCGCGTGCCTGAAGTGACCGGCAATTTCGACCCCGCGCCATCTGCACACGCCGAACGCACTGCCTTGCTGGACGCGCTGGCCGGAAACCGGATCGAGGCTGGCCCGTCGGGTTCGCCCTATCGCGGACGATCGGATGTGCTGCCCACTGGGCGGAACCTCTACACCACTGATCCCCGGTCGGTCCCGACCCGCGCGGCTTATACACAAGGCGTGAAACTGGCCGAGGAACTGGTTCGGCGGCACCTGCAGGAGGAAGGCGATTATCCGAAAGGCCTGATCGTCGATCTATGGGGGTCGGCCACCATGCGCACGGCAGGCGAGGAATTCGCGATGGCGCTGCACCTGCTGGGCGTGAAACCGGTCTGGGACAAGGGATCAGAGCGGGTATCAGGCATCGAAGTGCTTCCAATCACCGACCTCAGCCGTCCGCGTCTGGACGTGACCCTGCGTGTTTCGGGCCTGTTCCGGGATGTATTCCCAACGCTCTCCGCTCTATTTGGCCAGGCCGTTCGGGCGCTGTCCCAGCGGGACGAAGCGCCGGACTGGAATCCCTTCGCGGGGCAGACCCCGAACCCGCGGGTTTTTGGCCCGGCTCCGGGCAGTTATGGCCTGAACATGACACACTTGTCGGAAACCTACACCGACGAGGCCCGCGCGCAGGCGGGTGAGGCCTGGCTACAGGCCAGTTCATTCGCACTGGAAGGCGAACACGTCGCACAGGATATCGACGGCATTACCCGACAAGTCGCCAATGCGGACAGCTTCGTGCACCTTCAGGACCTGACCGAAACCGACCTGCTGCTGGCCAACGACTATGCCACGCATGAGGCCGGTTTTGCGGCGGCCAAGAAGATTACCGGCGGCGGGGTGCAACTTTACCATCTCGACAACACCAATCCGGATAAACCCCGCGCCCGCACCCTGCCGGAAGAGATCAGCCGCGTCGTCCATGCCCGGGCCGCCAATCCCGCCTGGATCGCGGGGATGCAGCGCCACGGTTTCCGCGGGGCGGCCGAGATCGCGGCGACGCTGGATCACATGGCTTCTTTTGCCCACCTGTCCGGTACGGTCGCGCCACACCTCTTCGACCTCTACCATGACGCGACGCTGGGCGATGCCGAGGTGGACGCGTTCCTGCAACAGGCCAACCCGCAAGCGCATCAGGCCATGCAGGACCGGTTCCGCACGCTGCTGGAGGCCGGGCTTTGGAACACGCGCCGGAACTCGATCCGGGCCGATCTGGAGGGGCTGAGATGAGCGCGCCGATCGTACAAGGCTGGTGCCCCGGGGCGCATCGACCGATGATGTCCGGCGACGGGCTGGTCGTTCGTGTGCGCCCTCGGCTGGCGCGGCTGGATGCCAAACAGGCATTGGGCCTGTGCGATCTGGCAGGGCAATTCGGCAACGGCACCATCGACCTGACCAACCGGGCCAACTTGCAATTACGCGGCGTGAGCGAAGCTGATCACCAGCCTCTGCTTCAAAAACTCTCTGCACTGGACTTGCTGGATGCAGAGCCCGGCATTGAAGTGCGGCGCAACATACTCGTCTCGCCGTTGTATCAAACCGGCGATCGGACCAGCCGTCTGACTACGGAGTTGATTGACCGGCTGGGTCAATTGCCCGACTTGCCCGCCAAGTTCGGCTTTGCCATCGACACCGGCCCGAACCGTCTGCTTGCAGCGGATTCAGCGGATATCCGGCTGGAGACCGGTCCTGACGGCCTGATCCTGCGCGCGGACGGGTCTGACACCGGGCGACGTGTCACCGAGGCCGAAGCGATCGACCAATTGATCGCGTTGGCACAATGGTTCTCAGGGAATTTCACCCCGGAAAATCGCCGCATGTCGCGGGTCGTGGCAGCACTAGGCCTGCCGCAGGAGTGGCAGGGCAGCAACCCTGCCCCGACTGGCGAACCGCTTCAGCCTGGCACTCACGATCTGGGTACATTCTATGGCGCGGCGTTCGGGCAACTGCCCGCCCAGCCACTTGCCGAACTGATCGCGGTGACTGGCGCGACTGCTCTGCGTGTCACACCCTGGCGGCTGATCCTGCTGGAAGGCGGGGCGTCGATACCTGCTGCAGAATTTGTCACCGATGACGCCGACCCACTCATGACCACAGATGCCTGCCCCGGTGCGCCGTTCTGCCCTCAGGCGCAGGCAGAAACCCGCGACATTGCCCGTGCCCTGGCCCCGCGCGTGGCCGGCACACTGCACGTGTCCGGCTGCGCCAAGGGATGTGCCCGCATGGGCCCGGCCGACGTCACTTTGGTTGGCCGGAACGGCCGATTTGATCTTGTAAATCAGGGCCGCGCGGGGGATGAGCCCAGCCAGCGCGGGCTGAGCCCCGAAACACTCATGACTATGGACCTGACCTGATGCCCTATGAATACGAAACCGATGGTGCGGCGATCTACAAGGAAAGCTTTGCCACCATCCGCTCTGAGGCAGATCTGGCCCGGTTCGACGCTGACGAGGAACAGGTCGCCGTTCGCATGATCCATGCCGCCGGAATGGTGGGGCTGGAAGAGTTCGTGCATTTCTCGCCGGGATTCGTGACCGCGGCCCGCACGGCGCTGGAAAGCGGCGCCCCAATCCTGTGTGACGCGCGCATGGTCAGCGAAGGCGTGACCCGTTTTCGCCTGCCCGCCGACAACCAGGTGATCTGCACCCTGCATGACGAACGCGTGCGCCCGTTGGCCGCCGAGATGAGCAACACCCGGTCTGCCGCCGCGCTGGAATTGTGGCGCCCTCATCTGGAAGGCGCTCTGGTCGCCATCGGCAACGCGCCCACCGCCCTGTTCCATCTGCTCAACATGCTGGAAGACCCCGGCTGCCCCCGTCCCGCCGCCATCATCGGCTGCCCCGTGGGGTTCGTCGGCGCGATGGAATCCAAGGACGCCCTGTGGGAAGCACAGCCCGTGCCGTCCTGCATTGTCAAAGGCAGGCTGGGCGGCAGCGCCATTACCGTGGCCGCAATCAACGCCATCGCAAGCCGGGCGGAATGAAGATGGGCACAATATACGGTGTGGGCCTTGGCCCCGGCGATCCCGACCTGATGAGCGTTCGGGCGGATCGCCTGCTGCGCAACGCAAAACACGTCGCCTTTTTCCGCAAGCCGGGCCGCAGTGGTCAGGCCCGCAAGATCGTAAACGGGATGATCCCGGAAGGGGCAGTTGAATTCCCGATGGAATACCCCGTCACCACGGAAATTCCCGTCACGGACCCGCGCTACAACGAATTGCTGTCTGAGTTCTACGAAGACTGCACCGCGCATCTTAAGGCGCTGTCTGAAAACGGCGAAGACGTGGTGGTTCTGTGCGAAGGTGACCCGTTCTTTTACGGCTCGTTCATGCATCTATACAGCCGCTTGCGCGACAACGCTCCGGTCGAGGTGGTGCCCGCCATCACCGGCATGTCGGGCGCGTGGACCGCAACCGGCGATCCGATCACCTGGGGCGATGACGTGCTGACAGTACTGGTCGGCACCCTGCCCGAGGACGATCTGGCCCGGCGCATGGCCCAGACGGATGCGCTGGTGGTGATGAAAATCGGCCGCAATATCGACAAGGTAAAACGCGCACTGCAGACAGCCGGGCTTTATGACCGTGCCTGGATCGTCGAATACGCGCAAATGCCGAACCAGACCGTGTCTAAGCTGTCCGAAGCGTGCGGCAAGATCACGCCCTATTTCTCGATCATCGTTGTACATGGCCAGGGTCGCCGTCCATGAGTGGCTGGGTCAAAATCGCGGGGCTGGGCCCGGGCAATGCGGATCTGGTCACACCCGAGGTTTCGGCGGCATTGGCCGAAGCGACCGACGTTGTCGGGTACATTCCCTACGTCGCCCGGGTGGCAGAGCGCACCGGCCTGACGCTGCACGCAAGCGACAACCGGGTCGAGATCGACAGGTCGCAGCACGCGTTGCAGATGGCGTCAGAGGGCAAGCGCGTGGTGGTTGTGTCCTCGGGCGATCCGGGTGTCTTTGCCATGGCCGCCGCTGTGTTCGAGGCATTGGAAAACGGCCCCTCGGAATGGCGTGAAATTCCGATTGACGTGCTGCCCGGGATTACGGCGATGCTGGCCGCTTCGGCCCACGCTGGAGCGCCGCTGGGCCATGATTTTTGTGCCATCAACCTCAGCGACAATCTCAAGCCGTGGCCTTTGATCGAAAAACGTCTACGACTGGCCGCGCAAGGGGACTTCGCGATGGCGTTTTACAACCCTCGCTCCAAGTCCCGCCCCGAAGGCTTTGTAAAGACACTGGAAATCCTACGCGAGGAATGTGAGCCCGAGCGGCTGATCCTGTTCGCCCGAGCGGTTACGCGGCCCGACGAGGCCATTCGCATCTCGACCCT
This sequence comes from Ruegeria sp. N11, assembly GCF_056531525.1. Taxonomy (NCBI): domain Bacteria; kingdom Pseudomonadati; phylum Pseudomonadota; class Alphaproteobacteria; order Rhodobacterales; family Roseobacteraceae; genus Ruegeria; species Ruegeria sp. N11. Next base: position 12,734 of record NZ_JBQFLX010000025.1, read on the forward strand.
TGCCGAGGCGACACCTGACATGGCCGACATGCAGACCGTGGTGATTGTCGGATCTTCGCTGACCCGTGTGATTGACAGGGACCACGGGCCAATTGTCTACACGCCCAGGTTTACTCAGGCCAGCGATCAGGCCAGGGATCAGGAATGACCCAGCCAGTCCAGAACGTCAGCAACATTCGACAATTCGGTTCGCTGCGGCAGGACCGGACGGTCGATCATCAGCACCGGCAGGCCCAGCGCCCGCGCGGCGTCCAGCTTGGCCCGTGCGCCGGTTCCGCCCGCGTTCTTGGACACCACCAGTTCTGTACCGTGCTGCGCCATCAGCGCCCTGTCGTCCTCCACCGTAAACGGTCCGCGGGAAACGACGACGTCGCAATCCGGCAGCGGCAGGGAGTCAGGCTTATCCACCAGCCGCAGCCGGTAATGATGCTGGGGCTGGGCGGCGAAATCCCCGAGATGCATCCGGCCTACCGCAAGAAAAACGCGCTGAGACGCCCCGGACAGGGCATCCACCGCCGCGGCGATGTCTGCCACGTTTGTCCAGCAATCCCCGTTTTGCGGGGTCCAAGCTGGCCTGGTCAGCGCGGCCAGCGGAATACCTGTTTCATCACATGCCTGAACCGCATTCCGGCTCATCTGCGCGGCAAAGGGATGGGTGGCATCAACCACATGGCTGACACCGTGATCACGAATGTAACGCGCCAGCCCTTCCGCCCCGCCAAACCCGCCCACCCGGACCGGCAATGGCTGCGGTCGCGGATTGTCCACCCGGCCTGCGTAGGAGTAGGTTGCAGCTATGCCCCGGTCGGCAACCGCCTTGGCCAACGCGTTGCCCTCGGTCGTGCCGCCAAGGATCAGGAGGTGGGACATGCATGAAGCTCCGTGGCTGACCGTTCTTGGACTGGGCGAAGATGGACTGGATGGCCTGTCGCCGGCAAGCCGTCAAGTGCTGGACCGCGCCGAAGTCGTCATGGGGCCACCGCGCCATCTGGCGCTGGTTCCCGAAAACGGGGCCGAGCGGATCGCGTGGCCCGTGCCATTTGCCGATGGGTTGCCCATGCTGACCGGGCTGCGCGGTCGCGCCACCGTGGTACTGGCCTCGGGTGATCCGTTCTGGTTCGGTGCCGGGTCGGTGATCGCGCGCAATTTCGATCCCGGTGAGTGGTTGGCCTTGCCTGGTCAGTCGACTTTTTCCCTGGCTGCCGCGCGGCTGGGCTGGCCCTTGGAAAGCACTTTGACCTTCGGGTTGCATGCCGCCCCTCTGACCCGCTTGCGCCCGCATCTGTCCCCGGGATTGCGTGCAATCCTGCTGCTGCGCAATGGCGCGGCGGTGGCCGAATTGGCCAATTACCTGACCGAGACCGGCTTTGCCGACACGCAACTGCACGTGATGGAGGCGCTTGGCGGCCCGCGTGAACGGGCCCGCAGTGTCTCGTTGACCGAGGCGCTTTTGGGAACCTTCGAGCACCCGGTTTGCGTCGGACTTGACGTCGCGGGTGCAGGCCGCGCCCTGCCCAAAGCCTCGGGCAAGCCGGATGAGATATTCGAAACCGACGGGCAAATCACCAAGCGCCCCATCCGCGCGCTGACCCTGTCTGCGCTGGCCCCTCAACGCAGCGAACATCTGTGGGATATCGGTGGCGGCACAGGCTCGATCAGTATCGAGTGGCTGATGTGCGACCCGAGCCTGACGGCGACCACGATCGAGCCTCGCGCCGACCGGGCCGAGCGTATCCGCCGGAATGCCGATACACTGGGGCAGGATCGGCTGAACGTGGTTCACGGTACGGCCCCCGGGGCGCTTTATGGTTTGACCCCGCCTGATGTTGTTTTCATTGGCGGCGGGCTGAGCGTTGACCTGCTGGAATGGCTGCGGAGCAATTTGCCCCAAGGTACGCGATTGGTGGCCAATGCGGTCACACTGGAAAGCGAGGCATTGCTGGCCCAATGGCACGAGGAACTCGGCGGCGACCTGTTGCGCATTGACCTGTCTCATGCGGCACCGCTTGGCCCGCGTCGCGGCTGGAAGGCCGCTTATCCGGTCGTGCAATGGAGCGTGACACTATGATCGTCGCGGGCCTGGGCTTTTCGTCCTCCGCCACGGCGGACAGTTTGCAGGCGGCGTTCAAGGCTGCCGCATCCGGGCATCGTGTGGATGCGCTGGCCACTGTTGCCGACAAGCAAGGCCACCCTGCCCTGACTGATTTTGCCCAAAAGCTGGCCTTGCCCGTGCATTTCATCTCGCCCGCCGATCTGGCCGGGCAGCGGACCCTCACCTGCTCGAACCGCAGCCGGGCCACGTATGGCACCGGCAGCGTGGCCGAAGCATCCGCCCTTGCCGCCGCCGGTTCCGGGGCGCGGCTTCTCTCACCCAGACTGATTTCGGACGACCGGCTTGCGACCTGCGCCGTCGCCATCGGAGGATAGACATGACCGTTCATTTCATTGGCGCCGGGCCAGGCGCCGCCGACCTGCTGACGCTGCGCGGGCGCGATATCATCGCGTCCTGCCCGGTATGCCTGTACGCCGGATCACTGGTGCCCGAAGAAATTCTGGATCATTGCCCCGAAGGCGCGAAGATCGTGAACACCGCACCGATGGATCTGGATCAGATCATGGCGGAGATCGAGACCGCGCATCAGGCTGGTCACGACGTGGCGCGGCTGCATTCCGGCGACCTGTCGGTCTGGTCGGCAATGGGCGAACAGATCCGGCGCATGAAACAGATGGGCATCCCGGTCAGCGTCACCCCCGGCGTTCCGTCCTTTGCCGCGGCCGCCGCGGCGCTTGGCACGGAACTGACCCTGCCCGGACTGGCACAATCTGTTGTTTTGACCCGTACGCCGGGCCGCGCATCGTCCATGCCCGAAGGCGAGACGCTGGAAAACTTTGCCCGCACCGGCGCAACACTTGCCATCCACCTGTCGATTGGCAATCTGGACAAGGTGATCGCCGACCTTACACCGGCCTATGGCGCGGATTGTCCGGTCGCCGTCGTGTATAGGGCAAGCTGGCCGGATGAAAGGATCATCCGCGCGACGCTGAACACATTGAAAGAGTCTCTGGACGAGAGCATTTCGCGTACCGCGCTGATCCTTATCGGTCCTGCCTTGGCGGGTGAAGGATTTGACGAAAGTTGCCTGTATTCAAAGACCTATGATCGTCGCTACCGCCCGCAAAGTGCGGAAAGCCCCTGGTCGAGCTGGAGCCACGGCGATGACTAGCCCCCCGGGATTGCTGATTTCCGCCCCTTCTTCGGGAACCGGCAAGACAACAGTCATGCTGGGCCTTTTGCGTGCGCTGGCCGAAGATGGCTTGTCAGTTCAGCCGTTCAAAAGCGGGCCGGATTATATCGACCCGGCGTTTCATCGGGCGGCAGCCGGGCGGGCCTCGTTCAATCTGGACAGCTGGGCGATGGGCGACCCCTTGCTGAACGCGATTTCAGCCCAGGCCGAAGGCGCGGATATCGTTGTGGCCGAAGGCTCGATGGGCCTGTTCGATGGCGTCGCAAAACCCGGAGAACTCGGGCACGGGTCCAGCGCTGAGACAGCGCAGCGCATGGGCTGGCCCGTTGTACTGGTGCTGGATGTAGGCGGTCAGGCGCAATCTGCGGCGGCGACAGCACTTGGGTTCCGAATGTACAATCCGGACCTGCCCTTTGCCGGAGTAATCCTGAACCGCTGTGCCAGCCCACGGCATGAACGCCTGACCCGTCTGGGGATGGAACACGCGGGTCTGCCGGTGCTGGGCGTCCTGCCGCGGCGCGGCGATCTGACCCTGCCTGAACGCCATCTTGGCCTGATTCAGGCGGTCGAACACCCGGATCTGGAAAGTGCCATTGCCGGGTATGCAGTATTTCTGCGTGAACATGTGGACCTTGAGGCGATCAAGGCTGCAGCTTCCTCAGGCCCGAAAGGGCCATCGTCAGCCGCGCTGCCGCGCCCTCCGGCACAACGGATCGCATTGGCACAGGATGCGGCGTTTTCGTTCACCTACCCGCATCTGCTGGAAGGGTGGCGCGTAGCAGGGGCTGAAGTTCTGCCATTTTCGCCACTGGCGAACGAAGCTCCGGCCGCGGATGCTGATCTTGTGTGGCTGCCCGGCGGGTATCCGGAATTGCACGCCGGAACGCTGGCGGCGGCTGATACGTTCCTGTCAGGGCTGCGCAAACATGCCGATACAAAGCCCGTTCACGGGGAATGTGGGGGCTACATGGCCTTGGGCGAAGGGTTGATCGACAAGGACGGTACCCGGCACCGGATGGCCGGATTGCTGGGTCTGGTGACATCATACGAAAAGCGCAAGTTCAATCTGGGCTATCGGCGGGCGGAATTGCTGTCGCCGATGCCGGGGCTTGCCGCTGGTACGGCTTTGCGCGGGCATGAGTTTCATTATTCGTCGATTGTCGAACAGCCAGACCCCCCTTTGGCGCGCGTGTTTGACGCGGAAGGCACCGAAGGACCGCAGACCGGATCGGTACGTGGACACGTGACAGGCACCTTCTTTCATCTGATAGCCGAGGCCTCGGAATGAGCGGTTTTGTTTCCTTCATCGGCTCTGGCCCGGGCGATCCCGAGTTGCTGACGCTCAAGGCGGTGAATCGGTTGCAAAAGGCGGACGCGGTGCTGTTTGACGATCTCAGCAGTGGCCCAATCCTGTCCCATGCGCGCGATGATGCCGATCTGGTCGGGGTAGGCAAACGGGCTGGTCGCCCGTCGCCGAAACAGGATCATGTCAGCCGCTTGCTGGTGGACTATGCCCGTACTGGCCAGCATGTTGTGCGCCTGAAATCCGGTGATGGCGGCTTGTTCGGTCGCCTGGAAGAAGAGCTTGTCGCGTTGCGGGATGCTGGTATCGACTATGAAATCATTCCCGGCATTCCGTCAGCCGTTGCGGCCGCTGCAGCAGCGGGCATCCCATTGACCCGTCGTCTGACCGCCCGCCGCGTGCAATTTGTGACCGGACACGATGTCAGCGGCCAGTTACCGGAAGATCTGAATCTGCCCGCACTCGCGGACCCTTCCGCGACAACAGTGGTTTTCATGGGCAAACGCACCTTCCCCTTGCTCGTCGAGGCACTTCGCTCCCATGGCTTGCCGCTGGATACTCCGGCATTGATGGCCGAGTCCGTCTCGACCCCCGACCAGAAGCTTCGCCGTGCCACCATCGGCGCTTTGGCGGAACAGTTGCAATCCGAAATCGGCACAGCCCCGGCCCTGATCCTGTATGGCCCGCTGGCGGAGTTTGACAATGTATGAGCTGTCCCTGATCGGCATTGGCACGGGCAACCCGGATCACGTGACTTTTCAGGGGGCAAAGGCAATCCGTGATGCCGATCTGATCCTGATCCCGCGCAAGGGCGAGAACAAGGCCGATCTGGCAGGACTGCGTGAAGAGATCATCGCGCAGGTGACAGATACCCCGCCCCGGATCGCTTATTTCGACATTCCCGAACGCCGGACGGAGGACGGCTATCTGCGCGGTGTTGATGAGTGGCACGACGCCATCGCCCTGCGCTGGCAGGAGGCAATGCAGGCTGATCCAGAGGCCCGGAATGTGGCGCTATTGATCTGGGGTGATCCGTCGCTTTATGACAGTTCTTTGCGCATTGCCGCGCGACTGACCCCGCAGCCACGAAAACGGGTAATCCCCGGCATCACCGCTTTGCAGGCGCTGACCGCAGCGCACGGAATTCCGGTCAACGATATTGGGGCGCCTTATGTTGTCACGACTGGCCGAAGGCTTCGCGAACAGGGCTGGCCCGAAGCCGCGACCAAGGTGGCGGTCATGCTGGATGGTGAATGCTCGTTCCAGTCTCTGGAGATGAAGGATTATGACATCTGGTGGGGCGCGTTCGTCGGCATGAAGGAAGAGCTGCTGATCCATGGCCAACTTTCCGAGGTGGCGCAGGCGATTCTGGATACCCGGGCCCGCGCACGGGCCGAGCATGGCTGGATCATGGATATCTATCTGCTGAAAAGGCGCGCGGTCTGACGCAAAGTGGCATAGCAGGTGAGTTTGCCTATCAGGCGGGAAGCTTCGATGCGAAAAGCCTCATGGCTCAATCGAACCACTAATGGACGGCGCACTCCTCCGACGTTCCACCCCACAAGAATGTGAATGCGTCGGTGCTGAATTTCTGGCATCACAAGGTCGTCCACACCAAATGAGGCAATGCTATGAGATTGCTCCGGGTCCTGTTCTGTCTGCTGGCCTATCCCGTTTGGGCTGATGATCCCGACATCCCCGAAGGCTGGGCGGTTTACGTGACCGACAAGTCATATGAGGACCTGGTGGACGCCACCAAAACAGCAGTCAAGGAAAATGGGCTGATCGTGGTGACGCAAGCCGGGCCAACAAAGGCCGCCGCTGCGCGCGGGATCACCATTCCCGGCAACCTGGTGATCGGCGCATTCAACAACGATTTTGCTGTGCGTGTTTTGGAAACATCGACCAACGCGATGATCGAGGCGCCGATCAGGTTTTACGTGACCGAAAACGAAGACGGAACTGCCACCCTGTCCTATAAAACGCCCGGATTTGTGTTTGCTCCTTATGCCTCAGAAGGTGGCGCAAAGCTGAGCGAAATTGCCCGGGAATTGGACGAAAAGTTTCAGGCCGTGGCCGAAGCTGCAGTCAAATAGTCACACTGCCGTGATCTGCCTTGCGTCCGACGGCGTCCTCCGCAATCTGCTGTGCAACTTGTGTATCGGAGCATGACGGATGCAGGACTTTTCACCCCGCGCGGCGGATATTCTGGCCCAACGCCTGTACGAGGCCGGTTGTCGCCATGCTTTCGGTATGCCCGGAGGAGAAGTTCTGACGCTGGTCGACGCGCTTGAGAGGGCGGGTATCACCTTTCATCTGGCCAAACACGAAAACTCGGCCGGTTTTATGGCCGAGGCGGTACATCATCGCGATGGTGCGCCTGCAATTCTGGTGGCGACATTAGGCCCCGGTGCGATGAACGGAATCAACGTGGTGGCGAACGCGTTGCAAGACCGGGTTCCCATGATCGTGCTGACCGGCTGCGTCGACGCGGACGAAGCGCTGACCTATACGCATCAGGTTATGGACCACTCCCGGGTCTACCGCTCGATCACGAAGGGCACGTTTGTAATGACCGCCGAGGGCGCGGATATCGTCGCAGACAAGGCCGTGTCGCTCGCCAATCAGCCACGTCTTGGCCCCGTGCATATCGACGTGCCGATCTCGGTTGCCGATACGCGTGTCAGCAACACGAAACGGCGCCGGCTGACCAAGCCCGCCGCCGTTGCCCCCGAAGGGAACTGCCTTGAAAAGGCCCGGCGCTGGGTCGCCGACGCCGAGCGTCCGCTGGCCATCATCGGGCTTGATGTCCTCTATGACGACTCGCGCTGTGTAGTGCGGGCCTTTCTTGAGCACTTCCGAATTCCTTTTGTAACCACCTACAAGGCCAAGGGTGTGGTGCCCGAGGATCATCCCCTGTGTCTGGGCGCTGCAGGGCTGTCCCCGCTGGCGGACAAGCATCTGGTGCCATTGGTGGAGCAGGCCGATCTGGTCCTGTGCCTGGGTTATGACCCAATCGAAATGCGCCCCGGCTGGCGCGAGATCTGGGACCCCGAGGAAAAGCGCGTGATCGACATCTCGGCGGTCGTCAACGATCACTACATGCATCAGGCCGGGCTCAATCTGGTTGCCGACACAGCGGCCACGCTGGAGGCCATCGCCAAGGGCAATCCCGCGCGCGCGACGTGGCCTGGTGGTGAGCCCGAACAAGTGAAAGCGGCACTGGCGCAAGCGTTCCCGATGGATGACGACTGGGGACCCGCCGCAGTGATCGCGGAATCCCGCGCAGCGCTTCCACCTGAAACCCTGGCGACGGCCGACAGCGGCGCGCATCGCATCCTGCTCAGCCAGATGTGGGAATGTTCTGAGCCGCGCGGGCTGATACAATCCTCGGCCCTGTGCACCATGGGCTGCGCCGTGCCGATGGCCATAGGCCTGAAACTGGCAGAACCGGACCATCCCGTGATCAGCTTTTCCGGCGACGCCGGTTTCCTGATGGTCGCCGGTGAGCTTTCGACGGCTGCTGAAATGGGTGGCAATCCGATCTTTCTGGTCTTTGTCGATGCCAGCCTTGCGCTGATTGAGCTAAAGCAGCGCCAGCGTCAGATGGGCAACCGGGGCGTTGACTTCGACCGCCACGATTTTGCCGCCATGGGGCGCGCCTTTGGCGGCAATGGCCACACTGTTCGCAATCGCGCCGAATTGCGCGCGGCACTGGATGCCGCCATAAAAGCCGACACATTCACGGTCATCGCCGCTGAGATTGAGCGCGGAGGTTACGATGGCCGCATCTGAAGGGCCGCTGAAAGGCGTCAAGGTTCTGGATCTCAGCCGTATTCTGGCCGGGCCGACCTGCACGCAATTGCTGGGCGACTTGGGCGCCAGTGTCATCAAGATCGAAAACCCGGCAACGGGTGGCGACGACACACGGCAGTGGGGCCCGCCATATGTCGAGGATGCGGACGGAAACCGCTCGGACCTGAGTGCTTATTTCATGGCAGCCAACCGCAACAAGAAATCAGTGGCGATCGATATCACGACCGCCAAGGGTCAGGCCGAAATCAAGCGACTGGCTTCGTACGCGGATATTTTGATCGAGAACTTCAAACCCGGCGGGCTGGCCAAATACGGGCTGGACTATGTATCTCTGTCACAGGAGCTTCCGGGGCTCGTGTACTGCTCGATCTCGGGCTATGGGCAAACCGGACCTAATGCGAGCAAACCCGGCTATGATCTGATGGCGCAGGGCTATGGCGGGATCATGTCGCTGACCGGCGACCCCGAAGGCGCGCCGATGAAAGTTGGTGTCGGCATTGCCGACGTGATGTGCGGCATGTACGCCACCGTCGGCATACTGGCGGCTTTACGGCACCGCGACCAGACCGGCGAAGGACAGCAGATCGATCTGGCGTTGGTCGACGCGCAGATCGCATGGCTGATCAACGAAGGTGTGAACTACCTGACATCCGGCAACGTTCCGCAACGGCGAGGCAACGGGCATCCCAATATCGTGCCCTACGACGTCTATGAAACGTCAGACGGCCACGTCATTCTGGCAGTCGGCAATGACACACAGTTTCAAAGATTCTGCCGTTTCATCAACCGCGAAGACCTTGCCGACGATCCCCTTTTTGCAACAAACCCGGCCCGCCTTGAAAACCGCGATGCCCTGAACGCAGTGCTGCGGCCTGCCCTGAAAGGCATGGACACCGCAACGGTGATCGCGGGTCTGGAAGACCAGAAAGTTCCCGTTGGTCCGGTACAAACATTGGATCAGGTTTTTGCCACCGATCAGGCGGCGGCCCGCAACATGCAGATCGCCATGCAAGCGCAGCCCGGGCCCGTGCAACTGATCGGAAATCCGCTCAATTTATCGCGCACGCCGGTCACCTATCGTGCGGCTCCGCCAACATTTGGCGCCGATACCCAGGCCGTTCTGAGCGCCGAAAATCCCTTCGACGATTGAAACACAGTGCCCGTTTCGGCGGCATGTTGCTGAAACATGTCCTTGAATCGGCGGTTTTTTTCGCGTTTTACACACACAGCCTTTCACCAATTCGAGAGCAGGGTCGATACTGTTACGTCCCGTCGGCACACTCTGATAAATCGAACAGTGTCAAATATCGCAATCAGATTGGACCCAAGTATGAAACAAGACGTTTTTGGACAAATGAACACTTTGACCCAGCCGGCAAGCGTCGAAGCGTGGAATGGTGTTCTGCTTGGGTTCATGGCGCATTCAGCGGTCACGCCCCAGCACTTGGGCAAAGTGCTGGAGCTTGAGCCGGATTTTGCGCTGGGTCATGCCATCAAAGGATTGTTCATGGCATTGCTGGGCCGGCGTGAAATGATGCCTGTCGCAGTCGAAGCGCTGACGGCTGCAAATGCCGCAATGGCGCGGCAGCCGATCTCGGCCCGCGAACGTCTTTATGTCGATGCACTGGCGCTTTATCTGGCCGGTCAGTTAGAGCAGGCGGTTCAGAAGTTCGAAGCGGTGCTGCGCGACCATCCGCAGGATACGCAGGCCATGAAACTCAGCCACGCAACCCGGTTTGTGCTGGGCGATGCTCCGGGCATGCGCCGGTCGATCGAACGCATCCTGCCCGCTTATGCGCCGGATCATCCAGGGCGCGGATACCTGCTGGGCTGCCACTCGTTCGCGCTTGAGGAAACCGGTGCCTATGAAAAGGCCGAAATCGCGGGCCGTCAGGCACTGTGGATGGTTTCGGACGACGCATGGGGTCTGCATGCGGTCGCGCATGTGCATGAGATGACCGGCAACGCGCAGCTGGGTCTGGACTGGCTGGCCGGTCGGGAAAACGCCTGGTCGCACTGCAACAACTTCCGCTATCACGTGTGGTGGCACAAGGCGCTGATGCATCTTGATCTGGGCCAGATCGATCAGGTGATGGAGCTGTATGATCACCATATCCGCCAAGACAAGACCGACGATTACCGCGACATCTCGAACGGAACCTCGTTGCTGATGCGGTTGGAGCTTGAGGGCGTAAATGTCGGAAATCGTTGGGAAGAACTGGCCGATTTGTCCGCCGCGCGAACCGAAGATGGCTGTTTGATTTTCGCGGACCTGCATTATCTTCTGGCGCTGACCGGCGACAACCGCGCAGACGCCACGGCAAAGATGCTGAACCGCATCCGGCAAGACGCAAAACGCGCCAAGGATGACACTACCCGCCGCATGGCCGATCCCGGCGTAGCCGCGGCACTGGGTCTTGAGGCATTCGCCGACGGACAGCATGGCACCGCCTTTGACCATCTGTGTGCCGCGCGCGGATCAATGCAACTGGCAGGTGGCAGCCATGCGCAACGTGATGTTTTTGAACGTATTACAATCGATTCCGGCCTGCGCGCCGGACGTCTGGATGAGGTTGAGCACATTCTTGACGACCGTCGTGCCAAGCGGGCCGGAGGCGAGGACAACTATGCCCTCGCGCGCCGGGCACTGATCGCAGCGGCACGCGACAGCGGTGACATGCAAAGCGTGCCCGCCGAATAACAATAAAAAGACCAGGAAGGACAGAGAACGTATGGCGACTGTTTCGCCCGCTACTGATTTTGCATCGGTTGCAGCTTCGGCTGCGACCCCTGCCAGCACGCGCGATCCGCGGCTGGATTTCTATCGCGGCATCGCGATGTTCATCATTCTGATCGCGCATATCCCGAACGATCCGTGGGCCAAATGGATTCCGGCACGCTTCGGCTTCTCGGACGCGACAGAGATTTTTGTGTTCTGTTCCGGCATGGCCTCGGCGATTGCCTTTGGCGGGGCCTTTCTGCGCAAAGGCTGGTGGCTGGGCACCGCCCGGGTCGCCTACCGTATCTGGCAGGTCTATTGGGCACATATCGGCCTGTTTTTCTTTGTCGCCATGACCATGGCCGCACTGGACCAGACTGGCACGTTCGAGAAAACATATGTCTCGTCTCTGAACCTGCAGCATTTCTTCAACGATCCTGCGCCGCAGATGGTCGGGATTTTCACACTCACCTATGTACCGAACTATTTCGACATCCTGCCGATGTATCTGGTGGTTCTTGCGATGATGCCCTTGTTCATGGGCCTGTCCCGGATCGGTTTCTGGGCGGTTGCGGCAACCTCGATCGCGATCTGGCTTGTCGCCCAGTTCGGAGTGCTGGCCCTGCCCGCCGAGCCGTGGTCCGACCGCCAATGGTTCTTCAACCCATTTGGCTGGCAATTGCTGTTCTTTACCGGTTTTGCATTCATGCGCGGCTGGATTCCCGCGCCGCCTGTCTCAAAAACACTGATCTGGATCGCGGCGCTGTTCCTGATCTTGTCCGCGCCCTTTGGGTCGTGGAAGGTGTTCCTTTGGGTGAATTCCGCAGCACCGGAACTGGGCGCGCTGATCCGCAAGGCCTGGCCCCTGACCGAGGAATTGCGGAGCAAAACCGAATTCGGACTGTTCCGTTATCTCCATTTCCTGTCACTGGCCTATCTGGGCTGGGTCGCCGCCGGGGAACACGGGCATCGCCTGATCGCCTCGGGTCACGGCGTGGCGGCGCGGATCTGGCATTGGCTGCTGACCGTCATCACCAAGGTGGGTCAGCAATCGCTGGCAGTGTTCGTATTTTCGATGGCAGCGGCACGACTTATCGGCGTTGGACTGGACCAGACCGGGCGGGATTCCGCCGCTGTCTTTGCCGCCAACATAATTGGCTTTGCCATGATCATCGGTGTGGCCTATCTGGCCGCATGGTTCAAATCGCAACCATGGAAATCTAAGAAATGATTCTTACACGCCGCGCATTTCTGACCTTATCGACGGCACTGGCATTTGCCCCATCCGCGTTTGCGACTGGCGGTGAGGTTCCGTTTGACCGCAATGATGTGATTAAGCTTGCCCGCGATCTGGCCAGCCGCCCCTATACGGACCGCGAGATGGTGCCGCAGGAATGGCAGGACCTGACATATCAGCAGTATCGCTCGATCCGGTTCCGGCTGGACCGGGCGCTGTGGTACGAGACCGAGACACCCTTCAACGTCGATTTCTTTACCCCGGGCCTTTATTTTCCGCGCACTGTTCAAGTCTCGACCGTTGAAAACGGCATGACGACGCCGGTCGCGTTCGATCTAGCGATGTTCGACAAATCCGAAGACGTGCCACACCTGCCCGTGGACGACACTCTGGGCTTCTCCGGTCTGCGCCTGCGCACCGAGATGCACCGCCCCGGTAAAACCGATGAGTTCTGCGTCTGGCAGGGTGCCAGCTATTTCCGCGCCATTGGCCTGCACGAAGTTTACGGCCTGTCAGCCCGCGGGCTGGCGCTGAAGACCGGCGATCCGGATGGCGAGGAATTCCCCGAATTCATCCGTTTCTGGCTGGAGCGCCCCGCGCCTGGCCAACGCAACATGATCGTCCATGCGCTGATGGACAGCCCCAGCGTAACCGGCGCTTACCGCTTTGATGTCACCGCAGGCGCGGATTGCGTGATGGAGGTAGAGGCGACCCTCTTCCCGCGCGAGGATCTGACCCATGTAGGCATCGCGCCCGGAACCTCGATGTTCCTGTTCGATCAGACCAATCACAGCCGGTTCGACGATTTCCGGCCCGCCGTGCATGACAGCGACGGGCTGATGGTGCGCAACGGCGCGGGTGAAGTGCTGTGGCGGCCGCTGGCAAACCCGACGAGGTTGCAGATTTCTTCCTTCGTCGACACCAACCCCGTCGGCTTTGGCCTGATGCAACGGAAACGTGAGTTCTCGGATTACGCTGATCTTGAAGCGAACTATCACAAACGCCCCGGCCTGTGGGTCGAACCCAAAGGCGACTGGGGCAAAGGCTCGGTCACGCTGGTCGAAATTCCTGCGGATCAGGAGATCTACGACAACATAGTTGCCTATTGGCGACCGGCTGCCCCGTATGCTGCGGGCAGCCAGATCGATATATCCTACCGCCTAATCTGGGGCGACAATCCACAGCGTACGCCGATGGCCCGCGTAATCAACACGGCAATGGGCGAAAATACGTTCGGCGAAGGGCGTCTTGCCGTCATCGACTTTGAGGCCAGCGACTTGTTCGACGACCTCGAGGCGATTTCGATCTTTGTGGATTCGCCTCATGCCGAAACCTCGGACGGTGTGTTGCAACGCAACCCCGATACCGGCGGAATGCGGTTGGCATTTTCATTTGAACCCGCCGAACGGGATCATGTCGAACTGCGCGCGCAGTTGCTTGTCGGAAAACAACCGGCCTCCGAGGTCTGGCTGTACAGATGGACCACATGAACCGCGATCTGCATATCATGCCCCCCGAGGCGCCTCTGGCCATGCCGGCGCAGGATTTCAGCGCCGGGTTCCGTGACGCACAGGTTCCGTCCCGGACGGACAATCCGTCTGCCGGGTTCTGGCGCGCCTTGGCTTTTTCACCCGCGATGGCCGCAACGCTGGGCCTGTTGTGGGTGATGTCCGACTGGTTCGGGGCCGAAGGGATCAACCTGATCGAGGGCATTCTGCTGACGCTGATCTCGTTCAATTTCTTCTGGATTTCGTTCACGGTCTGCACAGTTCTTCTGGGCATGGCGTCGCTTGCGCGGCAGGAGCAGCCCAAACACCAGACCCGCCCGACCCCGCTGCGCGTCGCGTTGTTGATGCCGGTTTATAACGAAGTGCCGTGGTTCGTTCTGGGCAATGCCCGGACAATGCTGGAAGAATTGCGTGCGCGCGGCGGCCAGCATCACTATGCCATGTTCATCCTGTCCGACACGCGCGACCCCGAGATTGCAGCGCAGGAACAGGCCAGCGTCGAGGCGCTGCGAACCTCGCTCGCACCCGGGCTGGAGTTGTATTACCGCCGCCGCGAACAGAATACCGACCGCAAGGTCGGCAACATCGCCGACTGGGTCAGCCGTTGGGGCGCGGACTGGGACGCGATGCTGGTGCTGGATGCCGACAGTCTGATGACCGGCCGCGCCATCGCCCGCCTGACGGATTCTCTGGCGCGTGATCCCGGCGCGGGCCTGATCCAGAGTTATCCGCAACTGATCGGTGCGCAGTCGGTCTTTGCCCGGATGCAGCAGTTCGCCAACGGAGTTTATGGCATTGCCTTTGCCGAAGGTTTGGCCCGCTGGTGTGGGCAGGAAGGCAATTACTGGGGCCACAATGCCATCATTCGTACCCGTGCCTTTGCTTCCTGCGCCGGGCTGCCCAAACTGCGATCTTTCAGCGGGCAGGACCAACTGATCATGAGCCACGACTTTGTCGAGGCCGGGTTGTTGCGCCGCGCCGGCTGGGGTGTGCGATTCCTGCCGCGTATTCGCGGATCGTATGAAGAGACACCGCCCACCCTGATTGACCACGCCATGCGCGACCGCCGCTGGTGTCAGGGTAACCTGCAGCACCTGAAACTGCTGGGCTCTGCCGGATTCCGCTCGGTGTCCCGCTTCCACATGTTTCATGGTGCGGTCGGCTATCTGATGTCGCCGCTGTGGTTTGCGCTGCTGGTCATGTGGGCGCTGATCGGTCAGGGCGAAGACGCGTCGGTTCTGCATTACTTCAGCCCCGACAACCCGCTATTTCCGCAATGGCCGGAAATGACTGAAACCCGCCACGTGCTGATCATTCTGGTCATGTATGCAATGTTGCTGGCGCCCAAGGTACTGGGCGTCGTAGCCCTGCCCCTCAGCGGTGTTCGCTATTCCGATTTCGGTGGCGGGCGGCGGTTTTTCATCTCGTTCCTGTCCGAGGTGATCCTGTCGATCCTCTATGCCCCGATCCTGATGGTACAACAGATGATCGCAGTCTTCCGAACTGCATTGGGCATCCAAAAAGGTTGGTCCCCGCAAGCCCGCGACGGCTGTAGCTATAGCCTGCGCACCCTTGTTCTGTGCCACGCTCTGGAAACGATCAGCGGTATCGCACTGAGCGTTGGGATTCTGGCCGGGCTGGTATCGGTCTGGCTGGCCCCGATCGCCATCAGCCTGGCCCTGGCTATACCGCTGTCCGCGCTTAGCGGTGTGTCCGCAGGAACGGCCCGGCGCATGGTCGGTATGCGCGAGGACTTCGCCGAACCCGCAATCACCCGTTCGGCCCGCCGCCACCGTGACGAACTGAAACGCCTGATTGAGGGCAAGGGGACGATGACTCCGGCGGAATGATCAGCTTCCGGACAGGCCTTCGTACCAGTCCACCATCATGTCCGCCCAACCTTTGGGAACACCGTGACCACCGGGAAACAGCGCAAACTCCAGCGCGCTGTTTTCGGCGCAGCCCGTCCAGTTTCGGCGCATGAAATTGCCCGTGATCGAAAACCCGGATGGTTTGGTATCCGGGCATTCATTGGCTTCCCGCCAGATTTCAAACCCAGCAAAGATATCCCCCTGATGGAACCGGCCCCCACCCAGTATGCGCCCCTCCAACGGGACTACATTGTCTGCCCAGCCATGGGTGTGAAACAGCTTGACCGGCCCTGCGCAGCTTTCCGGATTTGGCCGCCAAAAGCCTCCTGACACGGGCACATAGGCCGAAAACGTCTCTGGCGCATCGCAGGCCAGATAGTTCACCATGAACCCGCCTGCGGAAAACCCGCCCAGCACGACCCGGTCACTGTCGATGCCAAATCGGTCGGCTGCGTCCTGCACCACTTCGGTCAGAAAGGCGGTATCGTCCCGCCCCTCCCAGCCGGGATAGAAGTTCCAGCTTTTGCGCCCGTTGCTCATTGCCCCTTCGGGTGCCATCACCGCATAGCCACGCGCGAGCAAGGGATCGACCATATCGCGGTTTTTCATCGCACCGCTGCCGCTGCCGCCATAGCCGTGCAGAAACACGACCAGCGGCGGGTTTTCGGCCTTTGGCAATTCGATGTGGTATTCGCCGGACGTGGTCTCGCACGGACCTTCAGATTCGGCACAAGTGGCCAAAGCCGTTTGTCCGGCGAATGAAAGGCTCAGCGCCAGCCAGAATTTCGCTTTCATCAAATGTCCTCTTTGTAAGCTTCGACCGGCAGCCCTGCGCGCAGCCAACCCGGCCCGGCGGCCGAGCCCAGCATGCCTTCGGGGACGTCGATAACATTGGTAAAACCGGCAGCCGTCAGTTGATTGCTCAGCCGCGCCGACCGGACGCCACGAGCGCAGATTAGTGCAACAGGCGCAGACCGATCGCCATCGGCAAGCTGCGTGAGCACCTGCAAGAAGTCCTCGCGGCGCATATCAAGCGGATGCGCGCCCCTGCCAATCCCGGTTGCGCGCCATTCCCGGGGTGTGCGGATATCCACCAGCAGGATGTCCCCCGAAACTGCCTTCTGATACGCGCCGGCGGCCTGAATCCGTCCACCGGAATAATTCTGTGGAATCAGACGGTACTGCCGTATCGCAAAGCCGGCGGCGATGGCGGCACCAACACCCAAAACTACCCGCCTTCGCGTTCGGTTCACTTTTTCTGCCACGCCGCGCTCCCATGCCGACAAATCGGTTTTATCACAGGGCGAAGCACATTGCCGCGTCGAATTGGCATCGACCGGATCAAGTTCGCGTCATTTTCGCCCCAAAGGAAAATCCGCGCGCCCTTCACGCCGAAACGGGCGCATAATCTTGCAATCGCTGGACAGTCAGAGAATTATCCTTACAAAATCAATACCACTTTGACCGCCCAGACCGGAGTATCGCACTTGTCCCTATTCCTTATCGCGGCCCTTCCCTTCCTCGGAGCTGTGTTCCCAGCCCTTCTGATCCGGGCGGGACGAAACGCGGCGGCCTCGGCTGCCGGACTGACCACATTTCTGGCACTGATGGGGCTGCTGATCCACATTCCGTCCGTCATGCGCGGCGAGGTGGTGACCGCCAGGTTCGACTGGATACCGGGGCTGGGACTGAACGCGAATTTCATGCTGGACGGGCTGGGCTTTCTGTTTGCCCTGCTGATCCTGGGGATCGGTTTGCTGATTATCCTCTACGCGCGGTTCTACCTGTCCCGCGAAGACCCGATGGGGCAGTTCTATACCTATCTTCTTCTGTTCCAGGGCGCGATGGTGGGCATCGTTCTGTCCGACAACATTCTGCTTTTGTTGATTTTCTGGGAACTCACGTCGCTCAGTTCCTTCCTGTTGATCGGATACTGGCGGCACCTGCCCGAGGGGCGTCAGGGCGCGCGCATGGCGCTGGCTGTCACCGGATCAGGCGGGCTGGCGATGATCGCTGGGATGCTGATCCTTGGTAATATCGTGGGGTCCTACGACCTGAGCGTTATCCTCCAGAACAAGGAGCTGATCCAGTCGTCGCCCTACTACATGCCCGCGCTGATCCTGATCCTGCTGGGTTGTTTCACCAAGTCAGCGCAGTTCCCGTTCCATTTCTGGCTGCCGCACGCGATGGCCGCACCAACACCGGTTTCGGCCTACCTGCACTCAGCCACGATGGTAAAGGCCGGGCTGTTCCTGATGGCGCGGATGTGGCCGGTTCTGGCCGGGACCGAGGCCTGGTTCTACATAGTGGCAACAACCGGTCTGGTAACGATGTTGATCGGTGCCTGCATTGCGCTGTTCAAGGATGACCTCAAGGCCTTGCTGGCGTTTTCGACCGTGTCGCATCTGGGTCTTGTGACCATGCTGCTGGGTTTTGGCACCAAGATTGCCGCCGTGGCCGCCATCTTCCACATCATCAACCATGCAACGTTCAAGGCCGCCCTGTTCATGACCGCAGGGATTGTCGATCACGAGACCGGAACCCGTGACGTCAAACGGCTGGGCGGGTTGCGGCACCTGATGCCGATCACCTTCACCATCGGGACGATCGCAGCCCTGTCGATGGCTGGCCTGCCACCGCTGAACGGGTTCCTTTCCAAGGAAATGATGCTTGAGGAAACAGTCCATACAACATGGCTGAACTCGCATTATCTGGTGCCCGGGCTGGCCTTGTTGGCGGCGCTTTTCTCGGCGGCCTATTCCTTCCGCTTTGTGGGCCACGTTTTTCTTGGCCCCGAGCGGGACGATTACCCCGCGCATCCGCATGATCCGCCCGTCGGGCTGTGGTTGGCCCCCGCATTTCTTGTGGTTCTGGTTGTGCTGATCGGTCTGTATTCCGCCGCTATTGTTGGCCCGCTGGTCGCCGTTGTCTCCAGCGCGGTGATCGGCGGAGAGAAGCTGCCCTACTATTCGCTCAAACTGTGGCACGGCTTTACTCCGGCGCTGTACATGTCCATCGTGGCAACGCTGGGAGGTCTTTTCCTAGTGTCGCTGCACAAGCGCGGAGAACAGGTCTGGAATGCGCTGCCCCGGCCCGAGGCAAAAGACATCTTCGACGCAGTGATCGGCGCGCTGACAAAGCTCAGCCAATGGGTCACGGACGAGTTGCACAATGGCGTCATCTCGCGTTACGCCGTTATCTTGATCGCTTTTACCGTGGGGATGGGTTTTTACGCCTATTCGACCGGAACGATCGGGCTTGAAACCCGGGTGCCGCTGCCCGCACCAATCATACCGATTATCGGCTGGATCTGTCTGGTGGGCGCTACGCTGGCGATCATGTGGTTCCACCGCAACCGCCTGTTGTCACTTGTGCTGATCGGTGTTGTGGGTCTGATCGTGTCAATGGCGTTCAACTACCTGTCCGCCCCGGATCTGGCACTGACGCAGATCTCGGTCGAAGTGGTCACGATGATCCTGCTGTTGCTGTCGCTGAACTTTCTGCCAACCGAAACCCCACGGGACAGCAGCGCCCAGCGCCGCTGGCGGGATGCAGCGATCTCTGTCGTGGCCGGGATCGGCAGCGGCGCCTTGATCTATGCGCTGATGCTGCGTGATTTCGCTTTTCCGACAATATCGGATTTCCATCTGGCGAACTCGTACAAGGGCGGCGGTGGCACCAACGTGGTCAACGTCATTCTCGTCGACTTCCGGGGCTTTGATACCTTTGGTGAGATCATCGTTCTGGGCATTGCCGCGCTTATCATCTTTGCCCTGACCGAGGCGGTTCTGAGCACCAATGTCCGCGGCTATCTTCTGAACCGCAAACCGCACTGGCCGCAATCGGGCGACTCGCACCCGCTTATGATGGTGGTTGCAACCCGCGTGATGATGCCGATTGCCCTGATGGTGGGCGCCTACATCTTTTTCCGCGGCCACAACCAGCCCGGCGGCGGCTTTATTGCCGGTCTGATCGTCGCGATCGCCTACCTGATGCAATACATGGCCAGCGGATACACCTGGGCCATTGAACGGCAGAGGTTCTTTTACCACGGAACAATCGGCTGGGGCGTTCTGATAGCCGCTGCGACCGGACTGGGCGCGTGGTTCAATGAAAGGCCGTTCCTGACCAGCGATTTCGGCTACATTCACTGGCCGCCGCTGGAAGAGTTCGAATGGGCCACCGCCATCTTGTTCGACACCGGCGTATTCCTCGCCGTTCTGGGTGCTGTCATGCTGGCGCTGGACAGCCTGTCACGGTTTGCTTGGCAACCGGGCATGGCGCAGGAGTTCCCGATGGATATCAACCCGCTTCGGGATGATCCGCCAGAAGAAGACCAAGAGAAGGAGCAGGCCTGATGGAAGCGCTCGTAGCCTCTGCCGTAGGCGTCATGACCGCAGCCGGGATCTTCCTGATCCTTCGTCGCAGGACTTTCCCCGTCATTCTGGGCCTGTCTTTGCTGACCTATGCAGTCAATGTGTTCCTGTTTGCCACCGGGCGGCTGGCGCTGAACGCGCCGGCGGTTCTGAACAAGTACAAGGACGTGCCCTACACCGATCCGCTGCCGCAGGCACTCGTGCTGACGGCCATCGTGATCTCGTTCGGTATGACGGCGGTGATCGTGATGATCGCCCTGTCCGCCTATCTGTCGTCCATGGATGACCACATCGACATGAGCGCGCAGGACAGCGTGGACGGCGCAGGAGAAGACGCATGAATCACTGGATCGTTGCGCCGATCGTCCTGCCCGCGATCCTGGCCCCCTTCATCATCATGGTACTGCGATTCCATCTGGACCTGCAGCGCATCTTTTCGGTTGCCGGTGTCGTAGGCCTGCTGGGTATCGCCCTGACCATCACCGCAAAAGCATCGGGCGGCGACATTCAGGTCTATGAACTGGGCAACTGGCCCGCGCCATTCGGGATCGTGCTGGTGCTGGACAAACTGTCGGCCATGATGGTGCTGCTGACGGCATTGCTGGCCCTTCCCATCGTGCTGTATTCTATTGCCTCCGGCTGGGACGACAGGGGAAAGCACTTTCACGCCCTGTTCCACTTCCAGCTTATGGGTGTTTGTGGTGCCTTTCTGACCGGAGACGCGTTCAACCTGTTCGTTTTCTTCGAAGTTCTGCTGATCGCCTCTTACGGCCTGATGACGCACGGTGGTGGTTCTGTACGGCTGAAAGCCGGGGTTCAGTACGTCACCTACAACCTGCTTGGCTCGACCCTGTTCCTGTTTGCACTTGGCACCATCTATTCCGTGACCGGCACTTTGAACATGGCCGATCTGGCGCTGCGCGTGGCCGAAATTCCACCTGAAGATACAGCTTTGCTGCGGGTCGGCGCGGTACTGCTGCTGCTGGTCTTCTGCATCAAGGCCGCCGTTCTGCCGCTGCATTTCTGGCTGCCCGCCAGCTATGCCAACGCGCCTTTGCCTGTGGCCGCGCTGTTTGCGATCATGACCAAGGTGGGCGCATACTCGATCCTGCGGGTCTATACACTGGATTTTGGTCCCGACGTCGCAGTGACAGAAGGCCTGGTCGGAGCTTGGCTGCAACCAGCTGCATTGGTCACTCTGGCGGTCGGAGCAATCGGCATTCTGGGAGCACAGCACATCGCGCGCCTGGTCGCGTTCTGCGCGATTGCGTCGATGGGCACTTTGCTGATCGCGATTTCGCTGTTCTCGCCCGGCGCAACCGCTGCCGCGCTATATTACATTTTCCACTCGACACTGGCGACGGCGCTTTTGTTCCTTGTCGCCGACCTTGTGATGCAGCGGCGCGGCGGTGCCATTGAGCCCGGCACTCCGATGCCGCAAAGCGGGTTGATTTCGGCGCTGTTCTTCGTGGGCGCAATTGCGCTGGCCGGTATGCCGCCACTGTCCGGTTTTGTCGGTAAACTGCTGGTACTGGACGCCGCGCGGGATGCCCCGGACGCCAACGCAATCTGGGCGGTGATCCTGATCGGGTCTTTTGTGACCATCGTTGGACTGGCCCGGGCCGGGTCGCTGATCTTCTGGAAAAGCCACGACGCGCAGCTTAACACCACAGCAGAGACCGAAAATGAAGATGAAGATGAAGATGAAGACGTCGTTCTGCCTGCGCCCGAACCTCAACCGGCGCTGGCATTCACGGCGGTATTCGGATTGGTCCTTGGCCTGATGCTGTTGACCTTGTTCGCTGGCCCGGCGCTGACCTACGCTGAAGGCACGGCAGGACAATTGTTCTCGCCCGAAAATTACATCTCGGCCGTCATGGGAGGTGAAGAATGATCAAACTGCTACACCGGATATTTCCGCACCCGCATCTGACCATTCTGCTGACGTTTGTGTGGATGTTGCTTGCCAACCAACCCTCGCTGAATTCGCTGGTGTTTGGTCTGATTCTGGGGATCATCATCCCGTTCATCACGCAGCCCTACTGGCCGGACCGTCCCATACTGCGCAACTGGCCGATGATCGTGGAATACATGCTTGTCGTTCTATGGGACATTGTGATGGCCAATATCGCGGTCGCCCGGATCATCCTGTTCAAGCGCGACAGTGATCGGCAACCAAACTGGGTCTGTATTCCGCTTGAACTGCGCACACCCGAGGCGATTACCGTGCTGGCCGGAACGATCACCATGACGCCGGGCACCGTCAGCTGCGATCTGTCTGCGCAGGGGCACAACCTTTTGGTCCATTGCCTTGACGCCCCGAACCCTGACGAGGTTCGGGACCAGATCAAGCAACGCTATGAACGTCGCCTCAAGGAGATTTTCGAATGATCACCTATGCCATCTACTTTACTTTTGCCTGTTTTGGCGCGGCGATCATGATGTGTCTGTGGCGGATCGTAACGGCCGACGGTGTCGGCACGCGGGTACTGGCGCTGGATACCATGGTCATCAACACCATCGCGTTGATGATCCTTTACGGTCTCAGGCTGGGAACCGAGATCTTCTTTGAATCCGCCATGATCATCGCCATGCTGGGCTTTGTTTCAACGGTGGCTTACGCACGCTTCATGCTGCGTGGCAACATTATCGAGTGAGGGCGACATGGGTTTCATTTTCGAATTTCTCATCGCTTTCTTCCTGATCGTCTCGGGCATATTTGGTTTCGTGGGATCGTTTGGCATGATCAAGCTGAAGGATCCGATGTCCCGGCTGCACGCGCCGACAAAGGCCACAACTCTGGGCGTGGGGGGCGTTCTGCTGGCGTCGATCTTTCATTCCGTCCTACTGGAGGATCACGCGTCGCTGCACGAGCTGCTAATAACGCTGTTTTTGTTCCTGACCGCGCCGATCACGGCCCTGTTCATTGCCAAATGGCACATTCATCGCCATGAATCGCCCGGCGATCTGCCGGATGCAGGCGAGGATGAGCTTTGGGCCACCCACGCGGTCGAGCAGGTCGAAGACGTCCCGGATCACACAGCGAACTGACCCTGATGCATACACCTTCGTTGCCGCTGACCCGCGATCTGGTTCTGATCGGCGGGGGCCACACGCACGCGCTTGTGCTGCGCAAGTGGGGAATGAACCCCTTGCCCGGCGCGCGACTGACCATCATCAATCCCGGCCCGACCGCGCCTTATTCCGGCATGTTGCCGGGTTATGTGGCCGGGCATTACAGGCGGGACGAGCTGGACATCGATCTTATAAAGCTGGCGCGATTTGCAGGGGCGCGCATCATTCTGGGCGCGGTAAACGGCCTGGATCCAGCAAGCCGGGTTGTTCACGTATCAGGACGCCTGCCTGTTTCGTTTGATGTTGCTTCGGTCAATGTGGGCATAACTTCTGACATGCCCGCTTTGCCCGGATTTGCAGAATACGCGGTGCCGGCGAAGCCTCTGGGCCTATTTGCGGCACGATGGGCCGACTACCTGAAGACGCCCGGGTCCGCGTCAGTCGCTGTCATTGGCGGCGGTGTTGCCGGGGTCGAACTGGTCATGGCGATGGCACACGCGTTGCGGGAACAGGGCCGTGACGCCCGGGTCGCGCTGATCGACAACGCCAAGGCTTTGACGGCCACAGGCCCCAAGGCCGGGGAAACCATCCGACAGGCGATGGAAAGCCTGAGGATCGCGATCTTCGAAAACGCTTCCATTCGCCAGATCGGCAAAGATTATGTTGAACTGGAAGATGGCCGCCACATCCCAGCCGCGTTCGTGACCGGAGCCGCTGGTGCGCGACCCTATGACTGGATCGCTGAAACAGGGTTGGAGGTGCAGGATGGCTACATCAGGGTCAACGCGCATCTGCAGTCCAGCGACACCTTGATCTTTGCCGCCGGTGATTGCGCGCACCTGTCCGACAACCCGCGCCCCAAGGCCGGTGTCTATGCGGTCCGTGAAGCGCCGGTTTTGTTTGACAATCTGCGCGCGGCATTGGGAGCAGGACGGATGCGGCGGTACGTACCGCAGAAAGATTATCTGAAACTGATTTCGCTGGGCAAGAAGTCCGCCCTTGCGGAAAAGTTGGGAACGTCATTCAGCGGTCCGTTGATGTGGAAATGGAAAAACCACATCGACCAGAAATTCATGAACAGATTTCGTGACTTGCCGCAGATGGCAATACCGAAACTGCCCGGGCATCATGCGGACGGTTTGCGCGAAGCATTGGGTGACAAACAGATGTGCGGCGGTTGTGGTGCCAAGGTTGGGCGTGGCGCCTTGCAGCAAGCCTTGCAGACGTTGCCTGCGCCCGAACGCACGGATGTCACCCCCCTGCCCGGCGATGATGCGGCCCTGCTGACAACGGGTGGGGCGCGTCAGGTCATCACGTCGGATCACTTGCGCAGCTTCACCGCAGACCCCGTGTTGATGACACGCATCGCGGCCGTGCACGCGCTTGGTGATATCTGGGCGATGGGTGCGGCGCCGCAGGCGGCGACTGCAACTGTGATCCTGCCCCGCATGTCCGCTACGTTGCAGCACCGCACGATGACGGAAATCATGACAACCGCCAGCGACGTTCTGCGGCAGGCTGGTGCCGAGATTGTTGGCGGCCACAGCTCTATGGGCGATGAGATGACCATCGGCTTCACCATCACCGGTCTTTGCGCCCAGGAACCTATTACTCTGGCCGGTGGTCTGCCGGGGGATGCGTTGATCCTGACCAAACCCATTGGCAGCGGTGTTTTGATGGCCGCTGAAATGGCTGGTCAGGCCGATGGCGCGTGGGTCGCGGCCGCATTTCGCCACATGACCCACCCACAGGGCACAGCCGCCGAAATCCTCAGGCACGCGCATGCGATGACGGATGTCACGGGTTTTGGTCTGGCCGGCCACCTGAAGGGAATGTGCGAGGCTTCGGGTTGCGGTGCAGCACTGGATCTTGAGGCCGTGCCTGTAATGGTCGGCGCTGAAGAGTTGTATTCGAACGGCATCCGGTCGAGCATTTTCGCTGACAACAGGGCAATAGCTCCGGAACTGCCTGCGGAAGGTAAAGCAGGCTTGTTATTCGACCCCCAAACCGCCGGAGGATTGCTGGCTGCGGTCGCCCCGGACCAGGCTCAGGACCTGTGCGCGGTACTTCGTGATGCGGGATATCCGGCAGCTATTGTCGGTCGGTTGTCCAAGGCTCCGGTCTTGCGTCTTTAAAGCCGGGCCAGAACCTGTTCGATCCGGGCGGCAACATCGGCAAGACTGTCGGTATCCAGCCGGTCGGCCTGAAGCTCCGCAATGACCTGAGCACCCCTACCTTTCTGCGACTTGGCGTAGGCCGGATCATAGTGCTGATCCATCAGCGCCCGCGTCAAACCACGTTTATCTCCGGCCTCCATTAGGGACAGCCAGTTATCGACGACGTCATGGCCGCGATGAAAGCGCAGCGGTGACAGCCGGTCACGCATCCGCTCGTGATCTGAAAGAATGTCATCATAGGCAGCGACCAGATAATCTGCCCGCGCTGCAAGCGGGGCATCAATTCGGATACGTGGAGCCGCACGCAGCCCGTTCCAAAGGCTTGGCGGCAGGATCAGACTTCCAATTTTGGACGACTCGGCCTCGACGACCACAGGCCGACTGGCGTCCATCCGGCAAAGCGCTGCGGACAATGCGGATTCAAACCCTTTCTGGTTGGGTTGTCCTCCGGGCATTTCACCCAGCAACGAGCCGCGATGATTGGCCAGCGCCTCAAGGTCCAGAACCTGCACGCCTCGCTTTGCAAGATGCGCCAGCAATTCGGTTTTTGCCGTTCCGGTATATCCGTCCAGCGCTACAAGGCGGTTCGGCAGGACGTCATCGTACAGATAGCGGTTCACCAGCCGGCGGTAGGTGCGGTAGCCACCTTCAACCACGTCGGCACGCCACCCGATTTGCTGCAGCATCCAAGTAAACGACCCTGACCGCTGCCCTCCGCGCCAGCAGTAGACCAGAGGCCGCCATCCTCCCTCGTAATGGCTGAGGCTGTTTTCGATATGCGCGGCGGCATTGCGAAACACCAGAGCCGCGCCCAGCTTGCGGGCCAGGAACGGACTTTCCTGAACGTAGATCGTGCCGACTTTCGCCCGTTCTTCATTGTCCAGAACCGGCAGATTGATGGCACCCGGCAAATGATCCTCGGCGTATTCTGCAGGGCTTCGCACATCGATCACGGTATCGAAGTCGTGTGTGTAGAGGTCAGGCAGGGTGGTGAATTTCAGAACCATATCTGCGGTCTATCTTGGGCTTGGCTGAAAGAAAAGCCAGCTCACTCCTCGACTGGTTCGATCAGTTCTGCGCCGCTGGCCCGGTTCGAGTTCACCGCAGGATCAACCCGATGGTAGTTCAACACATCTTCCGCACCGGGACGCATCAGCCGGGCCGCCCCTTTACCCGCCTCACCCAGCCAAAGCGCCCAGTCGTCGGATTCTAGGATCAATGGCATCCGATGATGGATCTTGCCCAGATTTTCGTTGGCCGCAGTGGTGACGATGGCGCAGGTGCTTTGGCGTTCACCGTCAGGACCCCAGTCCTGCCAGACACCGCCGAAGGCAATCGGTTCGTTGTTGCGGCGCGAGATATACCAAGGCAACCGCTGTCCTTGGTCGGATTTGGTCCATTCATAGAACCCTGTCGCCAAAATCAGGCAACGCCGCTCGCGGCAGGCCGCGCGAAACGCGGCTTTCTGGGCCAGGGTTTCAGCGCGCGCATTGATCAGCAACGGGCCATCATTTTGCGCCTTGTACCAATGCGGCAGAAACCCCCAACGCATCGGATCAAGCTGGCGGCCTCCTTCACCGGTCCGCACGACATGCACCTGATTGGTCGGGCACACATTGAAATTGGGAACGCCCGGAAGGCTGTTCGCCGGGCGCGCAGAAAACAGCTGCGCCATTGCGTCGTTGGGAAGAGTTATTGCAAACCGTCCGCACATAGGTAATGAACCACTGACATTTTTTCTCCAGGCTCAAGTTCACACGAGGTCACATGGCAAATCAAACAGCTAAATCCCTTAAGGGCAAAGCGCTTGGTGATCTCGAGGCAGGTAAGTTGCCGCAGGCACTTAAAAAAGCGCAGTTGGGGATCAAGAAGTTTCCAAAGGATACGGACTTTCAAGCCATTGCGGGTTTTGTTTTCACCGAATTGAAACAGTACAAGAAGTCCATTCCCCATTTCGTCGAAGCCGCGCGTCGCAAACCCGATGACCCTCAGTTTGCTGAAAACCTTGCAAACGCTCTGATGCAGACGGGCCAGATCCCGCGCGCGCTGGCTTATGCCGAGAAAATGCTGGAGCAGTTTCCCAATAACGCAGAGCTTGTTCGCGTTGTGGATGAGATCCAACTAAAAGGATCCAACTGGCGCGAGATTGTTGAACATGCGACCGAAAAACTCAAAAAAACTCCGGACGATGTCACGCTGTTGACGACCCGAGCCCGCGCTTACGACAGAATTGGGTTCAGCGACAACTGCAGGCAGGACGCCTATCGCGCCTATGAACTGGCGCCAGACGACAACGCAGTCGCATTCCAAAAAGCATCGATTCTTCATCAGGAGGGCAAGAAAAAGGATGCCGCCGAGATTCTCGACCGGATCATCACCAATGATCCCGCTCATGTGGCGTCACTATTGCAGTTGTCCAACATGGCCGACGAGGACCGCGCGCGCGACCTGGAACCGCTTGTAGCTGCTGCCATCGACAACAGCGATCATCCTGTCTCGCAGCTTGAGTTCGCCAAGGCGCAAATCACATCCGTTCTGCATGGGCTGACTGCTGCAATGCCCGGGTTCGCGCGGGCCAACGAACTGCAACACGAGTTGAATCCGTACAAATTCGGCGACGAAAGGCAGAAACTTCGGCGCATCGTGCAGTTGTTCCCCGAAATGGACACTCCGATCTCCTCCGAGGTGGTCGATGGGCCGACCCCGATTTTTGTCATCGGCCAACCGCGCTCCGGGACGACGCTCATGGAAATGATGCTGAGTTCGATTCCGGATGTCGCAGGGTGTGGGGAACTGACTGTAGGGCCGGACTTGTCCTACGACTTTATCCATGAAGGCAAAGCCTATGACGCGAAAGACGCGGAGGAGTTTGCCCGAGATTTCCGCCGCCTGATGCCACCGGTCCCGGAGACATCAATCGCGTTTGTCGACAAGTTGCCTCATAACTACCAGCAGGTAGGATTCTTACTTTCCGCATTCCCGAATGCGAAAGTTATCAATATGATGCGCGATCCGCGCGATGTCGGTTTGTCGAAATGGATCAGGCGCTTCCCGGCACCGGGTATGAGATATGCGTCCAATCTGGAAGCAATCGGGCATTCCGCGAACATGTACCGCAAATACATCGCCCATTGGGAAACCATTTTCGGCGACCGGATTCTGACCGTGCCGTATGAAAAACTCGTCGCTGACCCCGAAACCTATAGCCGGCAGGTTGCGGACTTCCTTGGCCTCGAATGGCACGAGACGATGATGCACCCGGAAAAGAACAAAAAGCAGGTGCGCACCGCCAGCATTGATCAGGTTCGAAAGAAGATTTCGACCAAATCAATCGGCGGCTGGCGTCAGGTCGCAGACCACATCCAACCGATGCTGAACGGCTTCGATCCCGAGCTTTGGCCGGAATACGATCTCAGCTGACACAAATCACACCGAACAGAAAAGGCCGCATCGGGGATGCGGCCTTTGTCGTTGGTGCCGGGATGCTTACTTCTGCTTGATGCGTCCGTCCAGATAAGGCTGGTACGGCGCATTTGCGGCCAGATATTCAGCGGTGACATCCGCCAGATCCGGTCCGAAGTCATACGCTTTCTTGTCGTCGCCCTCGAACATGGAATAGCCATCACCACCGTTGCGGACATAGTTGTTGGTCACGACCAGATATGTCGCCGCCGGGTCAATCGGCACGAAGCCATCGCCATCGGCCACCATCACCTCAGTTACGCGTCCCTCGTTCGGGGCAACCGACGGATCCCATGTGAAGGCCAGACCGGCCACCTGCGGGAAGCGGCCTTTGACTTCTTCAACCTGGCTCACGCCGTTTTCCAGGGCGTCGATGACCCCCTGACCGCTGATCTGGAAGGTCGACAATGTGTTCTGGAACGGCAACACCGTCAGAACCTCGCCCATGGTCACCTCGCCCGGATCGATCGAGGCCCGCAAGCCACCGGAATTGGCGATGGCGATCTGAACGCCCTGATCCGCCACACGGGCCAGCATTGCATCGGCAACCAGATTGCCCATCTGGCATTCCTGCACGCGGCAGATCGCGCGGTCGCCTTCAATCGCATCGGCAGCATTGGCCACAACCTTGTTGCGGATTTCATCCAGGGGAACCGCCAACTCGGCGATCCGGTCCAGCGCGGACTGATCCTCGGTCACGGTGTTGTCCATGATCAGCGGCTCACCAACGGCCTCGATCACATTTCCGTCGTCGTCGAATGTCACATTCAACTCGCCCAGGAATTTACCATAGGCGTAGGCCTGAACGATCTGAACGTCATTCACGACGGTCGGGTAAGGCCCGACGGCCCTGTCGGACACGTTCGACAGGTACGTGTTGGAATGCCCCCCTACGATCACGTCAACGCCGGTGGTTTCCTGCGCCACGCGCTGGTCCACACCATAGCCCGAGTGGCTTAGAACAACGATCTTGTTGACGCCTTCGCTGGTCAGCTTTTCCACTTCAGCCTGTACGGCCGGAACCGGGTCGGAAAATGTAACGTTTGGCCCGGGTGAGGCCAGTTCGTCCGTATCCTGAGGCGTCAGGCCGATCAGGCCGATCTTTTCACCGCCAACCTCGATAACCGTCGACTTCGCGATCTTGTCGGTCAGCAGTTCTTCGTCAGCAATGTTCGCGTTGGACATCAGAACCGGAAAATCGACGGAGTCGACGAAACCGCGCAGCACTTCGGGGCCGTCGTCAAATTCGTGGTTGCCCACGGTCATCGCGTCATAACCCAGCCGGTTCATGAACTCGGCCGCGACTTTGCCCTTGTAGTAGGTATAAAACAACGAACCCTGAAACTGATCTCCGCCATCCACCAGAATCGAATTCTCAGCGCGGCCGCGGGCTTCTTCCACTGCGGTCACAAGGCGCGCAGAACCGCCGAAACACTTGCCTTCGGCATTGTCTTCGGCGTCGCAGCCGCTGTCATATTTGTTGATCGGCTCAAACCGGGAATGGAAGTCATTGGTGTGCAGAATGGTCAGTTTGTAGTCGGCAGCCGCAACACCTGCGGTCAGGCCCACAATGGCAGTAGATGCCAGAAAACGGATCAACATTAATGAAACTCCCTGTCGTTGATTGCAGGGATCGTGCGCCGACTGAAACAAAGAGTCAAAGGGGGAAATCCGCCTTGATTCCCCACGCCGTGCAAGGCATCACCACCTCATGCTGATTTACAAGATTTTCAGGTCCGATGAATGGACCACGCTGCAGGATCAGGGCGCGTCAGACGGCGCGCCGATTGACGTTACCGACGGATTTGTCCATTTCTCGACGGCCCAACAGGCCGCCGAAACCGCCGCCAAGCATTTTGCCGGAGTTGATTGCCTTGTCCTCTTGGCCTGCGACGCCGACGCCATGGGCGATGATCTGAGATGGGAAGTTTCGCGCGGGGGTGCCTTGTTTCCCCACCTTTACCGGCGGATCCGGATGACCGATGTGATCTGGACCCGCGCCCTGCCCTTTGACGGGGCGCTACACCAGTTCCCCAAGGAGATGGTATGACCGGCTTCATCGATCCTGATCGTGAGCAGTTCGAGTTGTTCAAGGCACTGGATCGCAATCAGCCGATCGAGATGCTCAACCTGGTCAGGTTTCGCGCGCAGGCTGAATATCCTTCCGGACACGCGCTGGCAGATGTCGGCCTGTCCGGCGCTGAGGCCTACCAGAACTACGGGTCGGAAACCGCGCCCATTGTCTCCCGCATCGGCGCGTCCATTTTGTGGCGCGGTGGATTTGAAACCACTTTGATAGGCCCCGCCGACGAAATCTGGGATGCTGTGTTCATCGCCCGATATCCCAGCGCGCACGCCTTCCTTGAGATGGTAACCGACCCCGTTTATCGCACCGCCGTGGTGCATCGTCAGGCGGCTGTTTCGACCTCGCGGCTGATCCGTTGTTCGCCAGCACAGGTCGGAGGGACCTTCGGATGAAACTGATCGAAAAGCTTGGGCTGTCAGCCTTACACAGGCTGGACCCCGAAACTGCCCATGGGATGTCGATCCGGGCTTTGAAAGCCGGATTGGTCCCGGCTGCCGGCCCTGTCACGTCACCACGCCTGCGTACGCAGATCGCCGGTCTGACGCTGGCCAATCCGGTCGGCCTGGCCGCTGGATTCGACA
Source organism: Ruegeria sp. N11 (assembly GCF_056531525.1). Taxonomy (NCBI): domain Bacteria; kingdom Pseudomonadati; phylum Pseudomonadota; class Alphaproteobacteria; order Rhodobacterales; family Roseobacteraceae; genus Ruegeria; species Ruegeria sp. N11. The sequence goes on from NZ_JBQFLX010000025.1 coordinate 44,190, forward strand.
AGAATGGCGAGGTTCTGGGCCCTTTATCGCGGGCCGGGTTCGGGTTTATTGAAGTCGGTGCGGTGACACCGCGTCCACAACCGGGCAACCCGAAACCGCGCCTGTTTCGCCTGACCGAAGACAAGGCGGCCATCAACCGTTTCGGCTTCAACAACGAAGGAATGGACGTCATGGCTCGCCGTCTCCTGAGCCGTCCCCGCGATGCGGTCACCGGATTGAACCTTGGCGCCAACAAGGACAGCGACGACCGCCCCGGTGATTTTGCCAAAGTACTGGCCCATTGCGCCGCCCATCTGGACTTTGCCACGGTCAACGTGTCGTCCCCCAACACCGAGAAACTGCGAGACTTGCAGGGTAAGGCCGCGCTTGGCGCTTTGCTGGAGGGTGTTGTCAAAACGCGAGACGCGCTGCCGACACCGATTCCCGTATTCCTGAAAATTGCTCCGGACCTGACGGCTTCAGAGATACAAGATATCGCCGATATCGCGCTGGAAACCGGAATTGACGCGGTCATAGCCACGAATACCACCTTGTCCCGCGACGGACTGAGAAGCGCACACAAGGATGAGGCTGGCGGCCTGTCTGGCGCGCCATTGTTCGAAAAATCGACCCGCGTTCTTGCGCAGCTCAGCCAACTGACCGAAGGACGCATTCCCTTGATTGGCGTGGGCGGCATCAGCAGCGCGGAACAGGCCTATGCCAAGATTTGCGCCGGAGCCTCGGCCGTCCAGTTCTATACGGCCATGGTTTACGGCGGCATGTCGCTGGCATCGGAAATCGCCCGGGGTCTGGACGAACTTCTGGCCCAGGACGGGTTTGAAAATGTCGCACAGGCGGTTGGCAGCAAACGAGAGGATTGGCTGTGATGGAATACTGGCACAACCCGCGGTGTTCGAAATCGCGTTCGGGGCTTGCACTGCTTGAAGAAAACGGCGCAGAACCCCGTGTCCGGAAGTATCTGAAGGACGCACCGTCAGAAGACGAATTGCGGGCCGCGCAGGCGAAACTGGGCATTGCTGCAATCGACATGATGCGCACAGGTGAAAAGCGCTTCAGGGAACTGGGGCTGAACAATGCGACGCCGGACGATACCTTGATCCGTGCCATGGCCGAAAACCCGATCCTGATCGAACGCCCCATTGCCATTCGCGATAACAAGGCCTCAATCGGGCGTCCGCCCGAAAACCTGCTGACCCTGCTTTAAGCGACTTGCGCCTCTAGCTTCGGATAGCGCCATCCCAGCGTGACGCCACGCGCGATGTTCAGAACCATCAACGCGGCCCACAGCCCGTGATTGCCAAATGCAGGCACCAGAATGAACAGGGACAGGACGTAGATCCCGACCGAGTGAATCATCGCCTGGCGCATGTCCCGGGTCCAGGTCGCGCCGATGTAGATACCGTCGAACATCCAGCTGGCCACGCCAATCACCGGGGCAATCGCAGCCCAGATCAGAAATTCGCGCGCGGCCTCACGCACCTCGGGCGAGGTCGACATCACATCGATCAGCGCGGGTCCTGCCAGATAGAAAACCAGACCCAGCGCGAAAGCGCCGCCTACGCCCCATTGTGACGCCATCACGGACGCGCGCCGCACCTGAAAGCGGTCCTTTGCCCCGACCGCCCCGCCGACCAGCGCCTCGGCCGAAAAGGCGAAGCCGTCCAGCGCAAAGGCCGTGATTTCGAGGAACTGCAGCAGAACCTGATTGGCGGCCAGATTGACGTCGCCAAGATCCGACCCGACAAAAAGAAAAGTGGTGAACGATCCGGTCAATAGGACGGACCGCACCATGATGTCACCGTTCACCTGCATCATCCGCCGCAGCCGTGCGCCGTCGAAAATGCGCGGCCAGTCTCTCCACTGATTGCCGGCAAATGCCTGCCGGCAGAGCCATAGCCCCAGGGCCAACCCGGTCCATTCGGCGATCAGTGTCGCCAGTGCGACGCCCTCGACGCCCCATCCCAGCCCAAGCACGAACCACAGATCCAGCAGGATATTCAGGCCATTCATCCAGACCTGAAGCACAAATACGCCCCGCGTCCGCTCGATCGCGATCAGCCAGCCTGTAACGGCATAAAGCGCAATTGTGGCCGGGGCACCCCAGATCCGGATTTCCAGGTATTGCCGGGTCAGCGCTTCGACTTCGGGGCTTGCGGGGGACAGGGCAAATGCCCCCCACAGCACCCAGACCTGCGTCAGAATGAAAAACAGCCCCGCCGCGCCGCCCAACAGCAAACCGCGCATCAGCAGCGCGCCGGTTTCAGCCGTGTCGCCAGCCCCGCGCGCCTGTGCAGCCAATCCCGTGGTGCCCATCCGCAAAAAGCCGAATATCCAGTAGATGGCCGACAGGATGACCGCGCCCATACCGACAGCGCCGATCGGGGCGGCCAGCCCCATCTGCCCGACAACACCAGTATCAACCGCCCCCAGTATCGGGACAGTGGCATTGGACAGAACGATAGGTGCTGCGATCTTCAGCACCCGTCTGTGCGTGATGGGTGCCGAGGCATCCCGCATCCAAGGCTATCCTTCGTCCGAATCCGATTGCGGCATCAGGAAATGCCCCGAAGCCTGCGCGAACAGGCGCGCATGGTTGTCCTGCCACGCCTCAACCCGGACCGAAGCATAACGCCGCCCGGAACGGCTGATGTAAGCGCGGGCGTAGGCATCGCGCGGCAAGCCCGAACGCAGGTAGTCGACCGTGAAATCGATGGTTTTCGGGTATCGGAGCAAACTGGCATCCCGAATGTCTTCGGCACTCATCTCTCCGCTTTCGATGCGGTGAAACACGGTCTCCCAGCACAGGGTGATCACGCCGGTCACCTCCAAAAACGCGGCAGTGACCCCACCGTGCAGCGCGGGCAGCAGCGGATTGCCAATCAGTTTTTCGTCAAAATTCAGAACACCCGTCAGTTCATCCCCACGCCGGTCGAAGGTGATGTTGAGAAACCGGATATACGGCACCCCATCGACCATGGCGTTCAGTGCGGCGTCCCGGCGGTTCTTGACCACCTGCATCGGCTCCGGTCGATTGCGCGCCATTTACCTGCCCTCCACGGTGAAAGACCCCGATGCGGTTGCGACAGGATGTTCCTGATCGTCATCCGTTGCGGTCGCACGCACGAAGGCCACATTGCGCGTGATGTGATAGCATTTGGCGCGCGTTGTAATGTTCTGCCCCGGCGTAGCCGCCCGCATGTAGTCTATGCGCAGGTCAATTGTCGCCGTGGCACCCGGCGCGGACGGATGGCTCATGACAGCCGCACCGCTGCAAGTGTCCAGCAAAGCGAACACCGCCCCACCATGAATGACACCGGTGCGCGGATCCCCGACAAGGTCCGCGTTGTACGGCATGGTGATCTCGGCTTCTCCGGCACCGATATACGTCAGCTCCATGCCCAATGCCCTGGCATGTGGAATCGCCTCGATGAACTGGCGCGCGAAACCCAATTTTTCTACCATTCGGTCTTTTCCTTCTTCCGCGCCCTTTATGATCGCCAGTTCAGCGAAAGGGCAAGCCCGACTGTTGCGCTTGCCGCTACGACTCCATAGGTTGCAGGCAAGGAGATGAGGAATGTCCGACACCCGTTTGTCATTCAAAGAAATGTGCGCCGAGTTCGACGTAACGCCCCGTACCCTGCGCTACTACGAATATATCGAATTGCTGCAACCTGACCGCGAGGGCCGCTCCAGGTATTACGGCCCCCGTGAGCGAGCACGCATGACGCTGATCATGCGCGGACGCAAATTCGGGTTCCCGCTGGAAGAGATCCGGCAGTGGCTGCTGATCTATGAACATCAGGGCAACCAGGCCCAGATGGCGACATTTGTGGAAATGGCTGACCGGCAAATGGAGGAGTTGCGCCAGCAAAGGCAGCAACTGGACGAAGCCATGGACGCCCTCAAGCAACTGCGCGACCAGACGGCCAATTCTCTAGGCTGACAACCTTTCAAGCGTCATTTCGGTCGAAACTGAAGCTCCCGTGGTCCCGCTGCGGGATTTTTCTTGTGGAGAACGTCGATATACGCAGCGCGGAATCGCGAGATTTCCCCTTACCTGAGGGAAAGAAGATTACCGAAACACGGATTTACGCGAACGGATGTTACGTCAACTTTTTTGTGACGTAGCGTTCGCATTACGTAAACGTCATCTGCATGTTGTAAGAAGCCCATCAACTGCGCAAATCTTTTTCACGACGCCAGTGATGAGAGTTTGAACCATGACCGAAGACCTGATGACAATCCGCGAAATGTGCGAGACCTATGATGTCACACCACGTACCTTGCGGTTCTACGAGGCCAAGGAACTTTTGTTTCCTATCCGTGAAGGCCAGAAACGTCTGTTCACCAAACGCGATCGTGCCCGTCTGAAACTGATCCTGCGTGGCAAGCGCTTTGGCTTCAGCCTGGAAGAAATCCGGCAGCTTCTGGACCTGTATCACGTCGGTGACCAGCAACTGACACAGATGTCCCGCACCTATGAGATCGCGTGCGAACGCCTGGCAGACATGGAAGCACGCCGCGAAGAACTGACACAGGCCATCGACGATCTGGAAGAGCAGTTGCGCTGGGGCGAAAAGGTCATCGTCTCGATGAAACAGGAAAAGAAGGCGGCCGAATAATCTCGCCCGCCCCCGGACATCTGAATTAAGGGAGCTTCACATGCCCGTCTACAACGCGCCAATCAAAGACGCACAGTTCATTTTGCATGATGTACTGAAAGTCTCGACCTCGGACATTCCGGGATATTCCGATCTGGAGGCCGAGTTCACCGGCGCCGTGCTGGAGGAAGCGGGCAAGATCGCCACAAATGTTCTGCACCCGCTGAACGTGGTTGGCGATACCGAAGGATGTCGGCTGGAAAACGGTATCGTCTATACGCCATCCGGGTTCAAAGATGCCTTCGAGCAGATGAAGGAAGGCGGCTGGACGGGCCTCGACATGCCGGAAGAATATGGCGGTCAGAATATGCCCTATGTTCTCGGAACTGCCGTGGGCGAGATGTTCTCGGGCTCCAACCAGGCATTCACCATGTATCAGGGCCTGACGCACGGCGCGGCGTCTGCGATCTTGGCGCACGGAACCGACGAGCAGAAGAACATGTACCTGCCCAACATGGTCAGCTGTGAATGGACTGGCACCATGAACCTGACGGAACCGCATTGCGGCACCGATCTGGGTCTGATGCGCACCAAGGCGGCACCGCAGGGCGACGGCTCTTACAAGATTTCCGGCCAGAAGATCTTTATCTCGGCCGGCGATCACGACATGGCCGACAACATCATCCACCTGGTGCTGGCAAAAATCCCCGGCGGCCCCGAAGGGATCAAGGGCGTGTCGCTTTTCATCGTGCCCAAGTTCATCGTCAACGAAGACGGCAGCCTGGGCGAGCGCAACGGCGTTTCGGTCGGCAAGATCGAAGAGAAGATGGGCATCCACGGCAACTCAACCTGCGTCATGAACTATGACGAGGCGACCGGCTGGCTGCTGGGAGAGGAACACAAAGGCATGCGCGCCATGTTCACCATGATGAACGAAGCGCGTCTGGGTGTGGGCATGCAAGGCCTGTCTCAGGCCGAAGCTGCGTATCAGAACGCTGTCGAATATGCCAAAGACCGCCTGCAGGGCCGCGACGTAACAGGTGTGAAGAACCCGGACGGCCCCGCCGATCCGCTGATCGTGCACCCGGACATCCGCCGCAACCTGATGGATCAGAAAAGCTTCACCGAGGGTGCACGTGCGTTCATCCTGTGGGGCGCGACCATGATCGACAAGGCGCACCGTTCGCGTGACAAGGATGCGGACGGGCTGATTTCGCTGCTGACCCCGGTCATCAAAGGCTTCCTGACGGACGAAGGCTATGACATGACCGTTCAGGCCCAGCAGGTCTATGGCGGCCACGGCTACATCGAAGAATGGGGCATGTCGCAATACACACGCGATGCCCGGATCGCGATGATCTACGAAGGCGCGAATGGCGTTCAAGCGCTCGACCTTGTAGGCCGAAAGCTGGCACAGGATGGCGGCAAGCATGTCATGGCCTTCTTCGAGATGGTCAAAACCTTCTGCAAAGAGAGCGGCGGCAAGGATGAAGCCTATGACAAAGCCTTCATCGAACCGCTGAAAGCCGCATCCAAGGATTTGCAGGCCGCTGGCATGTACTTCATGCAAGAAGGCATGAAGAACCCCAACAACGCCTTGTCCGGGTCATATGACTTCATGCACATGTTCGGTCATGTCTGCCTGGGTCTGATGTGGGCGAAAATGGCAAAGGTCGCACAGGAAGCTCTGGACGGTGGTGCCTCGGACAAAGAGTTCTACCAGACAAAGATCAACACCGGTCGCTTCTATATGGCGCGCCGTCTGTCTGCCACATCCATGCATCTGGCCCGGATACAAACCGGCGCGGATACTGTAATGGCGCTGGACGCGGCAAATTTCTGAACTCAGTCTGGTTTCGGGTGCTTTCGCCCGGAACCAGATACCCGGAGGACAAGACATGCCGAAACGTTTTCGCTTAACCCGCCGCTTTCCGGTTGCAATGACCGAAGACGGGTATCGCCGTCTCAAGGGTTTCGCCCGCGAAGCGGGGCTGGACGAGGGTGAAGCGCTGTCTTTTCTGTTCGAGAATTTCAACAGTGTTATTGACGAGGAGAACCTGACTCACCGGCTACGCATATTCAATTCCGAACTGGAAGCGCGAAAGCGGTGAGGCAATACACCAATTCTTCGCCTGCTATCGCATCGAGGCCGGACGCCTCCGGCGGGAGTATTTTTGAAAAGATGAAGGCCTGATGCGCCCCTGCCACCGGGCGCACTCGCCATCAGGACAGGGACGACTTCACCTTTTGCGGTCATCGGCTCTACAGCCTGTACCGCTCGTTGATTGAAACAGACCAAGGTTGATCAAAGGTAAACGTCGGCTCTTCATCTTTTCCAAAATACTCAATTCCAACCTGACCACATGCGCCTTGGGAGGGGTAATCGCATGACTATCAAACTGCATTGTTTCGGAGAAAGCGGGAACTCCTACAAAGCGGCGCTGGCCTTGGAGATGTCGGGGCTGGAGTGGGAGCCGGTCTTTGTCGATTTCTTCAATGGCGAGACCCGCACGCCAGAATTTCGCGCGGAGGCCAACGAAATGGGCGAAGCGCCCTTTCTGATCGATGGCGATTTCCGCACCAGTCAGTCCGGCGCCATTCAGGCGTATGTGACTGAGAAATCAGGGAAGTTCGGCGGCAGGAACCGGGAAGAGAACTACGAGATTTTCCGTTGGGTGTTGTGGGATAATCACAAACTCAGTTCAATGGCTGGCCTCACTCGTTTTCTGATCAATTTCCTGCCGGAAAAGCACCGCAACCCGGATGTGATCGCGTTCAATCAAGGTCGGCTTAAGGCGGCATACGAGATTCTGAACCAGCATCTGGCCGGTCGTGACTGGATCGTCGGCGACGGCGTGACAAATGCAGATCTCAGTTGCTGCGGCTACCTGTATTATCCGGAACCATTCGGTTTCGACCGCGCCGACTGGCCAAATATCGACGCCTGGCTGACACGTCTCAGTGAACAGCCCGGTTGGAAACACCCCTATGACCTGATGCCCGGCAACCTGTCGGATCGAGCTTGAGGAGAAGACCCATGACCGAAGCCTATATCTATGACGCCCTGCGCACCCCGCGCGGCAAAGGCCGCAAGGATGGCAGCCTGCACGAGGTAACCTCGGTGCGCCTGTCCGCCCTGACCCTGAACGCGATGAAAGAGCGTAACAACCTCGAAGGCCACGCCGTAGAGGACGTGATCTGGGGCAATGTCACGCAGGTGATGGAACAGGGCGGTTGTTTGGCACGTTCGGCCGTGCTGGCGTCCGATCTTGACCAGTCGATCCCCGGTCTCGCGATCAACCGTTTCTGCGCCTCTGGGATGGAAGCGGTGAACCTGGCGGCTAACCAGGTGAAAGGCGGTGCTGGCGACGCGTACATCGCTGGCGGCGTCGAGATGATGGGCCGCGTGCCCATGGGCAGCGATGGTGCCGCCATCGCCGTTGATCCGTCTCTTGCGATGAGCACATATTTCGTCCCGCAGGGCATTTCGGCCGATATTATCGCGACGGAATATGGCTTCAGCCGGGATGATGCAGATTCGCTGGCGGTTGAATCGCAAAAGCGCGCAGCAGAAGCATGGGCAGACAACCGGTTCGAAAAGTCGGTTATCACCGTCAAGGACCAGAACGGGCTGACCATTCTTGACCGCGACGAATACATGCGCCCCGGTACGGACATGCAGAGCCTTGGCGCGCTGAACCCCTCATTTGCGATGATGGGTGAGCAGATGCCCGGCTTCGACAAGGTGGCCATGCTGAAATACCCGCATCTGGAAAAAATCAATCACATTCATCATGCAGGAAACAGCTCGGGCATCGTGGACGGTGCGGCCGCGGTTCTGATCGGCAACAAGGAATTCGGCGAGAAATACGGCCTGAAACCACGTGCGCGCATCAAGGCAACCGCGAAGATCGGCACCGACCCGACCATCATGCTGACCGGCCCGGTTCCGGTCACCGAAAAAATCCTGGCCGACAACGGCATGAAGATCAGCGATCTGGACCTGTTCGAGGTGAACGAGGCTTTCGCCTCGGTCGTGCTGCGCTTCCAGCAGGCGTTTGACGTCGACCCGGCGTTGGTCAACGTCAACGGCGGCTCGATCGCGATGGGTCACCCGCTGGGTGCGACCGGTGCGATGATCATCGGCACGCTTCTGGATGAGCTGGAGCGTCAGGACAAGGAAACCGGATTGGCCACGCTTTGCATCGCGTCCGGCATGGGTGCGGCAACGATTATCGAGCGTGTCTGATGCCCAAGCTGGATCTCTCTCGAATCCCTTTCCGGGGCGGTTCGGGTTACCCCGGCAAGCTGGCCAAAGCTGGCGATGGCCGCTTTGTTCAACCGGTCGGAGATGCCGGCGGGCTATCCCAATACGGGGTCAACATCGTGCGGCTTGAACCGCAAGGCATGTCCTCGCTGCGCCATTATCATATGGAGCAGGACGAGTTTGCGATCATGCTCACTGGCACCTGTGTGCTGATAGATGACGATGGTGAGCATGAGATGCAGCCCGGCGATTGCGCCGCCTGGCCCGCAGGTGAGGCCAATGGCCATCACCTTGTAAACAAAACCGATGCGCCCGCGACCTTTCTGGTGGTGGGCACACGGACCCCGACCGAGACCGGATATTATAGCGACATAGACATGATGGTGAAGTTCGATGCCCACGGCTTTCGCTTCACCCGCAAAGACGGCAGCCCGCTGACGGCTGACCAGATCGGAGACGAGACATGACTGATTTCACCATGAAAGTGGACGCCGACGGCGTTGCCATCATCACCTGGGACGTACCCGAGAAAAGCATGAACATCCTGCGCGTCGAGGCGCTGGCCCTGATCGAAGAGATGATCGATCAGGTTCTGTCAGATGACAACATCAAGGGTGCGGTTATCACCTCAGCCAAGGACAGTTTTGCCGCCGGTATGGACCTGAACGTACTGGGATCGATCCGCGAGAAGTCGGGCGATGAACCGGCGCAGGCCATGTTCGATTTCACCATGAACGGACATCGCATTCTACGTAAGATCGAACTGGCGGGAATGGACCCGAAGACCAAAAAGGGCGGCAAACCGATTGCCGCCGCCCTGCCCGGCACCGCGCTGGGGATCGGGCTTGAGGTGCCACTGGCCTGTCATCGCATTTTCTGCGCCGACAACCCGAAGGCCAAGATCGGCCTGCCCGAAATCATGATCGGCATCTTCCCGGGCATGGGCGGAACCACCCGCATGGTCCGCAAGCTGGGTGCCGTTGGTGCGGCTCCGCTATTGCTGGAAGGCAAAACACTGGAGCCGAACAAGGCCAAGGGTGCGGGAATGGTCGATGAGGTCGTCGAAAACCCGCTGGCCGCCGCGAAGGAATGGGTGCTGAACGCCAGCGATGCGGATCTGGTCAAGCCTTGGGATGCAAAGGGGTACAAGATGCCCGGTGGTGCGCCGTACCATCCGGCTGGCTTCATGAACTACGTTGGCGCGTCGGCGATGGTCAACGGCAAGACACAAGGCGCGTTCCCGGCCGCTCAGGCCCTGCTGAGCGCGGTTTACGAGGGTGCTCTGGTCGATTTCGACACAGCCCTGAGGATTGAGGCGCGTTGGTTCACTTCGATCCTGATGAACCCGTCCTCGTCAGCGATGATCCGCAGCCTGTTCCTGAACAAGGAAGCGCTGGAGAAAGGCGCAGTGCGACCTCAGGGTGTGCCGGACCAGTCGGTTAAGAAGATCGGTGTTCTGGGCGCGGGCATGATGGGCGCGGGCATCGCGCTGGTGTCCGCTCAGGCCGGGATGGAAGTCGTTCTCATCGACCGCGATCAGGAGGCCGCCAACAAGGGTAAGGCCTATACCGAAGCGTACCTGGACAAGGGTATCAAGCGCGGCAAGGTCACGGCTGAAAAGAAAGAAGCCATGCTGGCCCGCATCACCGCAACGCCCGATCTGGAGCATCTGAAAGGCTGCGACCTGATTATTGAAGCGGTATTCGAAGACCCCGCAGTCAAGGCCGACATGACCAAAAAGGTCGAAGCGATCATTCCCGAAGATTGCATCTTTGCCTCCAACACCTCGACCCTGCCGATCACCGATCTGGCCAAGGCCAGCATGAGGCCGGATCAATTCATCGGCATCCATTTCTTCTCGCCGGTCGAGAAGATGTTCCTTGTCGAGATCATCAAAGGCAAGGAAACCGGGGATCGTGCGGTGGCCAAGGCGCTGGATTACGTGCGTCAGATCCGGAAGACACCGATCGTCGTCAACGATGCGCGGTTCTTCTACTGCAACCGATGCATCATCCCGTACATCAACGAAGGTGCGCGCATGATTACCGAGGGCGTCAGCCCTGCATTGGTTGACAACGCCGCACGTCAACTGGGTTTCCCGGTCGGGCCGGTACAGCTGACCGATGAGACCTCGATTGATCTGGGCGCCAAGATTGCCCGCGCAACCAAGGCGGCGATGGGCGATGCCTATCCCGAAAGCCCCTCGGACGATCTGATCTTCTGGATGGAAGAACAGGGACGTCTGGGCCGCAAGGCAAATGCAGGCTTCTTCGACTATGACGAAAAGGGCAAGCGCGTCGGGTATTGGAAAGGTCTGCAAGACAAATACCCGCTGGTCGAAGATCAGCCCGACCTGATCGAGGTGCAGGAACGCCTGATGTTCGCACAGGTTCTGGAAGCGGTCCGCGCGCTGGAAGAAGGCGTTCTCGAGGATATCCGCGAAGGTGACGTGGGTGCCATTCTGGCGTGGGGTTTTGCCCCGTGGTCCGGTGGCCCACTAAGCTGGCTGGACATCATTGGCGCACCTTACGCCGCCGAACGCTGCGACCAGCTGGCAGCGCAATACGGCGAACGGTTCGCGTGCCCGCCGCTGCTGCGCGAGATGGCCGATAAGGGCCAGACGTTCTATGGCCGCTTCGCGCCCGAGGCAAAGGCCGCCTGAACAAGTGATGCAGGCGCGTAATACGCGCCTGCATCGTTTTCTTAGTGTTTGGTTAGGTCTGCCATTCAGGCCGCAAAAACAGGGCTGGCACATTCGGCCTGCCGGGTCTTCCCGGGCGGCGCACTCCCAACTGTGGCCTGACGGGAAAAATCGGTTCTTGCGGGATGGGCGCGGGCAGCGCACCCAACGGGTTTGCAAGGGCTGATAGTTCGCCCTTGTATGCGATCAGATCGACAAGGTGGTCGGCGTCCTGCGCCTCGGCGATCTGGTATGAAGACTGATCCGAGGACCCGCGCGATCCAAAGCGACTTGCCGGGCAAAAGGCCTGCAACCCGCCTTCAAGAAACACCACCTCGTCACAATCGAAAAACAACGTGCTGACATCGAAGGTTGTCGACGGTGCCTGCGAGGTCATCCGGCACATCCCGCTGAGCATCCGGGCCGGGATCACAGACACGCCTTCGGTGCCCGGTTCAATCCGGCTTATGTCCAGCGCGACCCCCTGTTCTGGCATCAGCCAGACAGGACGCCCATTATACGCCGCACGCGACGGCAAGTAGACGGGCAGATATTCTGCGCGCATTTCGCCAGTTGCGATGCTCACCCTGTCAGTCGCAATTCGGCGTACTTCCTTGAAACCATGGTCCAATGTTCGGACAAGATCACCTGCCGCGACGCGCTCCACCGGCTTCCAGCCTCGGGTCGTCGCAATCTTGGTGCCGTGGACAAACCCGCCCCGGCGCGACAACGTTGCATTGCGCGACAGGACGTTGTCCATCTTCCGCGCATGATCTGATAAATCAGTAACACTCACTACTTCAAACACGTGCCCAGCCCCCCTTGGCACAGATAAACATTGAAACCGGGGTATCATGTGATCAGGCGCGCTGTCTTAGTTTTGACATATTTTAGCCCAAATTGAGGTTGTTTCGACCCCATTGACCCACAACCAAAAAACAATGCGACCGTTTTTCATCGGCTTACCGGAAATTCGGAAACGGTGATGGGATCAGGAGTGGAACCGGTAGTCGAATCTTCCGATATCTTCCGCGCAGGCATCCGCCACCGCATTTAGGGTTCGCGTGGAATAGTACTGCCGATAATCCACCTCTCTTTCGGACCCGTTGAGATGCGGAAGGGTCAGCCTGAAACCGAGATGCGCGAACAACGGTTCAGCATCCTCCTCGAACTTCTCAAGCCGAATAAAGGCTCGGCACTGCTCGTGCCCATCTGCCCGCGTCATGTAGCGCCGCGCGGGATGCGCCTGAATTGACCTAAGCGTGGCCGGGTTCAGCAAGAATTCTTCAAATGATGACACCTTTACCAGCGACACTGCGGGGTGGTCAAATTTCTGGTCCCGCAGCCAGTGGTAGTAACTGACAAGCCGATCCCAGGGGTTGCGGACCAGCGTGAAAGTGAACATGCGCTCTAACGCCTCGGGCGGGACAAGCCCGTCGATATCCGCCAGGGTGGAGTGTTTCCACAACCGGCCCTTGGCCCGTAAGTCCTTTTGCCGTCGATGACGGTTCCGCGCCTTGGGCGTGTCTCCGATCAGGATGTCATCCTTCGTTGCCCTCTGTTCCAGCGCCGATGCAAGCGACGTGCCGCCCGTTTTGGGGATGTGGACAAACACATACGACCTGCGCCGGGAAACGATCACGCCACGGCCTGTTCCGCCGACGCACGCATCGAACGCCAGCCCAGCAGGGCTCCGGCCAGCACGATCAGCCCGATGCCGACGATCTGGATGCCATCGATTGATTGGCCAAAGGCCGCCCACGCAAACGCAGGACCGAAGATCATCACCGAGTATTCGAAAATTGCGACATAGGATGGCTCACCAACCTGATACGCCTTGATCAGCATGAAAACAGCAATGGTTGACCCAACGGCCTGGACCACCACCCAAAGAAGCGAGGGTTGTATCTGCCAGACCACGCCCCGGGTCACAAACCCTTCCGGGCCCGGTTCCGCACCGACCGGAAAGATCGAAAACCCCGTCAGCCCCAGCGCGCCAGCAATACCAAGTGTAATTACCATCCCCCCCAGCATGACGACCGTACTTTCCTGCGCGCAGTGGGACCGTGTCAGGATCGCCCCAAGCGCATAGAAAAACCCGCCTGCGACCGGCAACAGGGTTCTGGCATCGAAATCCGCCGGATTGAGTTGCAGAACCAGAAGCAACCCCAGAAACCCGAGCAGCGCAGCCAGAATGCGCCAGGGCCCGATTTTCTGCCGCAGACCAAAGGCCGAAATCAGCAACACGAAAATCGGGGACGTAAACAACCCCGCCAACGCTTGTGCAACCGGCATCAAAGCAAGCGACGAGAAGTAAAACAGCATGGCCAGCGTCATCAGGACGCTTCGCAAAAGAACAATGCCCGGGCGGATCGGGCGCAATCCGCCCAACCCAAGCAGTGACAACAGAAGCACCAGCGGCAGCATCAATAATGCGCGGCTCAGGTGGAATTGCCACAGGCCGATGGTCTCGGCCACCAGAACCACGACATTGTCGATCACCCCGATGATGGCCATTGCGCCGATCATGAGGCCAGAGGCCAAAACGGGTGAAGATGGGTTGCCTGCCTGCATTCTGTTCAATTTTCGCCTTCGCTGCCGGACCCGCGTATTTCCCCGTATCCGGGTACCGGGCGCAAGTGCCAAATACGGTTCAACAGGTTTGCGCCGCGTAAATTTATCATGCTAAGCTGGATCAAAATAATTTTGAGCAGACCTCGCCCCGATGACGGCCTTAAAACAGTACCAGCGGATCGAAGCCACCGGTCTGTGGCGGCCCTCGCCCGATATGCAGCGGCGCGAGGTGGTCGTCTCGATTGGCGAGGCCACGCTGACGATATCGGATTTCAATGACCGTGCGCTGACCCACTGGTCCCTGGCCGCGCTGGAGCGGCAAAATCCGGGCGGCTACCCGGCCATTTTCAACCCTGACGGCGACCCGGATGAAACGCTGGAACTGGCCGAATCCGAAACCACGATGATCGAAGCGATCGACAGGCTGCAACGTGCAATCGACCGGTCACGTCCGCACCCTGGCCGACTGCGCTGGTTGAGTGTCGGCGGGGTAGTCGCCGCCGTGGCGGCCCTGCTGTTGCTCTGGTTGCCGGTTGCCTTGCAAAGCCACGTTGTTTCAGTCGTTCCCAAGATCAAGCGGCAGGACATCGGCGATACCATCCTGCAACGCATCGAAAGGGTCTCCGGGCGCGCCTGTGCGTCGGAAGATGCCAAGGCCGCGCTGGATATGCTGGCAAAAAGGACCGGAGTGCGGCAGATCGTGATCCTGCCTGCCGGGGTGCAGAACAGCCTTAGCCTGCCGGGCGGCACGGTGCTGCTGAGCCGAACTTTGGTCGAGGATCATGAAGACCCGGCCGTGGCGGCAGGATATGTCATCGCCGAACGTGCCCGGGCCGAGGCACATGACCCGCTTGACGATCTGCTGGACCGCACCGGCCCGACAACCGCATTCCGGTTGCTGACGACCGGTGAACTGACACCGCAAATCATCGACAGTTATACCGAGCAGGTCCTTTCGGAACCGCGCCCATCCCTGCCCGATCAGGAATTGCTGGCCGTTTTTGCTCAGGCGGCCCTGCCCTCGACACCTTACGCCTACGCGCGTGATATCACTGGCGAAACGGTTCTGGGCCTGATCGAGGCCGACCCGATGGCGGGCCGATCCCAGGAGCAGATCCTGCCGGACCGCGACTGGGTCCGGCTGCAAAATATCTGTGGTGAATAAAGCCTTTCGGGATTTACCTGAACACTCTCCCACACGATTACCCCGAGAACGCCGTAGGCGGGGCAGGGATTTTGTGCCTCACCTTACACCCGAAACGCCGCAGACAGCTTATTTGGTACCGAACATCCGGTCGCCGGCGTCGCCCAGTCCGGGCATGATATAGCCCTTGGAATTCAGTTCGCGATCCAGCGCGGCCGTCACGATATGCACATCCGGATGGGCCTCTTTCATCCGCGCGACGCCTTCGGGCGCGGCCAGCAGACAGAGGAAACGGATATCGGTCGCGCCTGCCTCTTTCAGCAGATCAATCGCAGCGGCTGAACTGTTGCCTGTGGCCAGCATCGGATCCACAGCAATGACCAGGCGGTCTTTCAGTCCTTCGGGCGCTTTGAAGTAATACTGAACCGGTTTCAGCGTTTCTTCATCGCGATACAATCCGACAAAGCCCACCCGCGCCGACGGGATCAATTCAAGCACACCGTCCAGCATCCCGTTGCCAGCACGCAGAATCGACACCAATGCCAGTTTCTTACCGGCCAGAATGGGCGCGTCCATCTCCTCCATCGGGGTTTCGATGTTGCGGGTCGTCAGCTTTAGTTCTCGCGTGACCTCATAGGCCAGCAAAAGGGTGATTTCCCGCAGCAACTGCCGGAAAACGGCGGTCGATGTGCCCTTGTCCCGCATGAGCGTCAATTTGTGCTGCACCAGCGGATGATCAACGACGGTCAGATGTTCGCTCATGTTTTCTCCAGTCTTTTTTGGACCCGCATACGGGTGTCTTCATCACAGAAGGCCGCATTGAGGGCCGTGTCATTCATTGCGCTGAAATCCTCGGCCTGCCAGCCGAAAGCTATGTTCAGCATCTCATATTCACGCCGCATGGTGGTATGAAAAAACGGCGGATCGTCGGTTGAGACGGTGACCTTGACGCCCGCATCGCGCAACTTTGCGATCGGATGGGCGCTGAAATCCGGATACAGGCCCAGCACCACATTGGACCCCGGACAAACCTCAAGCGTGATGTCCCGGTCGACCAGTTCATGCATCAGGTCGGGGTCTTCGATGGCGCGCACACCATGTCCGATCCGCTCGACCCCCAGGGCGCGCACCGCATCGCGCACGCTGTCCGGTCCGCCAAACTCACCCGCATGGGTGGTCAGCCGCAATCCTGCCTCGCGGGCGCAATCAAACGCCCACTTGAAATCGCCTTGCGCGCCGACCCCTTCGTTGCCGCCCATGCCAAAGCCCGTGATCCAGTCGCCTGAGGTTTCGGCCGCGCAACGGGCGCTGAGTTTCGCCTTGTCCGGGCCAAAATGGCGAACACACGTGACGACGCCGCGCAGGGTGATGTCGAACTTGCACTCGGCCTCATCCGCGGCGTCCTGAATGGCATTCAGGTAATCGCGCCAGGCGTGCACATCGCCACCGCCGCAGAAATCGGGGCTCAGGAAGGTTTCCGAATACACCACGCCATTGGCCGCACTTTCTTCCAGAATTGCCAGGGTCAGTCGGCGGAAATCCTCGGGCGATTTCAATACTTCGCAGGCGGCCTCATAAACGCTCAGGAAATGGGCGAAATCGCGGAAGTCATAGGAGCCGTCGGGCTTGAAAATACCGCTCAGATCAATGCGTTTTTCATGCGCAAGCTGGCGAATGAAGGCGGGCGGAGCCGCGCCTTCGTGATGCAGATGCAACTCGATCTTAGGCAGGTCTGCGACAGTCATAGAAAACTCCGTCCCGGTCCATGTGCCGGAATGTTCAGGTGATGCGCGATGCTGGCGGCGACATCGGCGAAATTGACCGCACCGATCTGCCCTGCGCCCCGCCCTGCGATCAGCACCGGCACCTTTTCGCGTGTGTGGTCTGTGCCGGTCCAGCTAGGATCATTTCCATGATCGGCGGTCAGCACCATCAGGTCATCCGCGCGCAGTTTTTTCAGGATCGCGCCGATTTCGCGGTCGAACCATTCCAGCGCGCGGGCATAGCCGCTGATGTCGCGGCGATGTCCATAGAGACTGTCAAACTCGACAAAATTGGCAAAGGTCAGACTGCCGTCTTCAGCTTCGTCCACCAGATCAGACAGGTGCCCCATCAGTTCGGCGTCCGAGCCCTTGCACAAGGTATCAATCCCCTGCATCGAGAAAATGTCGCCGATCTTGCCCACCGCGTGAACGCGGCGTCCGGCATCCTGCGCCCAGTTGGTCAAAACCGGCGCGGGCGGCAGAATGGCAAAATCCTTGCGGTTGGTGGTTCGGGTGAACCCGTCCTCGGGCGAGCCTATAAACGGGCGTGCGATGACGCGGCCGATCTTCATGTCATGCAGCATCGGGGCCAGCGTCCGGCACATCTGCAGCAGACGGTCGAGGCCAAAGCTTTCCTCATGCGCGGCAATCTGGAACACGCTGTCGGCCGAGGTGTAGCAGATCGGCCAGCCCGTCCGCATGTGTTCAGCCCCCAGCTCGGCAATGATTTTCGTGCCCGAGGCGTGGCAATCGCCCAGTATCCCGTCTGTTCCGGCTGCCTCTGCCGCCGCGCGGCTCAGATCAGCGGGGAATGCGGGCGTGGTGTCCGGGAAATAGTGCCAGTCCCACGGCACCGGCAGTCCGGCCAGTTCCCAGTGGCCCGAAGGCGTGTCCTTGCCCAGCGAATGTTCGTGCGCGCAGCCCCAAAGGCCGGTTGGTTCGACCTCGAGCCCCGGTGTTTCATCGCCCGAGGCCAGACGCACAGACGCTCCCATCCCCAGCGCGTCGAGGTTGGGCAGGTGCAGCGGACCCGATCGACCATCTTCGGCGCGCCCTTCCGCGCAGGCCTGCGCGATATGGGCCACGGTGTTGGCACCCGTATCCGGGACCTCACCGTTAAAAAACTGATCCGCATCCGGCGCACCACCGATGCCGACGGAATCCATGACAACAAGGAAAGCCCGGCTCATGCGGTAATCCTTTCATGGACGAGATCGGGGATCGGTGCGGGCGTTTCGCTGATCGTGATGGCCTGCAAAATCGCCTCTGCGGCTTGCCGGGCTGCGTCTTCGCGTGCGGCGTGCACCACGGCCAGTGGCTCGCGCTGGGATACCTGCTGCCCCAATCGCACGATGTCAGAAATGCCCACTGCCGGGTCAATGACGTCGGCTTCGACCTGCCGCCCGCCACCCAGCGCGACGACGGCCAGACCCAGCGCCTCGCCGTCTATGCTTGTGATATAGCCGCTGTGTTGGGCCGCAACTTCCTGAATGACATTCGCTTCGGGCAGAAAGCGTTCCCAGTTTTCGACAAGATGGACCGGACCGCCCACCGCCGCCATCATGCGGCCAAACCGGTCCGCCGCGCGACCGTCCCTGATCACATCGGCGATTTGCCTGCGCCCCTCGTCAATCGAGGCATACATTCCCGCATCTTTAAGTAACACACCGCCCAATTCGGCGGAAAGCTCGGCAAGAGGTGTCGGTTGGCCGCTGGTGATCGCCCTCATCACCTCGGCTATTTCCAGCGCATTGCCTAGCGCCGAGGCCAGAGGCTGGTTCATATCGGTGATCACTGCCGACGTGCGACACCCGGCGGCGTTTGCCGTTTCGGTCAAGGCCCGCGCCAGATTTCGGGCATCATCCAGCGTTTTCATGAACGCACCGGAACCGACCTTCACGTCCAGCACCAACGCATCCGGGCCCGCTGCCAGCTTTTTCGACAGGATCGACGCCGTAATCAGATCCAGGCTTTCAACTGTCGCCGTCACGTCGCGCACCGCATAAAGACGCTTGTCCGCAGGTGCGATCTGACCGGTCGCGCCGACGATGGCCGCACCGGTTTCGCGCAATATCTGCTCGAGCCGGTCCTGACTGATTTGGGTGCTGACCCCTGGAATGGCCTCAAGCTTGTCCAGTGTCCCGCCGGTATGGCCAAGACCCCGCCCCGAGATCATCGGAACATAGGCCCCGCATTCGGCCAGCGCCGGCGCCAGCACAAGGCTGACACAATCCCCGACCCCACCGGTCGAGTGCTTGTCGATCACCGGACCGTCCAGATCCCAGCTCAGCACCTCTCCACTGTCGCGCATCGCGACGGTCAGATCGGCGCGGCCCTGTGCGCCCAGACTGCCCATGCAAACTGCCATGGCAAACGCCCCGGCCTGCGCGTCACTGACGGCACCATCGGCCAAACCCTGGGCGAACCAGTTCAGCTCTGCACTGGTCGGAACGTCACCCCGGCGCAGTTTCGCGATGATCGAACGGGCGTCCATAGGTTCAGACATCCTCCATATGAGAGGCGTCGAACGCGCCGGGCAGAAGCTGTCCGATGGTTGTCTCAAGCTCAGTTCCGGTTGCTGTCGCAAGCGTCACTTTGACGTTCGGCTTGCCGAATTCCGCCAGCTTCTGACGGCATCCGCCACAAGGCGGTACCGGTTGCGGGCTCGAGGCGACAACATAAACCTCGGTCAGTTCCTGCTCACCCGCGGCCACCATCGCGGCAATCGCACCCGCTTCGGCACAAGTGCCTTCCGGGTAGGCGACATTTTCCACGTTGCAGCCGGAAAAGATCACTCCGGACTTCGACCGGATCGCCGCGCCCACTTTGAACTTCGAATACGGCGCGTAAGCGTTTTCCCGGACGGACAGGGCGGCGTCTTTCAAAGGCATGGTGATTCCCAATTTTTGATCATCTGGTCAGAATGCCATACCCTAATGGAAAGAGCCGGGGGATTTGAAGCCCCCGGCGCATGTTTCCTGATCCGATCTTGACCTAACCCAGCGTTGTATTGAAGGTCCCGGGCAATGTGACCTCCAGCAGCTCGACATCATCGGACGGGTCCGCAAGGCGCGTGCGCATCCCCGGCGGGATCACAAAGGCGTCGCCCTGTTCCAGCCGATAGGGATCACGTCCTTCCCCTTCCAGCGTCACCTGACCGTTCATCACGAAGGTGAAATGGATATCGGTATCATGACTGGCCCAGACCGGATCGCCCTGCCCCCGTTTTACCACCTGAACCCCGGCAACGCCCTTAGTGTTTTCCGCAATCGTGGTGTCCCGGCAGATATATCCCGGCAAGCGGAACTCCCCCCACTCGGCATCTTTGGCCTGATTGTACACAAACCGCTGCCCCTGCCATTCCCGCGTGGGCCGGAAATGAGGGGTGGGCAGATCCATGTCATGATCGATTTCCGTGACATGTTCCGCGGGTACACCGATCTCAATCACCTGCACATTGTCCGAGGCCTCGAGCACGCGGTGACGGATTTCCGGAGGCTGGATAAAGCAATCGCCCGCCGTCAGGCGCATCTTTTCGCCCTGATCCTCGTACACAACATCGACCCAGCCGTGGATACAGAAGATCAGCTGAAACCCGACCTTGTGAAAGTGCACCATGTCGGGCACCGGGCCGCCATCGGGGATACGGATGTGGCTGGCGATGATCGACCCGCCCAGCCGATCAGGCACCAGATCGCGATAGTGCATACCCGCCCGTCCAATGATCCACGGCGCCTGATCCTTCAGCCTACGCACGACAAAGGAATGCACCGTTTCCGGCATCACCAGCGGCGGGTTGCGGTCGTCAATTTCTATGCGAGTTCCATTGGGGGCGACCAGCACACGCTCGCCACCAGCAAACCGATCCGGATCCTCGGTCAGAATTCGCAAGGTCCCGGGCGCCTCGGGCGCGTCCTTTTCGATGCGCAATCGCAAGCCATGGCCCGAAAACACCGCAACACGGGGGTCATCGGCGGGATAGATCATATCCATCCGCATCCCCAGCGTTCTGGTATAAAACGGGATGTCGTCGCGCAGTTCGTTCGTGGGCAGACGGAATTCAGCGAGTGTCGGACTTTTGCTGCTGGTCATCAGGCTTCTCTTCAATATTCGATTTGGGCCATCCGATCAGAACAGAGGCCAAAATGCCAATCGAAAAGAACATCTCGAGCGTTTCTTCCAGCGCAAACAGACGGATCGCCATAATCGGGGACAGCGTCTCGTCAAAAAGTCCCGAGACCTCTTCCAGAAGCTGGGCCACCACAGCCGACAGCCCGGCAAGAACGAAGATCAGCAAAAACGGCGCGCGCTGTTTCAGCGCAAGCCGTGCGTTGGGCACCCCGTGCCAAATGGCACCGCCCAGTATGATGACCGCAAGCACGACCCGGATCAGCGTCATGTCCAGAATGTCATCCAGGCCGCTCAGTATCAAAAACGGCACGGTTCCTTCGGAATAAATGTCTGCTTCCAGCTCGCGCTCGGCCAAAAGCAGGCAGGTCACACCGATGTAAAGACGTTTCAATCCGGGAAACCGCACCAGTGCCGCCAGCCCGGCAGCAAGCAGCGCGGCAGCCGAAATCGTTTCGAACGGCCCCCCTTCCTGGTTGAGCTGCTCGGCCTGCAGGGGCCAAATCACAACGGCGCACAGGATCAGGGCCATCAGCGCAATTGCCACGCGGAACCCGGACTTTTCCATACCAAAAGTGGACTGGTTGCCTGAAACGGCCTTCTCCGGCCGCGTGTTGTCTTTTATGCTCATGCCTGATTTTGCGCTTCGCTGCAGTGAAAGTCCACTCCGTGTAAAAGAACCACTAACAATTTCAACCAGCCTGTCACTATCGGCCAATTCCGGCCCACGCATTAGACCGCATAGCCAAGTCAGAAAATATAGTTTAACACTAAACCAAATTCCGGGAAGGAGCTTGTTCACCGATGTCCGACACACCCAGCCTGCGGCAGGCCGCGCTTGACTATCACGCCCACCCGAAGCCCGGAAAACTTGAAATAAAAGCGACCAAACCGCTGGCCAATGGCCGCGATCTGGCGCGTGCCTATTCGCCCGGTGTGGCCGAGGCCAGCCTTGAGATCAAATCGGATGCCGCCAATGCCGAGCTTTACACATCGCGCGGGAATCTGGTGGGTGTCGTGTCAAACGGCACCGCGGTTCTGGGTCTTGGCAATATTGGCGCACTGGCCTCGAAACCGGTGATGGAAGGCAAGGCGGTTCTGTTCAAGAAATTCGCTGGTATCGACTGTTTCGATATCGAAGTGGACCAGCCCGACCCGGAAAAGCTGGCGGATATCGTCTGCGCACTGGAACCGACCTTCGGCGCCATCAATCTGGAGGACATCAAGGCACCGGATTGTTTTGTCGTCGAAAAACTGTGCCGTGAGCGGATGAACATCCCGGTATTTCACGATGACCAACACGGAACGGCCATCGTCGTTGGCGCCGCGGCCAAGAACGCCCTACACGTTGCCGGTAAGAAGTTCGGAGACATCAAGGTGGTGTCAACTGGCGGCGGTGCAGCGGGCATTGCCTGTCTGATGATGCTGGTCAAACTGGGGGTCAAGCGCGAGAACATCTGGCTGTGCGATATTCACGGGCTGGTCTACGAAGGCCGGGCCGAGGATATGAACCCCCACAAAGACCAATTCGCGCAGAAATCGGACCTGCGCACACTGGATGATGTAATTGGCGATGCAGATCTGTTTCTGGGGCTCAGCGGCCCGAATGTCCTGAAGCCCGAGATGGTCGCGAAGATGGCCAAGCGCCCGATCATCTTTGCCCTGGCCAATCCGACCCCTGAGATACTGCCGGATGCCGCCCGAGAGGTTGCTCCGGACGCGATCATCGCAACGGGCCGCAGCGATTTTCCCAATCAGGTCAACAACGTGCTGTGCTTTCCCTTCATTTTTCGCGGTGCCCTGGACGTCGGCGCGACCGAGATCAACGATGACATGCAGATTGCCTGCGTCGATGGCATCGCCGAACTGGCCCGCGCCACCACCAGCGCCGAAGCCGCAGCCGCCTATCAGGGAGAACAACTGACGTTCGGGCCGGATTATCTGATTCCGAAGCCGTTCGATCCGCGTCTGGTGGGCGTTGTATCGTCATCGGTTGCCAAGGCGGCAATGGCCAGTGGCGTGGCCAAACGGCCGATCTCGGATATCGAGGCTTATAAGGAAAGCCTGAACCAGACCGTTTTCAAATCGGCCCTGCTGATGCGTCCGGTTTTCGAGGCCGCAGCCGCAGCGTCGCGCAGAATTGTCTTTGCCGAAGGCGAAGACGAACGGGTTCTGCGCGCGGCACAGGCGATCCTGGAAGAAACTACGGAAACGCCGATCTTGATTGGCCGACCCGAGGTGATCGATGCACGCTGCGAAAAGCTGGGCCTGACTGTCCGGCCGGGGCAGGATTTTCAGATCGTGAACCCGGAAAACGACCCGCGTTACTACGATTACTGGAATTCTTACCATCAGGTCATGCAGCGCCGGGGCGTTACACCGGATCTGGCCAAGGCGATCATGCGCACCAACACGACCGCGATTGCCGCGATCATGGTCCAGCGTGAAGAAGCCGACAGCATGATCTGTGGCACATTTGGCGAATACCGCTGGCATCTGAACTATGTCGAACAGGTTCTGGACGACGGAGATCTTCGCGCGCAGGGTGCGCTGTCCCTGATGATATTGGAGGACGGTCCCCTTTTCATTGCCGACACACATGTCCGGCAACTGCCCACACCTGAAGAACTTGCCGAAACGACAATCGGGGCGGCCCGCCACGTGCGGCGGTTCGGGCTTGAGCCGAAAATCGCGTTCTGCTCGCAATCGCAATTCGGCAATCAGGCGGAAGGTTCGGGCAAGCGCCTGCGCGCCGCGCTGGATATTCTGGACTCCAAACCTCGGGACTTCACCTATGAAGGTGAAATGAACCTGGATGTTGCGCTGGACCCCGAGCTACGCTCGCGTATTTTCCCGAATTCGCGCCTTCAGGGCGCAGCGAATGTGTTGATCTTTGCCCACGCGGATGCCGCCAGCGGGGTGCGAAACATTCTGAAGATGAAAGCGGACGGAATCGAGGTCGGCCCCATTCTGATGGGCATGGGCAACAAGGCGCATATCGTGACGCCCTCGATCACGGCGCGCGGCTTGTTGAACATGGCGGCCATTGCCGGAACTCCGGTTGCGCATTACGGTTAATGGGGTGGCTCTGACATAGGCCGCCGTTTTCGGGAGGGGGCACCATGAAGGGGCATTGTCACTGCAAGGCCGTCCGTTGGGAAAGTGACGGCAACATAGCGTGGAGTTGCTATTGCCACTGCACGGATTGCCGCCGCAACTGCGCCGCCCCTGTTACCGCATTTTTCGGATTGCCGCATGAATCGGTGACCTGGTCTGGCAATGCACCTGCGGTCTATCGGTCATCCCCGGATGTCGAGCGGCTGTTCTGCGCGGCCTGTGGAACTCAGATGGCGTATCGCAATGCGGGGGACACGGTGAACATCCACCTTTACATCGCGACGCTGGAAAACCCGGAAACAGTTTCGCCCCGGTTTCACGTGTTCCATACAGATCACCTGCCGTGGCTGGATATTCAGGACAGCTTGCCCCGATACGCCAAGACCGGAAACTGAACGCTCCGTGATTCCGCGGCCATTTGCAACTAATAGTTTGCAGTTTTGCAAAACAAAGGCTTTGTTGCCAATTCACCTTGATCGGGAAGGCGATTTGCAAAACTTTGCAGCCCATTTTCCCGGTATCTGCAAATAATTCGCGGTAAACTGACGCGCCGTCATTTCAGCCGCTTGTCCGACAGGCGGCGGATGCCTAACACACTTGCAAGGGATTTTGAGGAGGACGATGCCGTGGCTTATCAGGACATCTATGAGAGTTGGAAATCCGATCCGGAGGCGTTCTGGATGGACGCCGCCAAGGGGATCGACTGGGTACAGCCGCCAAGCAAAGCGCTGTTTGACGACAATGCCCCGCTCTATGAATGGTTCTGTGACGCCAAGGTCAACACCTGCTGGAATGCGGTGGACCGGCATGTTGAAAACGGTCGGGGTGAGCAGACGGCCATAATCTACGACAGCCCGATCACCCATACGAAACGCGAAATCTCATATGTCGAACTGCGCAACCGCGTTGCAACGCTGGCCGGGGCGCTGCGGGCCAAGGGGATCGAGAAAGGCGACCGGGTCA
This sequence comes from Ruegeria sp. N11, assembly GCF_056531525.1. Lineage (NCBI taxonomy): Bacteria > Pseudomonadati > Pseudomonadota > Alphaproteobacteria > Rhodobacterales > Roseobacteraceae > Ruegeria > Ruegeria sp. N11. Next base: position 69,427 of record NZ_JBQFLX010000025.1, read on the forward strand.
TTATTTACATGCCCATGATCCCCGAAGCACTTGAGGCGATGCTGGCCTGCGCGCGGTTGGGGGCTGTTCACTCTGTCGTGTTTGGCGGTTTTGCCAGCAATGAACTGGCCGTTCGGATCGACGACGCGAAACCAAAAGCGATCATTGCGGCGTCTTGCGGGCTGGAACCTGGTCGGGTGGTGCACTACAAGCCGCTACTGGACGGCGCCATCGAGATGGCGAGTCACAAGCCCGAATTCTGCGTCATCTTCCAGCGCGAACAGGAAGTGGCGCAGCTGATCGAAGGGCGCGATTTCAACTGGCATGGTTTCCAATACGGCGTTGAACCGGCGGAATGTGTGCCGGTTGATGGCAACGATCCAGCCTATATCCTTTATACGTCGGGAACGACCGGCGCGCCCAAAGGTGTTGTGCGCCCTACCGCAGGGCACCTTGTAGCGCTGAACTGGTCGATGAAGAACATCTACAACGTTGATCCGGGCGATGTGTTCTGGGCCGCCTCGGACGTGGGCTGGGTCGTCGGTCATTCTTATATCTGTTACGCGCCGCTGATCCACGGCAACACGACGATCGTGTTCGAAGGTAAACCGGTCGGCACCCCGGATGCGGGCACTTTCTGGCGGGTGATTTCTGAACACAACGTGCGCAGCTTCTTCACCGCCCCAACGGCCATCCGCGCTGTTAAGCGCGAAGACCCTTCGGGCGACATGCTTAAGAATTACGACCTGTCCTGCCTGAGGGCACTTTTTCTGGCAGGTGAACGCGCAGACCCGGACACGATCACATGGGCGCAGAACGCACTGAAAGTTCCAGTGATCGATCATTGGTGGCAGACCGAAACGGGCTGGACCATTGCCGGCAACCCGTTGGGGATCGAGGAACTGCCCGTCAAGCTGGGATCACCCGCCAAGCCGATGCCAGGATATGACGTGCAGATTCTGGATGAGGCAGGCCACCCGGTTCAGGCGGGCGAGCTTGGGGCCATCGCGGTCAAACTCCCCCTGCCGCCCGGCACTCTGCCGACCCTTTGGAACGCCGAGGACCGGTTCCGCAAATCCTATTTGGATCAGTTCCCCGGTTATTACGAAACCGGTGACGCGGGGATGATCGACGAGGACGGCTATCTCTATATCATGGCGCGCACCGACGACGTGATCAACGTGGCCGGCCACCGCCTGTCCACAGGCGGGATGGAAGAGGTCCTGGCCGCCCATCCCGACGTCGCCGAATGCGCGGTCATCGGCGTCTCGGACCAGCTGAAGGGGCAGATGCCAGTTGGCTTTTTGTGCCTGAACGCTGGCTGCGACAAAGATCACACCGAGGTCGTGCAGGATGTTGTCAAAATGGTGCGCGAAAAGATCGGGCCTGTTGCGGCGTTCAAGCTTGCTGTCGTGGTCGACCGCTTGCCCAAGACGCGGTCGGGCAAGATCCTTAGGGGTACCATGGTCTCGATTGCAGATGGCAAGGACTACAAGATGCCCGCAACCATCGACGATCCGGCCATTCTGGATGAGATCGCCGAAGCCCTGAAAACCATCGGTTACGCTCAGTAACCCAGAAACTGGCGACAAACCGTCGCCCGCCCTTCGCCTTTCGCTTGCAACCTGTTACCGGCCCCCTACTGTCACCCTGAGACAGAGAGGGCCCATGACAGATCAAGAACTCTGGCGACTAAGCGCCACCGAATTGTCCAGCCAAACCCGCAGCGGCGCACTGAGCGCCGAGGCCGCCGTGCAAGGCGCTCTGGACCGGATGCACGAGATCAACCCGGACCTGAATGCGGTCGTAGACGACCTGAGTGTGCAAGCCCTTGAACGCGCACGAGAACTGGACAAGGCGCGCGCCAAAGGCGCGTCTGCAGGCCCGCTGCACGGTGTTCCCGTCACCATCAAGGTCAATGTGGACCAGAAGGACCACGCGACAACAAATGGCGTTTCTGCCCTGAAGGATGTCATCGCACCCGACGACGCCCCGGTGGTTGCCAATCTGTTGAAGGCAGGCGCGGTCGTGATCGGCCGAACGAATACACCTGAATTCTCGTTCCGCGCGGACACCGACAATCCGCTTTATGGTCGCACGCACAACCCCTGGGGCAGGCACATCTCGCCCGGCGGGTCGTCTGGCGGTGCAGGCGCTGCAGTGATGGCCGGCATCGGCGCACTGGGCCATGGCAACGACATCGGTGGCAGCCTGCGATTTCCAGCAGCTGCCAACGGCGCGGCGACGGTCAAACCCGGTCTGGGCCGGGTACCAGCCTGGAACCCCAGTCAACAGGCGGAACGCGGGTTACTGGCACAGTCCATGTCGGTGCAGGGGCTGATCGCACGTTCTGCCGCCGACCTGCACCTGTCCATGCCTTGTCTGATTGCCCCCGACCCGCGGGACCCGTTCCACGTTCCCCTGCCCTGGCGGACCGAGGACCCGGATACCCCGATCAGGGTTGCATTCACGAAGAACACATACGGCTACGACCTGCACCCCGAAGTTGAAATGGCGCTGGATACCGCACGCGATGCATTGACGGACGCGGGCTATCAGGTAGACGAAGTCGCAACGCCGGATGTGTTCGACTGCGGGCGCAATGGGTATCGCGCACTGATGGGCGAGGTTCTGACCCTGATGAAAAGCGACATCGAAGCGGTCGGATCGCAGACCATCCGGGATGTCTTTGAGGTGTACTTCCAGGAATTTCCGCCGATCGTGGGAACCGAGTTGATCCGCATGCTGGCGGAACGCAGCCACTATGCACGGCAATGGTCACTGTTCATGGAGGACTACGCGCTGGTTCTGTCCCCATTTCTGCCGCAACCCTTCTTTGGACCCGATCGTGACACAGAGGGGGCCGAAGGTGTTCACGAGGTTCTCGGCTGCGCCGTCTACTCGTACGCGATGAACTTTCTGGGTCTGCCGGCCGCATGCGTTCCCGCCCGGCTTGCCAGCCTGCCTAAAGGCCCTCAGCCGATCAACGTGCAGATCGCTGCGCGGCGGTGGCGTGAAGACTTGGCGGTTGATGCTGCGGCCGCGATCGAAGCCCGCGTCGGGCAGATGTGTTTTCCGCTGTGGGACAGAATGGAATCAGGGGCACGCTGAGCCTCGGCCTAAACCCTGACAACGCAGCTGACAAAAATAGACCCCGGGTTTTTGTGCCCGGGGTCCGCATACTAAAATATGCCCGAATTTCTGATGACGAGCGTAGCACCACCCACCCTCGCCAGCGCGAAAACTGCGCAATCATTTCGAATACGCTGTTGGCGGCCACTCACTCCCGCCTTAGCGTGTTCTCCGGGCAAGTTCAGATTAACGAATGATAAAGCACTTTCCTGTGAACTGGTTCACACAAACCGAAAAAATGTTCAAACTGGACAGCTTAGGTAAACTGCTCAGAAATCAGACGCTCCTCAAGACCATGGCCGGGATCGAACAGAATTCGGTGTGTGATTGACGGCTCGGACCGGATTTCAACCCAATCTATGTCAGGGAATGAGTTCGAATCCGCATCCGCCATGACCGGTCGTTTATCCGCTTCGATCACATCAAACCTGACATGCGCGATCTTGGGCAACAGAGCGCCGCGCCAGCGGCGCGGGCGAAATGCGGCAATCGCGGTCAGCGCCAGAACATCCGACCCGATCGGCAGAATCGGGCCGTGGGCCGAGTAGTTGTAGGCAGTGGATCCGGCAGGCGTGGACAACAATGCACCGTCGCACATGAGTTCAGCCATGCGAACCCTGCCATCCACGCTGATTTTCAGCCGCGCGGCCTGCGGTCCGGCGCGCAGCAACGACACTTCGTTGATTGCAAGCGCTTCGTGCATCTTGCCGGACTGATCCATGGCGCGCATGGCCAGCGGGTTGATGACCTCCTCCTCGGCGGCGGCCAACCGCTCCATCAGGTCACCTTCACTGAACTCGTTCATCAGAAAGCCGATGGTTCCGCGGTTCATGCCATAAACCGGCGTATCCAGATGTTGCATGTTGTGCAGGGTGTGCAACATGAACCCGTCGCCTCCAAGCGCGACCACAACATCTGCGTCCCGAGGCGCGGCATTGCCGTATCGGGCGACCAGCGCATCCCGCGCAATCTGGGCCACCTTGGCGTCGCTGGCAAGAAAGGCGATTCTCTGAATCATGTAAACGGGTTTCCGGTGCTGCACATTTGGTTCCGAAACAAACATACCTTTCCCCGATAGGCCAGACTTGACGCCATAACGGGCCAATTCGTCGCTTTACGACTTTTGCATGTATGTCGTTTCCGATAGGAAATCCGCAAGATTATTCCCAGCCATGTGGAGCCCCCATGAACGCCAATCTTCGTGACACCGGTTTTTTCACCCAGTCTCTTTCGGATCGTGATCCTGAGCTTTTCGGCTCGATCCGGTCCGAGTTGGGGCGCCAGCGCGACGAGATCGAGC